>CALXFW010000057.1 GCA_944387685.1 uncultured Oscillospiraceae bacterium
TGGTCAATGGGGTGAACTGGGGGCTGCGGGAGCAGACTCTGCTGGGTGTCACCGGCTCCGGCAAGACCTTTACCATGGCTTCGGTGATCGCCCAGCTGAACCGCCCGACCCTGGTTCTGGCGCACAACAAAACCCTTGCGGCCCAGCTGTGCAGCGAATTCCGGGAATTTTTCCCGGAAAACGCGGTGGAGTATTTCATTTCCTACTACGACTACTACCAGCCGGAGGCGTATATCGCCCATACGGACACCTACATCGAGAAGGATGCCTCCGTCAATGAGGAAATCGACCGCCTGCGCCATTCGGCAACCTCGGCCCTGTTTGAGCGCCGGGATGTGATCGTGGTCAGTTCCGTCAGTTGCCTGTATGGTTTGGGTGACCCCATCGACTATAAAAATATGGTGATTTCCCTCCGTGCGGGGCAGGAGTACCCTCTGGACGACGTGCTGAGAAAGCTCACGGAAATCCGCTATGAGCGAAACGACCTGGATTTCTCCCGAAACAAATTCCGGCTCCGGGGAGATACGCTGGAAATCTACCCTGCCTACTGGTCCGGCAGGGCCATACGGGTGGAATTTTTCGGGGATGAGGTGGACCGGATCAGCGAAATCAATGCCGTTTCCGGCATCGCAGAGCGGTTCGTGGATCATGTGGCCATTTATCCCGCCAGCCACTATGTGGCGTCCAAGGAGAAGCTCCAGCGGGCCATGCTGGAAATTCAGAAGGAGTGTGATCAGCAGGTGGCCTGGTTCCGGGCACGGGATAAGCTGATCGAGGCCCAGCGGATTGCCCAGCGGACGGCGTATGATCTGGAGATGCTGACGGAAATCGGCTTCTGCAACGGCATTGAGAACTATTCCCGGGTCATTCAGGGCCGTGCGCCAGGAACGCCGCCTACCACGCTGCTGGATTACTTCCCGGAGGATTTTCTGATGTTCATTGACGAGAGTCATGTGACGCTGCCCCAGTGCCGGGCCATGTACGCCGGGGACCGGAGCCGGAAGGATGCGCTTGTAAACTATGGCTTCCGACTGCCCTCGGCTTATGACAACCGTCCGCTGAATTTTACGGAATTCGACCAGAAGATCAACCAGGTAATCTATGTATCCGCTACCCCGGCGGAATACGAACGGACCCACTCCGGCCAGATTGTGGAGCAGGTGATCCGGCCCACCGGGCTGCTGGACCCGGAGGTGGAGGTGCGGCCCATTGACGGGCAGATTGACAACCTGATCGGGGAGATCAATGCCCGGACTGCCAGAAAGGAGCGGGTGCTGGTTACCACATTGACCAAGAAAATGGCAGAGGATTTGACATCTTATCTGCAAAAGGCGGGAATTAAGGTCCGGTATATGCACTCGGACATCGGCGCCATGGAGCGTATGGAGATTATCCGGGATTTGAGAATGGCAAAATTCGATGTATTGGTTGGCATCAACCTCCTTCGAGAGGGCCTGGATCTGCCGGAAGTGAGTCTGGTGGCCATTCTGGATGCGGACAAAGAAGGATTCCTGCGTAGCGAAACCAGCCTGATTCAGACCATAGGCCGGGCGGCCCGAAATGCGGAGGGCAAGGTTATAATGTATGCGGATACCGTGACGCCTTCTATGCGCACGGCCATTGATGAAACTGCCCGGCGGCGGAGCATTCAGGATGCGTATAACCAGGAGCATGGTATTGTGCCAAAAACGGTGATCAAATCCGTCCGGGACTTGATTGAGATTTCGTCTCCCACCGCCGAACGGAAGGGAAGAGGCGGGGTAAAGATGACCAAGGCGGAGAAGGAACGGGAGATTGCCCGTCTGGAGAAGCAGATGAAGGAAGCTGCCCGGATGATGGAATACGAATACGCTGCGGTTTTGCGGGATCAGATCATCGAACTCCGGGGAGACAAATAAGAAACAGGACGGACGCGCCTTTTACGGTGCGTCCGTCCTGTCATCTTCCAGGAGAGAGAAGCGTGGACCGCAATACCCATCCCGCTCTACGGTTTCCGACCACATGGCGGCCGGACGAACCCAAAGCCCCTCGTCCCCATACAGGGCGCGGTAGACCACCATGGGCTCCAGGGTTTCCGAATGGGATGCCAGGCCGATCACTTCATAGCGGTTACCCTTGAAGTGACGGTAGATTCCAGGTTTGATTTCCATATTTGCTCCTTAAAAAACAGCGCCGGGAAAATCCCGGCGCTGAGGGGGTTGGTGACGGTTATCAGCCGGTGGGAACATTGCCGCGGGCGGCGCTGTCCAGCACCAGAGAGGCGTCGAAAAGCGTATAGTTGGTATTGCTGAAATAATTGGCATAGTGCGCCAGATATTCGCCGGTGACCATCAGACGGTTCTGACGGACATAGTCGGTGTTGACCTCTGCCCAGGGCTGGGTGCCGTGGGTAATGAAGTACCGGAACCCACTGTTATAGATGGCGTTGAAGGACTGGTTGTTGGTGCCGTATCCGGCCAGACCGCTGGTCTTGGCGAAAATGAAGATATTGCACTCGCCGCCCAGAACAGGCAGAACCTGCTGAACCCAGGACTGAATATCTGCGGAAATCTGCTGCACACTGTAGTTGCTGTAGCCCACATCGCCAAACGTATAGCAGGCGAAGGTGTAGCCGAGCTCCTTCAGCTTCTGAGCAACTGCCATGGCGTCGGCCTTCTCCTGGTCCACATAATCCTGACCCATGGTTGCCACAAAGCTGTTGACGCAGCGATAACCGAACACACCGTCGTAACCGCTGACGGCCAGAGTCGCGCGGGCACCCTGGTAGGAGAAATCCGGATGCTCCTTGATGAAGCTCTCCAGAATGGGAACCAGATCATAGTCGCCAACCAGAGTCTCTCCGCTGGAATTGACGTACTCGTTCTTGATTTCTCCGTTGCTCACCACCAGCTTGCTGGCAAAGCCGTCGCCGCCGGCGTCAGCAACGTTGTCAGCATTGCTGTCAACCATGTAGAGGTAGTAGTTCACCATGGTCTCGGTAATCATCACCGGCTTCTTCCCGGCAGGCAGATAAATGGGGATGGTCTGGAAGATATCCTTACCGGAGGTGTCCTGACTGGAGCCGGTAAAGCTGTCAAAGTCCACCAGAACGTAGTTGTTATCGTACAGCTGCTGGAGAATCTTCCGGAATTCCCCGGTGGTTACGAAGTTCCGGTTGTACTGTCCGCCGTAGGTGGCATCGCTGAACGCCCGGGCGGTATCTTCAATCAGAACGTGGAAGCTGAGATTGGGAATAATGGACGGATCCTGATGCGCCTGGAGATCGTTCTTTGCCAGGCTGTACTCCTGAATCTTGGCGGCGACCTCCTCGCGGCTTACATCCAGAGTCTGCAGCAGTGAAATGGCTCCCTCATAATCATAGCCGGCCACCAGCGTCTCAGCCTCTGCCATAACCTGCTGAACCCGCTGTTCTTCCTGCTCGGCGGCACTGATGGAGGAACTCAGGTGGTTCTCCTTCCGCTCTGCCTCGTCCAGCTTCTCCTGGATAAAGTCCGAAACAGCCCCAATGGCAAAGGACAGCACCAGGATCAGACATACGCAGGCAATGATGGGCGGGAGGTAGACCTCTTTAAAAATCTGCATGGGGGTCTTTCTCCGGCGGCGCCGGGGGTTGTTGGGGTCGGGAACAGGCTCCCGGAGTTCCTTATGGAAAACCGGCGCAAAATACAGGTCGTAGAATTTGCCGAACACATTGGGCATTGCCACCTTGGGCAGATTGACTTTCTTGGTCTGGCGAGGCTTGCGCGACCGCTCCCTGCGGCGGCGGGAATCTTCCTTAGCGGCATCCTGCTCAGCCTCGGCATCGTATTCCTCAGGGATGTAGCCCTGGACTCCCTGTGTATAGCCCTGCTGATCCATTTCCATCTCCTCGGAGTAATCCTCCCCAGACAGATCCGAATCCTGCTCGTACACATCGGGATCAGAGAATTCCTCCTCATCGGAGAAATCCTCCGGATCGTCCTGCGGATAATCCCCTTCCTCGTCTTCCTTTCCCATGTTCAGAAAATCGTCCAGATTTTCGTCCAGGTCAAACGAATCGTCCATATTCTCATCCTGGAACAGGTCGCCGCTGCCGGAGGCAGCCCCGTCCCGCTGGGGGGTCAGTCCCAGCTCTTCATCGGAAAAGGCGTTCAAATCCACGTTATCGTCACCGGCATCCGAACCCAGGAAGGACTTGGGATCAAAACCGTATTCTTTTTCAAAGTCAAAATCGATGTCGAAATCGTTCTTACCCATTTATGCATCCCTACCTTTTGGTACCATCCATGGTATAGTCATTGATATTCTATCATTGCAAACGAAAAAATGCAAGAACATTTGGCACATTTGCAAAAAAAAGCGAATCCGGTCAAATCAGCCAAAATCGGCGGACAGATTTTCTCCTAAGTCTGGAGGAAGCCGGCTCTGCATCGGGAAAACAGCCCCTTGCAAAGAAAAATGCGCTGTGGTATGATGGGCCAAAAGGAGGCGAAACCATGTACCTGTACATCAAACAGCGATTTTTCTCCTGGACGGACAGCTACGATGTTTACGACGAATCCGGTGAGGCCCGCTACGAGGTGGCTGCGGAGCTGCTGGCGCTGGGACACCAGATTCACGTCTATGACAAACGAAGCGGCCAAGAGGTTGGCTCCATTCATCAGAAGTTCCTGGCGTTTCTTCCGCGGTTTGAAATCGTGGTGGACGGGCGCAGCCAGGGCTGGGTCAGCAAGGAATTCACCTTTCTTCGCCCCCGCTACCGGGTAGACTACCATGGCTGGGACGTGGAGGGAGATTTCCTGGGCTGGGACTACCGTGTGACCTGCGGCGGCGGGGAGGTTATGTCCATTTCCAAGGAGATTTTCAATTTTACCGATACCTACGTTCTGCGCTATGACAATCCGGAATATGAAATGCCGGGCCTTCTGCTGGTGCTGGCCATTGACGCGGCCAACTGCAGCAAATAAATTCGGTACATTCTGAAAAACAAGGAGAATGGTATGGAAAAGATAACCAGTTTTACCATTGACCACCTTCGGCTCCAGCCGGGGCTGTATGTCTCCCGGAAGGATACGGCGGGGAATCAGGTAATCACCACCTTTGATCTGCGGCTGACCAAGCCCAATGACGAGCCCGTAATGAACACCGCCGAGGTGCACGCCATAGAGCATCTGGCTGCGACCTATCTGCGCAACGAGCCCAACTGGAAGGAGCGGGTGCTCTATTTTGGCCCCATGGGCTGCCGCACCGGCTTTTACCTGCTGCTGACGGGGGACTATACCTCGGAGCAGGTGCTGCCCCTGGTGCGGGATTGCTTCCGGTTTATCCGGGATTACCGGGGAGAGATTCCCGGGGCCAGCGCCAGGGACTGTGGAAATTACCTGGACATGAACCTGCCCATGGCAAACTACTGGGGCGGCAGATACGCGGCTCTTTTGGATAACATTACACCGGATCGACTCCACTATCCGGAGGAAGAGGGGAAAAACGAATGACAAAACTGGGAATCATCGGCGCCATGCAGGTTGAGGTAGAGACCCTCCTGGGGCAGATGGAGGACAGAACTTCCCTTGAAAAGGCAGGCAGCACCTTCTATGAAGGCACGCTTTCCGGACTTCCGGTGGTGGTGGTGCGCTGCGGCGTGGGAAAGGTCAATGCGGCCCTGTGCGTGCAGATTCTCTGCGACTGCTTTGGCGTGACGCATATTGTGAATACCGGCGTTGCGGGCTCCCTTTGCCCGGAACTGGACATCGGGGATATGGTCATCAGCCGGGACGCCATGTATCATGACTTTGATTGCGGCGTCATCAGTCCGGACTATCAGGTTGGACAGGTGCCGGGCTTTGACACCGTGGCGTTTCCGGCGGATGAAGCGCTAATTGCCTACGCCTTTGCGGCGGGAGAATCGGTGAATCCGGGGCACACCACCATTGGAAGAATCGCCAGCGGCGACCAGTTCGTGTGCCGCAGAGAGCAGAAGCAGGCCATTGTGGAGCTGACACAAGCTCTGTGCACGGAGATGGAGGGAGCGGGAACGGCACAAACCGCCTTCCGAAACCAGGTTCCCTTTGTCATCATACGTGCCATCTCCGACAAGGCGGATGACAGCGCCCAGATGGACTATCCCACCTTTGAACAGATTGCGGCACATCGCTGCGCCCAGGTAACGGCAAGCTTGGCCAGACAGCTGAAGCTTGCCCAGAACAGTTAGAAGGGAGAACTTTACCATGCAGAGTGTAACGGAACGCTTTTTGCGCTATGTATCCTTTGATACCCAGTCCGATGAAACCTCCGAAACCTGCCCCTCTACCCAGAAGCAGAAGCGGCTGGCCGCTGCCCTGGTAGAGGAGATGAAGCAGCTGGGGATTGCGGATGCCCGGATGGACGAATACGGGTATGTGTACGGCACGTTGCCGGGAGACCCGGACCTGCCGGTGATTGGTCTGATTGCCCACATGGACACGTCGCCGGATGCCTCCGGTGCGGATGTCCGGGCCAGGATTGTACCCTATACCGGGGAGGATGTCTGCCTGAATCCGGAAAAGCAGATTTTCCTCCGGGAAGGGGACTACCCGTCCCTGAAGCGTCATGCGGGGAAGCATTTGATCGTAACCGACGGAACCACCCTCCTGGGAGCGGACGACAAGGCAGGAATTGCGGAAATTATGGCGGCCGTTGAGATGCTTCGGAACCAGGGCGGCAGACACGCCACGGTGAAGATCGGCTTTACTCCGGATGAGGAAGTGGGACAGGGAGCGGATCGGTTTGACGTGGCCGGCTTTGGAGCGGACTATGCCTATACTGTGGACGGAGGGACCCTGGGGGAGATCTCCTATGAGAATTTCAACGCCGCAGATGCCAGAGTGACAGTCCATGGGCTGAACATTCACCCCGGCTCCGCCAAGGGGAAGATGGTCAATTCCCAGCTCATCGCCATGGAGTATGCCGAACTCCTTCCCGCAGCCCAGCGGCCAGAATACACGGATGGGTATGAGGGCTTCTTTCATCTGACCCAGATGACGGGGCAGGTGGAGGAGTCTGTGCTCCATTACATCGTCCGGGACCATGACCGCCGGAACTTTGAAGAGAAAAAGGCGATGATGGTTTCTGCTGCCGGCTTTATCAATGAGAAATACGGGGCCGGGACCCTGGAGCTGTCCATCCGGGACAGCTACTACAATATGAGACAGTGCATCGAGCCTCATATGGATGTGGTGGATCGGGCCAAGGCAGCCATGGCCCGGGTGGGTATGGATGTGGTGGACGCCCCAACCCGGGGTGGTACCGACGGTGCCCGGCTGAGCTATCAGGGGCTGCCTTGCCCCAACCTGTGCACCGGCGGAGAAAACTATCACGGCCGCTTCGAGTATATCCCGGTGGAGGATATGGAGCTGTGTGTGAAGATGCTGGTGGAAATCCTGACCGCCTTTTGAAAAATCCCCCTGTCCGTTTGGCGGACAGGGGGGCTGCGGTTTTTCAGAATTTCTTGAGATAGTACAGCTTGAATAATACGCAGAGAATGGACAGTGCAAAAACACAGGCCAGAATGGTAAGGCTTACAACCATGTGAAAATATCCTGCAATGAGTGCGGCGACCAAGCCCAGAATGAGGAAACTCCGGCAGCCTGCCGCCAGGGCGGAGGTCTGGACCTGAATGGTGCGCTCGTCGTGGGCCTTAACGTAGAGCTTTTTCTGCTTGCGCTCGTCCCGGATTGCGCTGCAATTCCGAACCAATATGACGGTCAACATCACCAGGAGCGCAAAGGATGCGCCGGTGATGCCGCCCCGCCAACGGGACTGCCAATGGACGTCTCCGCCCATGGGGGTCAACTCCACCAGATTCCCTTCCGCCAATAATCCGACGAGACAGAAAGCCGCCAGAAGAAAGCAGGACACCCCCAGAATCGAGTTTTCCAGCTTCAGTTTTTCTCGGTATGATTCCATATTTCGTCCTCCAGATCTGAGAAGTCGAACACTTCTTCGATGGTGAGCCCAAAATACCGGGCAATTTTATAGGCCAGGGGCAGGGAAGCCACATATTTCCCCACCTCAATGGAGGTGATGGTTTGCCGTGTGGTACCCACGGCGTCAGCCAGTTCCTCCTGGGACAGCTTCCTCGCCTTCCGAAGTTCCCGAATGCGTGTTTTCATGAAAACACCTCTTTTGTATTATGCCAAGTTAACTTTGCAAAATAAGCATAGCATACTTTGCATAAAATGTCAAGTATGCTTTGCAAAAAAATCCCGGAGCGACATTGTCACTCCGGGATTTTGATTGTATCTGCTGGATTACTCGGCGAAGTCGGCCTCTTCCGCCACGGGCTCATGCTCAGACACCACAACCTCGGGAGCAGGCTCTTCTGCGGGTTGCTCCGGCACGGGCTCCTCCACAGGAGTCTCCTCCGCAGATGCCGCATCATAAACCACATCTGCGCTGCAGGGGCACTTGGGCAGGGCAGCCAGCATCCGCTTGGCCCAGGCCACAATTTGCTCGCCATAGGTGGCGATGATATAAATGGCACCCGCTACGGCGGCAACAGCGGTGAGGATTTTCAAAAAGGTGTTGAATGCTTTCATATGATTGACCTCCAGAATCCAATAAATTCATTGTAATCAGTATAACCAATGCCGGGAGAAAAAGCAATATCTTTTCACACTTTTTCCGGCGGATTACACGTACCCGTACATTCCACGGACGCTGACCTCTCCGGAACTGACGGCCTCGGCTGTTCCATCCGGGAAGGCGACGATCAAAGCGCCGTTTTCATCCACATCCAGGGCAGTGCCCCGGCGAACGGTTTCTCCCCGGACCAGGGAAATCTCTCTGCCGATGGTGATGCAGTCCCGGCGGTACTGCTCCAGCATCGAAACCTTCCCGGTGAACAGATTCCCAGACATTTCCGCCAGGGATTCCATCATGGCGGCGGCCAGGAGTTCCCGGCTCACCGGCCTGCCTGCAACCATCTCCAGGGAGGCCGCCACGGAGCGGATCTCCGGGGCGAAATCCTCCGGCCGTTGGGCGCAGTTGATGCCGATACCGGCAATGGCGTAGGATACCTCTCCCCGGGTATTCAGGCCCAGCTCGGTGAGGATGCCGCCCAGCTTCCGCGTTTCAAAGACCAGGTCGTTGGTCCATTTGATTCCCGGGCGAAATCCCGCCGCCTTCTCCACCGCATTGCACATGGCGACCCCTACGGCACAGGTCAGATGGAGCAGTTCCGCAGGGGAGCAGGTTGGGCGAAGCAGCACACTCAGGTACACGCCGACACCCGGCGGGGAGTAAAAGGTGCGTCCCAGCCGCCCGTGCCCCTGGGTCTGCTGGTCGGCAATGACCACGCTGCCCTCGGAAGCGCCCTGCCGGGCAGTCTCCTTCAATACATCGTTGGTGGACCCCACTTGGGGGATGTAGCGAAACCGGTCCCGCCAGGGGTAGGCCTCCGGCAGGAGGGAGGCAATGGCGGCTTCCTGCTCAGTCAATGTCACACAGAACCTCCTCCGGCGGGTGGTCCAGAATCTCAGGATGCTGCATGACCCGCTTGTAATGCTTGAAGAAGGCGGCATAGTAGAAACCGTCCACAATCCGCTCGTCCATGGTGAACTTGATATCCACGTACTTGCGCTGAACAACGGAACCGTCCTCGGTGACCTCGAAGGCCCGCCGCTTCATGCCGAAGGAGCCGAATACGGGCAGATTTCCGAAGTCATACAGATGATGATAAATGGGCTTGATGCCCAGACTGCCCATGGAAGTCAGGAACAGAGAACCATGGAAGGGACTGACCTCCAGCAGAAACTGAGGGAGCAGACCGAAATAATCCAGGGTTTTCAGCATCCACACCACGAACTTCAGGAATACACCGGGAATCAGCATCAGAAGCCCGGCGGTGTTGTCAAAGTCCGAATCCAAAGGCGTGCTCTTTACGGACTCCACCGCGGCCTGCACTTTCCGGTACACATCATCCGCCGTATCCCGGGGGCTGAGATGCACTTTGATCACCGTGTCCGGGGACTCGGCGGTCATTTCCTTCTTGATGGTCATGCAGTACTGCACGTCTTCCCCACGGGAATATACCCGCTGACCTGCCAGAAAACGGTTCAGTCCGGGATATTTGCACAGGGTGCGGACATAGCAGGCCAGCAGTACATGGGTGATGCCGAAGCTGGTCAGGCCCTCCCGCCGCTTCTGCCGGATGTAGCGGTCGATGTGGGTGATTTCCAGAGAATCCTCGTAGTAGTTGGTGGAGGTGTTCCGGGTGACCATGATGTAGGGGGATACCTGATTCATGGCCGGCAGCGTGCGGATACGCCGCCCGTCTGTGCGGTCGCCCCAGGTGGGATGGTATTCTCCCATGGGGTGAATCCGGATGGCAAACACCAGGACAATCACACCCGAGAGCATCAGCACATCCGGCAGGCAGGCCCGCAGGGCCTCCGGATCACCGCCCAGCAGCCCGGACCGATAGAAGTAGAGGATGAATCCCAGGGGGATACACACCAGCGGCAGCAGGAGCAGAACGGCATGGGCACGGCCGGAGGTGATGTCGGTATAGAGATAGGCAAAAAACACCAGGGCAATCCAGAACAGCCAGATCATCATGTTTCCGACAACATTGTCTTGAATCCAGACCGCAGCGTACAGTACCATCATCCACACGGGAATGGCGGTTTTGTAGAACAGCTCTTTGCCGTTCATCAAGGCGATGGCGGGATACAGCAGGGTTGCCGCGATTGGCAGAACGATTTGACTCCACACGAACAGGGTGTCTCCGGTCCCTTTCCCACCGGAGAACACCATGCGGGTCACTGCCGAAGCAACCATGCACAGCGCCATCAGCCAAGTCAGCAGGTTTTTCCGGCTGACATAGAGATGCATTCTGTTTTTCATAGCACACACTATAACAAATTCCGACAAATTTGGCAATAGGAAAACGGGAGGTATCCGGAAGCTTTCCCGAAATTGCGCACACTATCCTTATTTTACCAGATCCCGGAGCCGGGCGATGAAGTCCGGGGTGGTACCGCAGCAGCCGCCCAGAAGCTGGGCCCCATTGGCATCGCACTGGGCCATGATATCCTGGAATTCCTCCGGTGTCTGAGTGTACTCGGCGATACCGGCGGCATTGATTGTGGGCATACCGGCATTGGGCTTGCAGATCAGGGGAATTTTCACATACCGGCGCAGTTTGCTTACCAGATAGGGGGTCATCATATCCGCCGCAACGCAGTTGAAGCCCACGGCAGCGGCCCCTGCCTGCTCCAGTTCCCGGAGCACAGGCCCCACTTCTGCACCGGAGAACAGGGAGCCGTCGGACTGCATGGTAAAGCTGTACATGGCGGCGCCCGCTCCCTCCAGCTCTGCGGCGGTAAGAATGGCCTCCGCCTCCTGGGGGTACAGCAGGGTTTCTCCCACCAGAAGGTCGCAGCCGCCGTCCATCAGCCCCCGAATCTGCCGGCAATAGTTTTCCACCAGGAGCTCAAAGCAATTGGGGTCCCAGCTGTCACAGAAAGTGGCCAGGGTGGTCAGGTCTCCGGCAATCAGACAGTCGGGAGCGGCACGGCGGCTCAGTTCCACCAGCCGGGCATTGACCGACTCCGTCTGGGCTTCCAGTCCCACGGCTTTCAGGGCAATGGGCTGGGCCTGAAAGGTGGGAGCATAGAGAATCTGGCTGCCCGCCTGGGCATAGCCCCGCTGCAGGGCAAGCAGCGGTTCCGGATTCTCCAGGACCCACTGCTCTGTACAGCAGCCCTTGGGCATCCCAACGGCCCGGAGATTGGAGCCGGTGGCGCCGTCCAGAAGGCGCAGACCGTTCCGGACTTTTTCCTGAAATTCTTCTCTGGTAAGCATAAAATGCACCTCACAGGGTAGATTGAAAGAAAAACCGGCTTCAAAAACGGGAACCTGTTCCGGTTTGGGTTTGATTATAAATCATTTTGACTTGGATTGCAACAAACATTGACCTTTTGGGCAAAATCTGCTACGATATCGAAAGTTCAAAACAAAGGAGCACAGAGCATGAAGAAAACCATTCTCAGAGAGTACGCCAGACTGATTGTCCGCTGCGGCGTGAATGTCCAGAAGGGACAGGATGTGCTCATCTATGCCGATCTGGATCAGCCGGAGTTTGTAAAAATGCTGGTGGACGAGGCCTACAAGGCCAAGGCCCGGAAGGTTACCGTGGAATGGGACTATCCCGAGCTGACGAAGCTCCATGTCCGCTACCAGTCCGTGAAAACCATGGGCACCGTGGAGGCCTGGCAGGAGGCCAGGCAGGAGCACTACTGTCAGACCCTGCCTGCAAGAATCCATCTGGAATCCTCAGACCCGGATGGCCTGAAGGGAATTAACATGGACAAGGTATCCAAAGCCCGGCAGATGTCCTATCCCATCCTGAAGCCCTACCAGGACCGCCGGGAGAACCAGGAGCAGTGGTGCATCGCTGCGGTGCCGGGAGAGGCCTGGGCAAAAAAGGTATTTCCCGGTATGCGTACCAGCACTGCCATGGAGAAGTTGTGGGAGGCCATCCTTTCCACCGCCCGGGTGACGGACGATCCCGTGAAGGCATGGGAGGAGCACAATGCCGACCTGAAAAAGCGCTGCGATTACCTGAACAGCCTGGGAATCCGTTCCCTGCATTATACCGCCGATAACGGCACCGACCTGACAGTGGGAATGCTGGAGCGGGGCCATTGGCAGGGCGGCCAGGATGTCAACCGCCGGGGCATTGCCTATAATCCCAATATTCCCACGGAGGAATGCTTTATCTCCCCGAAAAAGGGGGAAGCGGAGGGCATTGTATATGCCACCAAGCCCCTATCCTACCGGGGGCAGCTGATTGAGGGCTTCTCTGTCCGTTTTGAAAACGGCAAAGCGGTGGAGGTTCATGCGGAAAAGGGCGAGGATCTGCTCCAGAGCATGATTGCCATGGACGAGGGCGCCGCCTATCTGGGAGAATGCGCGCTGGTGCCCCAGAAGAGCCCCATCAGCGAAAGCGGAATTCTGTTCTACAACACCCTGTTCGACGAGAATGCCGCCTGCCATCTGGCTCTGGGAGCGGGCTATGCCGACACCATTGAGGGTTATCAGAGCATGACCCTGGAAGAATGCCGGGCAATGGGCCTGAATGACTCCATGATCCATGAGGACTTTATGATCGGCTGCGACACCATGAACATCGATGCTATCTGCGCCGATGGCCGGACGGTGCCCATTTTCCGGAACGGAAACTGGGCGTTCTGAGGAGAAGACCATGACCATTCAGGAGAAACAGCACAGCGGGGAAATTTACCAGCCTATGGACCAGGGGATTCTGGACAAGCAGCTGGAATATTTGGACAGCCTGCGGGAATACAATGCCATCCCCCATGTCCGAATGGCGGAGCGGGAAGCCAAGCTGAAGGAGATGTTTGCCGAGGTGGGGGAGGGGTGCTATGTGGAATCTCCCTTCCATGCCAATTTCGGCGGACGCCATGTGCATCTTGGGAAAAACGTTTACAGCAACTTCAACCTGACCCTGGTGGACGATACCCATATTTATATTGGGGACTATACCATGATCGGACCCAACGTGACCATTGCCACGGCGGGACATCCCATTGAGCCGGGACTGCGCCGGCAGGGGCTGCAATACAATATGCCGGTGCGCATCGGTAGCAACTGCTGGCTGGGCGCGGGGGTGATTGTCATGCCCGGGGTCACCATTGGAGACAATTCGGTTATTGGTGCAGGAAGCATCGTCACCCGGGACATTCCGGCCAATGTGGTGGCAGTGGGCAATCCCTGCCGGGTGATGCGCCCCATCGGGGAGCGGGATCGGGTCTTCTATTTCCGGGACCGGAGGATTCCGGAAGAACTGCTGACGGAGAAATGAGATTGTTTTTCAGAATTTCTGAAAATAATGCTTGCATTTTCTGTATGTGTGTGTTATGATATCCGGGCGATTCAAGATTGCTGGGGCAGTCCTGCCCTTTAACTGATAAGAAAGAGGTGAACGAAATGAAGGAAGGTATCCATCCCAAGTACGAACAGACCACCATTCGCTGTGCATGCGGCAATGTCTTTACTACCGGTTCTACCAAGAAGGACATTCGTGTTGAGATCTGCTCCAAGTGCCACCCTTTCTATACCGGCAAGCAGAAGCTGGTTGACACCGGTGGACGCGTTGATCGCTTCAACAAGCGGTTTGGCCTGAAGTAAGATGCCAGCTTGTCCGCACCACGGAAACGTGGTGCGGACTTTTTCATTTTGTTCACAAAAAATCCGGCAAAATCGGTTGTGCCCTTTGCCGGAAATATGGTATACTAAAAGACAAAGCGTGGGGAATTTCCCCTGGGAGGTTGCATGGAACCGAATTTTGAAACGACAGTGCAGGAGCGTGCAGTACTGGTGGGACTGAACGCCGACTGCTTTACCAAAGAGCAGACCGCCACCGAGGAATCCCTGGAGGAGCTGGATGCGCTGCTGGAGACGGCGGGGGGATTCTGCACCGGCAAAGTGCTGCAGAATCGGCACACGCCGGACTCCCACAGCTTCATCGGGGAGGGCAAGGCGCTGGAGGTGAAAATGCTGGTGGAGGCCACCGCCTCCACCATGGTGATCTTTGACAATGAGCTTTCCCCGGGAAATATCCGGGCTCTGGAGGAGATAATCGGCGTAACGGTGCTGGACCGCAGCGCCCTGATTCTGGACATTTTCGCCCAGCGGGCAAAGACAAAGGAAGGCCGTCTCCAGGTGGAGCTGGCTCAGTATCAGTATCTTTTGCCCCGGCTGTCCGGTATGGGAGCCAGCCTGAGCCGCCAGGGCGGCGGCATCGGCACCCGAGGCCCCGGTGAGACCAAGCTGGAATCCGACCGCCGGCACATCCGGGAGAGAATCAACCGGCTGGAACAGGAGCTGGAACAGGTGCGAAAGGTCCGGGGTGTCCAGCGGGAACGGAGGAAGAAAAATTCCGTTCCGGTGGTGGCCATTGTGGGCTATACCAACGCGGGAAAATCCACCCTGCTTAACCAGCTTACCGGCGCGGGAATCCCCGCCAACAACCGGCTTTTCGATACCCTGGACACCACGTCCCGTCAGCTGCACGTGTCGGACAATCTGGATGTGATATTGTCGGATACCGTTGGCTTTATAGCCAAGCTGCCCCATCATCTGGTCCGGGCATTCCACGCCACCCTGGAGGAGCTGGAATATGCCGATTTGCTGCTGCAAGTCATCGATGCCTCCGACCCCCACCGGGAGGAGCACATTGCGGTGGTGGAGAAGCTGATCGACAAGCTGGCAAAGCCGGAAACCCCGGTGCTGCGCTGCTATAACAAGGCTGACCTGGTCTATCCCGAGGAAATTCCGTTTGGGGAGAATATTGTGGCCATTTCTGCCAGCCAGGGAAAGAACATGGATGGGCTGCTCAAGGCCATTGAAAAGGCGCTGGATCATGCCCGGCATCATGTTCTGCTCCGTCTGCCCTATGCCATGGGCGGCATGGTGGAAACCCTCCACGACGGCGCCCAGGTGAACAATGTGGAATATACCGCCGAGGGAATCGACGTGGACGCGGTGTTGGATGAGATTTTGTTCGGCAGGCTGCGGGAATACGTGGTGAAGG
The DNA here is from genome assembly GCA_944387685.1 of uncultured Oscillospiraceae bacterium. GTDB lineage: Bacteria > Bacillota > Clostridia > Oscillospirales > Oscillospiraceae > Faecousia. The sequence continues at coordinate 15,578 of CALXFW010000057.1, forward strand.
AGTGTTGAGCCTTGGACGAATACCTGGTACCGACCCGGTATGGACAGGATGAATTCGTGGAGAAGAAGTCCCGGTTTATCGGCAGAATCTGGCCGGTGGAGACGGAGGAAGAGGCGCTCCAGCGGATTCAGGAGATGAAAAAGCAGCACTATGACGCTACCCACAACTGCTGGGCCTACATCATCCGGGATGGGGCGGTCCGGTTCTCCGACGACGGGGAGCCGGGAGGCACCGCCGGAATGCCCATGCTGCAGGTGCTCCAGCGGGAGGAACTGTTCAACGTGGTGTGTGTGGTAACCCGGTATTTCGGGGGGATTCTCCTGGGGACGGGCGGATTGGTCCGCGCCTATACCAAGGGGGCCAAAATTGCGGTGGACGCTGCAGGAAAATCCCGGAAGCGGATATGGACGGTGCTGTATGTGCCCTGCCCGTACCCTTTCTATGAGCGGGTGCGGCTGGAGACGGAGGCATTCGGCGGCATGGTCCGCCAGGCGGAATTCGGGGCGGAGGTAGAACTGGAACTGCTTTTCCCCGAAAAGCAGGCGAAGCCCTTTCTGGACCGGCTTACCGACTTGACGGCTGGCACCGTAGAGGGAATGGAGATCGGGCAGGAGTACCGGGCGTTTCCGGAGACAAAAGCAGAATAGGGAAGGGGATTTACCATGACGGTCCGGGAAGAAATTGAGCGGCAGGAGCACAGGCGGCTGAACCCCAAAGCGTCCTTCGCTGATCAGAGCCGGGGCAGGCCCCGGTATGAGGAGCCCCGGGAGGAGGATGTGCGCACCTGCTATCAGCGGGACATTGACCGCATTGTACATAGCAAGGCTTTCCGCCGGCTGATGCACAAGACCCAGGTGTTCCTCCGGCCGGAGGGGGACCACTACCGGACCCGGATGACTCACACCCTGGAGGTCTCCCGGATTGCGGGGACCATCACCCGGGCCTTGGGGTTGAACGAGGACCTGGCGGAAGCCATTGCCATGGGTCACGACCTGGGGCATACACCCTTCGGCCATGCGGGAGAGGCGGCCCTGAGCCAGTGTCTCGGAAAACCCTTCCGGCACAACGAGCAGAGCCTGCGGGTGGTGGACCTGCTGGAGAAGGATGGCCAGGGGCTGAATCTAACCTATGAGGTCCGCATGGGCATCCTGATGCACACCGGTCCCCAGTGGGCGGATACGCTGGAGGGGCAGATTGTCCGCCGCTCCGACCAGATTGCCTATGTCAATCACGACATTGACGATGCCATCCGGGCGGGAATCCTGGAGAATGAAGACATTCCAAAGGCAATTTCCCATGTGCTGGGCCACACCCACAGCGCCCGGATCAACACCCTGGTTACGGACACCATCCAGGTCTCCCGGGAGGCAGGTGAGATTTGCTTGTCTGCGGAGGTAGAGAAGGCGTTGAAGGACCTGCGCTCGTTCATGTTTGAGCGGGTTTATCGCAATCCGGTTGCCAAGGGAGAGGAGAGCAAGGCAAAGGCCATGCTGGCCAGGCTGTTTGAGTATTACAGCACCCACCCCCAGGCGCTGCCGGAGGACTTCCAGCCCCAGCTGACCTTCGACGGGATGGAACGGACGGTGTGCGACTACATTGCCGGCATGACGGATAATTATGCCGTGGACAAATATACAGAAATTTTCATCCCCATGGGCTGGAATGTCCGGGGATGATGTGATACAATGTTGCAGTAACATTTCTTTCAGAAAAGAGACAGAACTATGGCTTTTCCTCCTGGATTTATAGACGAGCTGACGGCCCGCAATCCAATTGAAGATGTGGTCGGGGAGTATGTGCGTCTGAAGCGCTCCGGCTCCAACCTGTTTGGCCTGTGCCCGTTCCATGGGGAGAAGACTGCCTCCTTCTCCGTCTCCCCGGAGAAGGGAATCTACTACTGCTTCGGCTGCCACAAGGGGGGCAGCGTCATCAATTTCCAGATGGAGATTGAGGGGATGAGCTACCCCGATGCCGTCCGGGCGCTGGCGAAGCGCGCGGGAATGAAGGTGCCGGAGGATGAGCAGTATCAGAGCCGGTACCGTCAGCAGGAAAGGCTGTGGGCTCTGCACAAGGAAGCGGCTCGGTTTTTCTACGACCAGCTGTATGCCCCTGCCGGGAAGGATGCGCTGAACTATGCATTGGGGCGGGGCATGACGAAAGGAACCCTCATTCGCTTTGGCATCGGTTATGCCCCGGACAGCTGGTCGGACCTGACGGACACGCTGCGCCGGAAGGGCTATTCCGACCAGGAGCTCCGGGACTCCGGCCTGGTGACCGTTTCCAGGAAAAACGGAAATCTGCTGGACCGGTTCCGGGACCGGCTGATGTTCCCCATCATCGATGTTCGGGGCAATGTGATCGGCTTTGGTGGACGGATTATGCGGGACGGGGACAAATCCGGTGCGAAGTACCTGAATTCTCCGGAAACCCTGATTTTCAACAAACGAAAAAACCTGTTTGCGCTGAATCTGGCGAAAAAAAGCAAATTGGGATACCTGATTCTGGTGGAGGGCTACATGGATGCCATTGCCCTGCATCAGTATGGATTTGACTGCGCGGTGGCCTCCCTGGGTACGGCGCTTACGGAGGACGGCGCCGCGCTGCTCGCCAAGTACACCGACCAGGTTGTGCTGATTTATGACGGCGATACAGCCGGCCAGAACGCCACCCAGCGGGCCATTCCCATTCTGGAACGGGCCGGACTGCAGGTGAAGGTGCTGCAGATGCGGGATGCCAAGGACCCGGACGAGTTCCTGAAGAAGTTCGGAGCGGACCGGTTCAAGCTGCTGCTGGAGGAATCCTCCAATCGGGTGGAGTACCAGCTGAATGCCATCGCCCGGAAGTACAGTCTGAAGGATGATGACCAGAAGGTAAAGTTCCTCCAGGAATCGGCGGAACTGGTGAGTACGCTGTCCAGCGCGGTTCAGCGGGAGGTTTATTCCGGACGGGTGGCGGAGGCTGCGGGCATCAGCGGTGAGGCTATGCGCATGGAAGTGGACAGAGCCAGAAAACGCCGGCTGGCCCGGGAGAAGAAGCAGCAGGAAAAGATTGACCTTGCCCCAGCCCGGGCCCTGCAGCCCAAGAGCCGGAGCATCCGGTATGACAACCTGAAATCTGCCATGGCGGAAGAGCAGGTTCTGGGGCAGGTGCTGAAGGAACCGGCGCTGCTGGATCAGATTCCCCAGCTTCAGCCGGAGATGTTCTCCTCGGAGCTGCTGGGCAAGGTGTTCCGCCAGCTGTCCCAGCGGCATCGCCAGGGATTCGAGGTCTCCCTGGGAGGGCTGGAGGACCTGACGCCGGAGGAGATGTCCCATATTGCGGGAATCGCCCAGAGGCAGACCGGTCCCGTGAACGAGAATGCCCTTCGGGACTGCGCGGAAACCATTTGTCAGGAACATATTTCCGCTGTGGCAAAGTCAGAGGATGATCTGATGGCCGTGCGGGAGAGCTTACAGAAACGAAAAGGGTACAGGCAATGACAGAACGTTTGGAAGAACAGACAGAACTTCCGGTGAGCGCGGGAGAGGACGATGTCCGCCAGTTTCTCCGGGAAATCCGGGAATATCCCCGGCTTACCGCCGAGGAGGAGCGGGACCTGGCCAAGCGCTGCGCCGCCGGAGATGAAGACGCCATCCGGCAGATGGTGAACTCCAATCTGCGGCTGGTGGTGTCCATCGCCCGGGAGTACGCCGGACGGGGGGTTGCCCTGCTGGACCTGATCCAGGAGGGCAGCATTGGGCTGCTTGCCGCTGCCCGGAAATTTGATTATACCTTGGATTATCGGTTCTCCACCTATGCCACAAAGTGGATTCGCCAGGGCGTGACCCGGTGCCTGATGAACCACGCCGGGCCCATTCGGGTGCCGCTGCATACGGCGGAAAAAATCCGGAAGATTCAATCCGTGGCGGCGGCCATCCGGCAGCAGTCCGGCGAAGAGCCTTCCCTGGAACAAATTGCGGAGCAGAGCGGCATCCCCCAGGCAAAGATTCGGGAACTGCTTCAGCTTGCCCCGGATGTGTGCTCTCTGGATGTGCCCATTGGCGAGGACGAGGATGGAGCGCTGCGCTCCCTGGTGGAGGATGCCCAGGCTCCTCAGCCCTATGAAACACTGGTGCGCCAGGAGCTGGAGCATACACTGGACACCCTGCTGTCCACTCTGACCAAGCGGCAGCAGCAGATTCTCCGGCTGCACTTCGGCATGGAGGACGGAACCAGCTATTCCCTGGAGGAGATCGGAAAGCGGCTGGGGATATCCAAGGAACGGGTGCGGCAGATTGAGCGTCAGGCCATGGAAAAGCTGCAAAAGAACGGAGCAAGCCTGGGATTGGAGGATTTTCTCAATGAATGAACTGGATTTCTCCTTTGAGGACACCCCCTGGGAAGCCTATTTTCAAACCCTGGGGCCGGAGGACAGCGTATCGGCAGCCAAGCTGCTGGTGCTTCTGGAGGAGGAAGCGGAGCAGCAGGTGGAGGATGCGTTCCAGGACCTGGAGTCCGCGTCCATGACTCTGGACATCTCCGGCTTGCCCCGGGTAAAGGCGGCGGGAGAGGCCACAGCCCGGCTGCTGCGGGAGATGGAACTGAGCAAAACCGGCATTACACCGGAGCAGTGGGAGGAGAACGACCCTCTGCGGATGTATCTGGAGGAGGTGGCGGCGATGCCGGCCTTTGGAGATGAGAATTTGCTGGCGGAACGGGCGTCCAGAGGGGAGCCCCGGGCCATGGAGCAGCTGACCAACCTGGGACTTGCCCGTGTGCTGGAGATTGCACGGGAGTTTACCGGCTATGGTGTGCTGCTTCTGGATTTGATTCAGGAGGGCAGCCTGGGACTGTGGAAAGCGGTCAGCGGCTATGCGGGGGGAGACTACCCTGCCTGGCGGGACCATTGGATTCGCTTTTATATGGCCAAAGCGGTGGCCCTGCAGGCCAGAGCAAACGGCGTGGGACAGAAAGCCCGCAGAGGCATGGAGGATTTCCGGCAGGTGGACGAGCGGCTGCTGACGGAACTGGGCCGCAATCCCACTCTGGAGGAAATTGCGGAGCAGCTGCACATTGGCATGGAAGAGGCGGAGTCTCTGCGGAAGATGCTGGAGGATGCCCGGCTGATGGCCCGGGTGAAGCAGCCGGAGGAACCGGAGGAGAACGCACAGGATCAGGCGGTGGAGGATACCGCTGCTTTCCAGAGCCGTTCCCGGATTCTGGACCTGCTGTCCGGGCTGGACCCGCAGCAGGCGCAGCTGCTGACACTGCGCTTCGGACTGGAAGGGAAGCCGCCGCTGACCCCGGAGGAGACCGGAAAGCGGCTGGGCCTGTCTGCTCAGGAGGTGGTCCGGCAGGAGGCGCAGGCGCTGGCAAAGCTCCGCCGCGGACAGTCCAAGGAAACTGTGTGAAGGTATGGAACAGAAAGGAAACTGGAATATGGAAAAGAAGATTTCCATTGCCATTGACGGTCCTGCCGGTGCAGGCAAGAGCACCATTGCCCGGCGGCTGGCCAAGGAACTGGGATATTACTATGTGGACACCGGCGCAATCTACCGGACGGTGGCCTATTTCTTTGACCTGTGGGGAATCAGCCCCAAGGATGCCGACGGGATTGCCCGTTACATCGATGAACTGACCATCGGCATGGAGTATGATACCGACGGCGTGCAGCACATGATTATGAATGGTATGGACGTAACCGGGGATATTCGCAGCCAGGAAATTTCCCAGAAGGCCAGCCTGGTATCTGCCCAGCCGCTGGTGCGGGAGCTGCTGCTGGATATGCAGCGGGAGGTTGCCCGGAAGCACAACGTGATTATGGACGGCCGGGATATCGGAACCGTAGTGCTGCCCAAGGCCACAGTGAAGATTTTCCTGACGGCCACCCCGGAGATTCGGGCGGAGCGCAGAACCAAGGAACTGCTGGCCCGGGGGGAGAAGGCGGATTATGCCCGGATTCTCAAGGAGATTCAGCAGCGGGACTACCAGGATACCCATCGGGAAATTGCGCCGCTGAAGATGGCCCGGGATTCCATCAAGGTGGACACCTCCCAGATGACCCTGGAGGAAGTGGTTTCCGCCATTGAGAGAATCGTGGCGGAGAAGGTGAGCCAATGAGTGTACGGATTGCCAAAAGCGCCGGATTCTGCTTCGGCGTCAGCCGGGCCGTGGAATTGGTGGAGCAGGCCGCCCAGGCGGGAAAGCGGGTGGTGACGCTGGGTCCCATCATCCACAACCGCCATGTGGTGGACCGATTCCGGGAGATGGGCGTGGGTGTTATTGAGGAACCGGAGCAGGCAAGTCCCGGGGATACGGTCATCATCCGCTCCCATGGTGTCTCCCGGCAGGTCTATGAGCGGCTGGAGCAGCGGAATGTGGAAATCATTGATGCGACCTGCCCCTTTGTCAAGAGAATCCACAATATTGTCAGCCGGGCAGAGGAGGAAGGACGGCTTCCGGTGATCATCGGAACCCCCACGCACCCCGAGGTAATCGGCATTGCCGGATGGTGCGGCAGGTGCGAGATTTTTGAGAGCCGGGAGGCGCTGGAAACCTGGGCGGAATCGCAAGAAAATCTTAAAAATTTGGCAATTTGCATGGTTTCACAGACGACATCTATGGAATTTTTGTGGAAATCGTGCGTTGATTTTGCAAAAAAACAGTTTACTAACCTGAAAATTTTTGATACAATATGTAGAGCAACTGAGTATAGGCAAAGCGAAGCAGCGGAATTAAGCCAATCTTGTCAGGCCATGGTTGTTGTCGGAGACCCCAAAAGTTCCAACACAGGCCGTCTCGCTATGATTTGCCGAGAACACTGCAGCCGGGTATTCCTGGTGGATCACGCCGGTGAGCTGAAGCCGGAGGGTTTCTGCGGTGTTGCTGATGTTGGGATCACAGCCGGTGCGTCAACGCCGGCGTGGATTATAAAGGAGGTCAATAAGACTATGAGCGAAATTACCAATGTTGAGGCTGTGCAGGAGGAGAGCTTTGCCGAACTTCTGGAGCAGTCAATCAAGACTTTAAATACAGGAGATAAGGTTACGGGCATCGTTACAGGTATCGGCAATACCGAAGTCCAGGTGGACCTGGGCACCAAGCACGCCGGTTACATCCCCTATGATGAAGTCAGCACCGATCCCTCTGTAAAGCCTGAGGACGTTCTGAAGGTTGGCGACGAGATCGAGGTCTTCGTGGTCCGGGTGAACGATCAGGAAGGCACCGTGCAGCTGTCCAAGAAGAAGCTGGACGGCCTGAAGGTTTGGGATGAGATGGCTTCCTGGGTGGAGGATAAGACCACTGTGGAAGGCACCATCACCGAGGAGAACAAGGGCGGCCTGGTCGCCAATGTGAAGGGTATCCGGGTGTTCATTCCCGCTTCCCAGTCCGGCATCGCCAAGGGCGGCGACATGGCCGGTATGGTGGGCAAGACCGTGCAGATGAAGATTACTGAGGTCAACCGTGCCCGCCGCCGTGTCATCGGCTCCATCCGTGCCGTGACCTCCGAGGCCCGCAAGGCTGCTCAGGAGAAGATCTGGGCCGAGATTGAGAATGGCAAGAAGTACCACGGCGTTGTGAAGTCCCTGACTTCTTACGGCGCATTTGTGGATATCGGCGGCGTGGACGGCATGGTGCACGTTTCCGAGTTGAGCTGGAACCGGATCAAGACTCCTGCCGACGTGGTGAAGGTCGGCGACGAGATTGATGTCTATGTCATCTCCTTTGACCCCGAGAAGCACAAGATTTCCCTGGGTTACAAGACTGCGGAGATGAACCCCTGGAACCAGTTCATGACCAAGTACAGCGTGGGCGACGTGGTGGATGCCAAGATTGTCAAGCTGATGACCTTCGGCGCCTTTGCGGAGATCCTGCCCGGTGTGGACGGCCTGATCCATATCTCCCAGATTGCGGACCGCCGCATCGGCAAGCCCGAGGATGTGCTGTCTGAGGGTCAGGATGTGAAGGTGAAGATCACCGACGTGGACGCTGAGAACAAGCGCATCTCCCTGTCCATCCGCGCTCTGCTGGAGCAGCCCGCTGAGGACGCTGAGTAATTTGCAACAGGATACCGGGGCTGCGCGCAGTCCCGGTATTTTTTACACCGCCAATAAACAGGAGGAATCCGCTATGGTGAAACACATTGTGCTGTATACCCTGAAAGATGGAGTGGACAAACAGGAGGCGGTAAAGCTGATTGCCTCGGTGCTGGAGCCGCTGGTCGGAAAAATTCCCGGCCTGCTCCACCTGGAAATCCGGCAGGCGTTTCAGGGCATGGATTATGCGCTCTATTCGGAATTTGAGAGCCGGGAAGCCCTTGCGGCTTACGCCGTACACCCTCTGCATCTGGAAGCAAAGGGCCATTTTTCCCACCTGCTGAATACCCGGGTTGCCGCAGACTATCAGGTCTGAGGGAGCCGGGATAGAAAGGAACGATACATATGAAAGCAATTGTTACCGTCGTCGGTAAGGATCGGGTCGGCATCATTGCCGGCGTGTGCACGGCCCTGGCGAACTACAATGTAAATGTGCTGGATATCAGCCAGACGGTTATGCAGGGATATTTCACCATGATGATGGCTGCTGAGGTCTCCATGTGCAACGTACCCCTGGGGGAGCTGGTGACCGGGATGGAGAAAATCGGCAAGGAAATGGGCTTGTCCATTCGGGTGCAGCGAGAGGACATTTTTGAAGCCATGCACCGGATCTGAGGTAACGCCATGCTGAATCGGAACGACATTTTGCAGACCCAGGACATGATCGACAAGCGGCACCTGGATATCCGCACCATTACCATGGGCATCAGCCTGCTGGACTGCTGTGACCCGGATCTCAGTGTCTGCTGTGCAAAAATCTACAAGAAAATCACCACCTGTGCCAAGGACCTGGTGAAGGTGGGAGAAGACATTGAGCGGGAATTCGGTATTCCCATTGTGAATAAGCGCATCTCCGTCACGCCCATCTCCATTGTGGCCGGGTCCTGTGATACGGATTCCTATGTGGAGATTGCCAGAACGCTGGATGCTGCCGCAGCCACCTGTGGGGTCAATTTCATCGGCGGTTTTTCCGCACTGGTGCAGAAGGGCGCAACCACCGGAGACTGGAAACTGATCCGCTCCATTCCCCAGGCGATGGCTGCCACAGAGCGGGTGTGTGCCAGCGTGAATGTGGGCTCCACCAAGGCGGGCATCAACATGGATGCCGTCGCGGAAATGGGCCGGATTATCAAGAAGACTGCGGAACTCACTGCGGACAACCAGGGCCTGGGCTGTGCCAAGGTGGTGGTGTTTGCCAATGCGGTGGAGGATAATCCCTTCATGGCTGGTGCATTCCATGGCGTGGGAGAGCCGGAGTGTGTGCTGAATGTGGGCGTTTCCGGTCCCGGCGTGGTGTATCACGCCCTGCAGGGAATCAAGGGCCAGCCCTTTGACGTGGTTGCGGAGACCATTAAGAAAACCGCCTTCCAGATTACCCGGATGGGACAACTGGTGGGCATGGAGGCCTCCCGCCGTTTGGGCATTCCCTTCGGCATTGTGGACCTGAGCCTTGCACCTACGCCTGCTGTGGGCGACAGCGTGGCCCGGATCCTGGAGGAAATGGGCCTGGAAATCTGCGGAACCCATGGCACAACGGCGGCGCTGGCCCTGCTGAATGATGCGGTGAAGAAGGGCGGCGTTATGGCGTCCAATCATGTAGGCGGCCTGTCCGGCGCCTTTATCCCTGTGTCGGAGGATGAGGGGATGATTGCCGCCGCCGAGTCCGGTACCCTGGTGCTGGACAAGCTGGAGGCCATGACCTGTGTCTGTTCTGTGGGCCTGGATATGATTGCTGTGCCGGGAGATACCTCTGCTGCTACCATCTCCGCCATCATTGCGGACGAGGCGGCCATTGGTATGGTCAACTCCAAGACCACGGCGGTGCGGATTATTCCCGCTCCGGGAATGGGAGTCGGCGACCGGGTGGAGATGGGCGGTCTGCTGGGCAGCGCTCCGGTAATGCCGGTGCATGAACCTGCCAGCGAAGCATTCATCGCCAGGGGCGGTCGGATTCCCGCACCGCTCCAGAGCCTGAAGAATTGAAACAAGCCCCTGTTCGCAGCAGCGAACAGGGGCTTGTCAGCCTGTCAAAAAACTACCAAAATCCCTCCGTTTATGATACAATGTACGTAAACGGAGGGATTTACTATGGAACAGTGGAGAAAAGATGCCAGAAGGGTACCGGTTATTACAGATTTGGAGACATTGGTTCCCAGGGGACACCTTCTTCGGGAGATAGAAAAGATTATGGACTACGAGTGG
>CALXFW010000058.1 GCA_944387685.1 uncultured Oscillospiraceae bacterium
AGAATCAGAAACAATGACAGGGTATAGGCCTCCGGGGTTACCTGCCACAGCAGCATGGAGGTGCCGGAGATGCCGCTGTCATACAGATTCACCGGCGCCAGGAACATGGTCACGCCCACGGCGTTGATGCAGCCTGCCCCAATCAGGAACAGGAAATTCTGCCAGCGGAGCTTCTTCAGCTCCGCCAGACCAGTGCGGGCGGCAAAGGTCGCCAGCGCCTGCTTTGCCTGGGACAGCCGGGAGCGGAGCCGCTGCCCGGCGGGTTTGGGGGGAGTGGGTGCCTTTTTCATGGAACCAGCTCCTTGTTACAGCCAGCCGGCGTCTTCCGGCTCGGCTTTCCGCTGACGGCTCAGCAGCGCCTGCACCGCATCCCTGACGTCGGCGTTTTCGTAAAGCACCCGGTAAGCCGCCTCGGTGATGGGCATATCAATACCCTGGGCCTTGCCCAATTCATAGGCGGATTTGGCGGCGTAGTAGCCCTCCACCACAGCGCCAACCTCCTTCATGGCCTCCTGGGCAGACTTGCCCTGACCGATGAGAATGCCCGCCCGGCGGTTCCGGGAGTGCATGGAGGTGCAGGTGACGATCAGATCGCCTACACCGGCGAGACCGGTGAAGGTTTCCTTGTGCGCGCCCAAAGCCACGCCCAGCCGGGCCATTTCCGTCAGGCCCCGGGTCATCAGCATGGCCTTGGTATTGTCCCCGAAGCCCAGTCCGTCGGTGATGCCGGCGCACAGGGCAATGACGTTTTTCAGGGCGGCGCCCAGCTCCGCGCCCACCGGGTCGGGGCTGGTATAAACCCGCAGGGTATCCGCCATAAAAGCATCCTGAACAAACTCCGCCAGGGTTTGATCCGTGCTGGCGGACAGCAGGCCGGTGGGGACGTTGATGGAGACTTCCTCAGCGTGGCTGGGGCCGGTGAGCACCACCACGTTTTTGCCGGTTTCCTGGGCCACCACCTGACTCATCCGCAGATGGGTGCCCTGCTCCAGACCCTTGGTGACGGACACCACCACGGCATCCTCGTCCAGGTAGGGGGCCACCCCCCGGCACACGCCCCGCAGGGGGAAGGAGGGGCTGGCAATCACCACCAGCTTGCAGCCGGATACACAGCTGTAATCTCCGCTGATTTCCAGCGTCTCCGGCAGCACCGCTCCGGGCAGCCGGGGATTGCGGTGAGTGGCGTTCATTTCGGGAATCAGTTCGGTTTCATAGGTCCACATGGTCACGTCGTGACCATTCTGACACAGGCGGATGGCCAGGGCCGTGCCCCAGGCACCGCTGCCGACGACAGCTGTCTTCATTCTTGGCTCCCCTTTCGTTTGAGCAGGTTGGTTTTCCGTTCTTCTCCCTTGAGGAGGCGGGCAATGTTTCCCCGGTGCATAAACAGGGTCAGCAGGCTCATCACAATACCCCCGGCCATGACCAGCGCATTGTCGTGATGGAACAGAATAAAGCCGATGCCAAAGGTGGCGGCGGCCAGCACCGAACCCAGAGACACATACTGGGTCAGCAGATATCCCAGCAGGAACACCACGGCAATCATCAGACCGATGCGCCAGTCCACCATCCAGGCTACGAACCAGCCGCTGAGGATACCCTTGCCGCCCCGGAAGCCCTGCAGGGCAGGGAAATCATGGCCCAGCATGACGCACAAACCGCCCAGGGTGCGGCCCTCCAGGCCAAAGCCGTAGGGGGCGAATACCAGTCCTGCCAGCAGGCAGGCCAGCACCGCCTTGCCCACATCAATGGCGATTACCAGCACGGAGCTGCCCGCTCCGTAGCTGCGGATGAAGTTGGTCAGGCCGGCGTTGCCGCTGCCGTGGGAGCGGACGTCGTCGTGGAGCATGGCGGAAACGCAGATGGCGCCGTTGTGGTTGCCCAGAAAGTAGCAGGTCAGCGCCGTGACCAGAATTAGCAGTGCAGACATCAGCTGTCCTCCTTATCGCCCTTCTGCCGGATGGTGATCCGGATGGGGGTGCCGTTTAGCCCGAATACGTCCCGAATCTGGTTCTCCAGATACCGCTGATAGGAGAAGTGGAACAGCCGGGCGTCGTTGCAGAAAATCACAAAATGGGGGGGCTTGGTTCCCGCCTGGGTCATGTAGTAAATTTTCAGGCGGCGGCCCTTGTCCGTGGGAGGCTGCACCCGGGCGGTGGCGTCCGCCAGAACGCTGTTCAGGGCGCCGGTGGTGATGCGGCTGGTGTTCTGGGTGTGGACGTCCTGGATTACCTGGAACAGCTTGTCCACCCGGGCGCCGGTGAGGGCGGACAGGAACAGCACCGGGGCGTAGAGCATATAGCTCAGACCATTGCGGACCTGTGCCTCCATATCCCGCATGGTGTTGGTTTCCTTGTTCTCCACCGCGTCCCACTTGTTCACCACGATGACGGCGGCTTTGCCCGCCTCATGGACCAGACCGGCGATTTTGGTGTCCTGCTCGGTGACACCGTCGTTGGCGTCAATGAGAATCAGGCACACATCCGCCCGGTCAATGGCGCTGATGGAGCGCATATTGGAGTAGCGCTCGATGGCGTCGTCCACCTTGCTCTTCCGGCGCATACCGGCGGTGTCGATGAAGCAGTATTTCCCGGTTTCGTTTTCAAAGTAGGAGTCGATGGCGTCCCGGGTGGTACCGGCCACGTCGCTGACGATGGTCCGCTGCTGGCCCAGGATCTTGTTGGTCAGGGAGGACTTGCCCACGTTGGGCTTGCCGATGATGGCCACCTGAATGCGGTCGTCGTCCTCTTCCTCCTCCCCCT
>CALXFW010000059.1 GCA_944387685.1 uncultured Oscillospiraceae bacterium
GCTCATTTTACCACGCTCAGTTCCGTTTGTCAAGAACTTTTTTCAAGTTTTTTCAAATTTCTCTGAGGGGTTTCGCTGCCCTCGCGGACAGCTTGCATATACTACCACACCCCACTGGCTTTGTCAATACCTTTTTTTCTGTTTTTTCCGTTTTTTCGCCCCTGCAATTTTTCACTTGACAAAATTTCCAAGGTATGCTAGAATACGCAGGCAATCACATATTGTGCACTATTATTCGGAGTGATACCCAAGAGGCCGAAGGGGCTCCCCTGCTAAGGGAGTAGGTGGTCAAAAGCCACGCGAGGGTTCAAATCCCTCTCACTCCGCCAGATTGGGACATCGTCCGGAAGAGGACGGTGTCCTTTTCTTTTCTATATTGCATTAGGGCCACCCGGAATATCCGGGTGGCCCTTCCATCCTTTTCAACTGACCGCCGCAGCCGGCGCCGGCACCAGCAGGCGGGTATCCAGAAGGCTCTGCACCGTCTGAACATACTGGCAGGGGTTCTCAATCGGTTTAAGAGAAAGTCCCTGAATCAGTCTCTGGATTCCTTCCGGGGGGCGGACAATCTGTGCCCTCCGGGCGGCGTAGGCTTCCTGGGAGAGAGTTCCGCACTCTGCTGCCAGTTCCGGTGAGCCTGCACTGTAAATCAGGCGCACAAAGTCCTCGGTGTTGTATGCTATGGGTGCGATTCTGGGTTTCCTCTTAGGCGCGGCATTCAAGGCGAAAACAGTCTCCTGGTACCCCTCTATGTAGCAGAAAACATTGCTCTCACTGGCCGCAAACACCATTGCCTTCCCCGGGGTCATCGCAAGCGTAACCGGACTCTCCAATACATCCAAAGAAAGGCTCTTCTCCGTCAGCTTCCACTGCTTCATCATGGTTTTCATTTCCACTGTCATCACCTCTGTCTATTTATACAGCCTCAGTCGGTTTAATTAATTAGACTTTGCATTTAGTTTATCACAGTAAACCTTCCTTGTCAATCCGTCGGGGGAGATTTTCTTAGCTTCATTGGCTTCTACTTATATAGACGAAAAAAACAGGGAAAAGTTACACCATTTCTAAAGGAAATCTTAAATTCGTCTTTTTGCACAAAAACGCCCCTGAGGTAATTCCTCAGAGGCGTCCATTTTTTACTTGGTTGTTTCCTGAGTGGTTTCTTCTGCTTCTGTAGGCATGGTTTCCAGTCCCTCGCCCTCGGTGATGGCGCGCATGGTCTTTGTAGTCTGCGCAACATCAAACCGCAGAACAGAATGCTGGGTGCCATCATCGTAAATATCCACCATGTCACCCCAATAGTCCGCCGGGCAGGTACCGCCTACGTTGACCTTCAGATCCGGCAGCATGGGCAGGATGGTCAGAAGCATACTGGTCATATCCGACTTACTCATGCTGGTGGTGATCTTGGGCAGGACCTCGTTGGCCAGATTCTGCAAACCACTGATGGATTCATCCTTCAATTCCGAAAGAATAATTTCCATCAGCTTTCTCTGACGGCTGGTACGCACAATATCGCTCTCGCTGTCTCCCTCCGCCTTGCGCATCCGGGCGTAGCTCAGCGCCGCCATGCCATCCAGATGGGCCATGCCAGGCTCTACTTCATAGGTCACCCACACATCGTCATCGTTCAGATAATCCGCTTCCGCTTCCGTCAGCTCAATATCCACGCCGCCGATGGCATCCACAATCCAGACAAAGGCATCAAAGTCCACCTCAAAATTGTAATCCACCTCAATGCCGAAGTTGTCATACAAGGTCTGATTCATCAGCTCCATGGACCCGGCGGGGTCGCCATCGCTGTAATAAGAACCCAGATTGTAAATCGTAGTCAGCTTGATTCTGCCGCCGTAATGGCCCTTATAGTCCGGCATTTTCACAAAGGCATCCCGGAGCATGGACGTCATGGTCAGCGTCTTCTCATAGGTATTGAGGGTACACAGAATCATGGTATCCGCCATACGGGCTTCTTCACCCGCCCGGGAAGACTGGCCCACCACCAGGAAATTGACGTAGTCCTCGCTGGAGGCCACATGGGGGGCTGTGGTTTCCGCCACCGTCTCCTCTGCAGCGTCCGGATCCTCCGATTCCGTCGACTGGGTATATGTAATCTTCGGAACTTCCACATAGTTGATCTTATCCAGCATGGAATTGTAATAAACAACCACGCCGATAATGATCGCCACAACCAGCAGCAGCACAACCCCCAGGACAATCAGCAGAACCTTCTTTGCTCCCCCGGGTTTTTTTGCGCCATTCCGCTCAAAACGACCGTGCATTCTCTATCCTCCATTTCATCACTGCATTGCTATTTTGGTCAGCAAAATAACAGGCAATATTATACACGAGGATACTGCACTTGTCAATTCTTGTTACAGATTCGTAAGAAATTGTACACAGGCTGCGCATCTTTTTCCGCTCAGCGTATTACTGTGTTTCCTCTGCTTCCGTGGGCATGGTTTCCAAGCCCTCCCCTTCGGTAATAGCCCGCATGGTTTTGGTGGTTTCGGCCACATCAAACCGCAGGACAGATTGCAGCTGCCCATCGCCGTAGATATCCACCATGTCGCCCTTGTAATTTGCCGGGCAGGTGCTTCCGATGTTGATTTTCAGGTCTGGCAGCATAGGCAAAATGGTCAACAGCATATCCGTCATCTCCGATTTGCTCATGCTGGTGGTAACTTTGGGCAGGACTTCATTTGCCAGGTTCTGCAGGCCGCTGATGGACTCACCCTTCAATTCCTCAAAAAGGATCTCCATCACCTCTCTTTGCCTGTCGGTGCGGATAATGTCGCTATCGTTGTCTCCCTCCGCTTTCCGCATCCGGGCATAGCTCAGGGCCGCCATTCCGTCCAGGTGGGCCATGCCGGGCTCCACGTCATAGGTTACCCATGCGTCATCGCCATTGAGGTAGTCAGCCTCTGCCTCCGTCAGTTCAACATCTATCCCGCCAATGGCGTTGACAATCCAGATAAACGCCTCGAAATCCACTTCGAAATTATAGTCCACTTCCACGCCGAAATTGTTATACAGTGTCTGGTTCATCAGTTCCATGGACCCGGCGGGGTCGCCGTCGCTGTAATAGGAGCCCAGATGGTAGATCATGGTCAGCTTGATTCTGCCGCCGTCATGTCCCTTGTAGTCCGGCATTTTCACAAAGGCGTCCCGGAGCATGGAGGTCAGGGTCAGGGTTTTCTCGTATGTATTGAGGGTGCACAGGATCATGGTATCCGCCAGGCGGGCTTCCTCTCCTTCCCGGGAAGCCTGACCCACCACCAGGAAATTAATGTAGTCGGCGCTGGATGCCACATGGGGGGCCGTTGTCTCCGCCACTGTCTCCTCTATGGTTTCCGCCGCCTCCGTGCTGGATTCTGTGGCCTGGGTATAGGTAATCTTCGGCACCTCTACATAATTGATTTTGTCCAGCATGGAATTATAATAAACCACCACGCCTATGATTGCTGCCGCCAGCAGAAGCAGCACAACCCCAAGGATTATCAACAGAATCTTTTTTACGCTTTTCGGTTTTTTGCTTTTCTTTTGCTCATAGCGTCCGTGCATTTTCCATCCTCCGTTTCCATTTGTACACCTAAGTCAGATTTCGCTTGAAAACCTTGCTAACGTTCATTATACATTATTTTCAGTTTCTGTCAATTCTTGTTACCAATCCAGCAAAAAACGCGCCGGAACTTTGCTCCGGCGCGTTTTTGGGTTATCTTTATACAATCTCCGACAGCGGGCAGATCTGAATCCCATGGCTGGACAATTCCGCCCGAATCTTTTCCACAAAGGCCAGAGCCTTCTCTCCGTCGCCATGGACGCAGACAGAGTCCGCCCGGATGGGAATGTCTTTCCCGGTGATGGCGGTGACCTTCTGCTCCAGAATCATCCGCACTACCCGGGAAATGGCCAGATTTTCATCCGTCACCATGGCGCCTTCCTTGCGGCGGTTGACCAGGGAGCCGTCCTCCTCGTAGGCCCGGTCCGCAAATACCTCCCGGGCCACCCGCAGACCCATGTCCTCTGCAGCCCGAACCAGCTCGCTTCCCGACAGGGCCATGACAATCAGGTCCTTGTCAAAGGACGCAATGGCCTCGCAGATGCCCTTGGCCAGGGCATAGTCCTTGCCCGCCATGTTATACAGGGCGCCGTGGGGCTTGACGTGCTGCATTCTGACGCCATTGGCCCGGCAGAAGCCCTCCAGCGCCCCCAACTGGTACAGGGTATACGCTCTGGCCTCCGCCGGTGTGACGTCCAGATTCCGCCGTCCGAAGCCCATCAAATCCGGATAACCCGGATGGGCACCGATGCCGATGCCTGCTTCCCTGGCCATGGCCACGGTTTTCTCCATCACCACCGGGTCGGAGGCATGATAGCCGCAGGCCACATTGGCCGAGGAAATCAGCGGAATGATGCGGCTGTCCATACCCAGGGTATAGCGTCCGAAACTCTCGCCCAAATCGCTGTTCAAATCAATCTTATACATCTCATCTGTCTCCCAGTTTCAGATTCATCACATCTTCAATAAAGCCGGTATGGGCCTCCCCTGCGACGAACACCGGATGTCGGATCATCTGGTACTGGAAGTCCAGATTGGTCTGCACTCCTACCACCACCATCTCATCCAGGGCGCTGATCATCTTCCGGATGGCCGCCTCCCGGGTAGGCGCATGGACAATCACCTTGGCAATCATAGAGTCATATTCCGAGGGAATCCGGTAGCCGCTGTACAGACAGGTATCCACCCGCACCCCGTTTCCCGCAGGCAGGTGAATCATCTTGACCTGTCCCGGGCAGGGCATAAACCGCTTTTCCGGAATTTCCGCATTGATCCGGCACTCAATGGCATGGCCGCAAATCCGCACATCCTCCTGTGTAAAGCTCAGGGGCTGTCCCATGGCAACCCGGATCTGCTCGATGATCAGATCGGTGCCCGTAACCATCTCGGTCACGCCATGCTCTACCTGAATCCGGGTGTTCATCTCCATGAAATAGAACTCCCCGCTGGCGGAGACAATGTACTCAATGGTACCGGCGTTGGTATAGCCCACGGTTTTCGCCGCCAGCACCGCATAGCGGTTCATCGCCTCCCGGGCTTTCGCGTCAATGGCCGGGGAGGGAGATTCCTCAATCAGCTTCTGGTGGTTGCGCTGAACGGAGCAGTCCCGTTCCCCCAGGGCCACCACATTTCCCTGGGTATCCGCCATAATCTGGATTTCCACATGGCGGGGTTTCTGGATGTATCGCTCCAGATACATGGTATCGTCGGCAAAGGCATTGGCGGACTCCCGCTGGGCCAGATTGAACTGGAACTCAAAGTCCTCCGCAGACTCCGACACCCGCATTCCCTTGCCTCCGCCGCCGGAGGATGCCTTAATCATCACCGGGAAGCCAATCTGCTTCGCCATCTCCAGGGCGGTTTCCGCATCGTACACCGGCTCCTTGGTTCCCGGAACCACCGGCACCCCGGCCGCCATCATGGTGGCGCGGGCCTGGGATTTGTTGCCCATTTTGTCGATTACGTCCGCAGACGGTCCGATAAACACCAGGCCATTCTCCTGGCACAGCCGGACAAACTTGCTGTTCTCCGAGAGGAAGCCGTATCCGGGATGGATTGCGTCGGCGCCCACATTCTTGGCGGCCATGATAATCCGCTCCATGTTCAGGTAGCTGTTCTTGGCCGGTCCCTCGCCAATGCAGACCCGCTGGTCTGCAAGCTGGACGTGCAGGCTCCCCGCGTCCTCCCGGGAGTAGATGGCCACGCTGCTGATGCCCATGTTGCGGCAGGCACGGATAATCCGAACGGCGATCTCCCCACGGTTGGCAATCAGGATTTTATGAAACATGGGGGTTCACTCCCTTACAGCTTTTTTACACGGAACAGGGGCTGACCGTATTCCACTTTCTGCTCATTGCTCACCAGGACGGCCTCAATCTCGCAGTCGTACTCGCACTGAATTTCATTCATCAGCTTCATGGCCTCCAGGATGCAGACGGTCTGACCATTCTTCACCTTATCCCCAACCCGGACAAACGCCGGAGCCGTAGGAGAGGGTGCGGAATAGAAGGTGCCCACAATGGGAGAAGTGATATACAGCTCCTCTTCCTCCTGAGCCGCTTCCACCGGAGCCGGTGCAGGAACCGCTGCCGGGGCGGATGCCGGGACCACCGCCGGGGCTCCGGGAGCCACAACCGGAGGATTGTCCAGCTTGCTCAGATAGATTTCCATCTCCCCCTCGGAATAGGAAAACTCCTTCAGGGAAGAATTCTCAATAATTTTCACCAGTTCTGCGATTTTTTCCAAATTCATATTGCGTCACCTTATCCTTCGGTCTCATTTGCCGTTGTCAGCATCTTTGTCAGCCGCTTGGCCACCAGGCGGCACTCCAGCACCTCTTTGCAGGGGGTGTGAATCCGGCTGCGCATGGCCAGCAATTCCTTTTCTTCCTCCAGGTACAGTCTCTGGGCCTCCTGAACGGAAATGGCCTGGAAGCGCACCTTATGGTCTGTCTTTCTCTGGACAATCTTGGGGATGTCAACAGAGGCCACGGTGGCGATCTTGGGATAGCCGCCGGTGGTCTGCCGGTCTGCCAGCAGAATAATGGGCTTTCCGTGGGCAGGCACCTGCACCGAGCCAAAGGCGATGCCGTCGGAAATCATGTCGGCGTTTTCCTTCCGGGCGATATAGGGGCCTTCCATCCGGCAGCCCATCCGGTCAAAGTCGCTGGTCACCGTGTACTCCGAATTCAGGAAGGTTTCGATGCCCTGCTTGCTGAACATCTTGTCCTGGGGGCCCATCACCACCCGGACCGTGGTTTCCTCCTGGTCAAATTCGTCCAGGTCCAGGGTCCGGGACAGGAAGAAGGGCAGATAGCGCCGCTTGATCCGGAACCCGATATAATCTCCGTCCATCAGCTTCCGGCCCTTCAGGCCGCCGATCTTGCTCTTCATATTGGTGCACCGGCTGCCCATCACCACAGGAATGTTCAAGTAGCAGGAGAAGGCGATGTATCCCCGGCTTCCCGTGCGGGCGCTGGAAAACTTCAGCACGTCTCCCCGGTTGATGTAGATGGCCGTATACATAGGCGCCGGATTGCCGTTGATGGTGGGCTGGAAGTCGCCGCCGGTGATGGCGATGATGGTTTCGGAGGTGAACTCCAGTGTGGGGCCAATGAGGGTAAACTCCAGCACGGCCTCATTTTCCGGGTTGTCCAGCAGCAGATTGGCGATTTTGAAGGAGCGCACGTCCATAACGCCTGCTACGGAAAAGCCCTGGCTCTGGTAGCCCGTGCGGCCCAGGTCCTGCACCGTAGTGAGCATTCCGGCTTTTAAGATTCGGATTCCCATGGCGTCACTCTCCTTCCCGCACGACGCATTGATATTCGTTCTTGTCCACCAGTGCCTTGATGCGGTTGAACTCGTCCTCGTCAATGGGCACAAAGCGGATATAGTCTCCTGCTTCCACCAGAATCGGCGGTTTCCGCTCCGGGTCGTAGGTCTTCACCGGCGTCTGGCCCATAAGCTGCCAGCCTCCAGGGGAGTCCATGGGATAGATTCCCGTCTGGGAACCGCCGATGCCCACGCTTCCCGCAGGAATCCGGATTCTGGGATTTGCCAGCCGGGGGGTATGAATCCGCTCGTCCAGACCACCCAGATAGGTAAAGCCCGGCAGGAAGCCCAGCATATAAATCAGGTAATCCCGGGAGGTGTGAATCTGAATCACCTCTTCCACGCTCAGGCCGGCGTGGTCCGCGATGTTCTGGATGTCCGGCCCAAATTCTCCCCCATAGCACACCGGGATTTCAAAAACCCGCTTGCGGGTATCCCCCGCCGCCACGTCAATTTTCAGCAGGCCCTCCATCCGCTGCTTGATCCGCTCATAGGAAATGACTCTGGGGTCATAGTTGATAAGCAGGGAGCAGAACGCCGGAATCACATCCGTCACGCCGTTGATATGCTGCTCCCGCATAAGCTGAACCGTGGCGGCGATTTTTCGGTTGATGGCCGGGTCAATGGTGTTTCCGAACTGAATCAGGATGGAGCTGTCCCCGGCTGTCAATAGTTTGATCTTATTTTGCATGACTACTCTCCTAATAGAGCAAAAAGGTGCAACCAAATGATTTGCACCTTTTTGCCGCATATATGCTTCTAAGGAATCAGAACAGGCCGGCCACGTTCTTGATGAATGCCGGGATGCCCAGATAAGCCGCCAGCACGACCACGACCACGCCCAGCACAGTCAGGGCGACGGGATGCTTGTAGCCCTGGGGCATGATCTTCTTGGAATTGCCGCCCACCAGGCACACACCCAGGGTAATGGGCAGGATCAGGCCGTTGAAGGCGCCCGCCAAAACCAGCAGAAGGGCAGGCTGACCAACAACCAGCATGATTACAGTGGATACGGCGATGAAGCCGATGATCCAGGCGTTCTCGTGGGCATCAATGGACTTGGAGAAGGTTTTCAGGAAAGACACGGAGGTGTAAGCTGCACCGATGATGGAGGTAATTGCCGCACACAGCAGAACCATACCGGCAAAACGGTAACCCAGTTCGCCAGCGCCGGCCTTGAAGGCATCCGCGGCGGGGTTGCCGGAGGCGGACAGATCCGCACCGGAAATCAGGCCCTTGGACACAACACCCAGAACCGCCAGGAACAGCATAATCCGGACCAGGGCGGCGATGCCGATGCCGGTAACGGAGCTCTTGCTGATTTCCTTCATGTTCTCTTCGCCGGTAATGTTGGCGTCAATCAGACGATGGGCACCGGCAAAGGTGATGTAACCGCCCACCGTACCGCCCATCAGCGTCAAGATGGCGGCAAACAGGGGGGAGACACCAGTCTCAGGGACAAAGGTATTCTTCAGAGCGTCACCAACAGGGGGCTGCACCACAAAGATCACGACCAGAATCACCACGATCATAATGCCGCCCATGACCTTGGCCGCGGTGTCCATAGCCGCCTTGGCATTCTTCACAACGAAGACCAGAATCGCCAGAGCGCCCGCCAGAACATAGCCGACTTCCGTGGGGATGCCCAGCAGGGTGTTGAAACCAAGGGCGCCGCCGCCCACGTTGCCGATGTTGAACACCAGGCCGCCCAGCACAATCATAAAGGACACGAAGTATCCCAAACCGGGCAGCAGCTTATTTGCCACGTCCTGGCCACGCAGGCCGGAGACACACAGCACACGCCAAATGTTGATCTGGGCAATGGCAGACATCATGATGGACACCAGAATGACAAAGCCAAAGCTGGCGCCGTGCTGACCGGTGAAGGTAGCCGTCTGGGTCAGGAAGCCCGGGCCAATTGCCGAAGTGGCCATCAGGAATGCCGCGCCCAGCAGCGCGCCGCCGCTCTTTTTCGTATTACTCATAAGATCCTCTCCTTTTCCGGATATTTTTGATGGACCGCGCCACCGTTTTTGTGGGGTAAATTGCAGCCGCCAATTCCATCACTTGCAAAACAGTGTATCATACATCCCCTGATAATTCAATGCGCTAAAGTGTAAAATTATTCCGTGAATAACCGGAAATATTCTCTATAATGTACAGTTGTCCGTCCATCAAAGACCGTTTCAGCAGTGAATTTCCTCCTGACAGGCCTATTCCGCCCAATCTTCGTCCCGGATGTCCCCAATCGCCACAATATCCTCCAGAGGAATTTCCCGCCCGTCCGCAAGCTGGACAGCCCGGGAATGCAGGCGCACACGGGCAATCTTGCCTGTAATCGTCTGATAGGCGCCCCCGCTTTTCCGTTCGTCGGGGACGAAGCAGGTAATGGGCACCTCCGGCCCCTCTGCGCCCATCTGAATCAGCCGGTTCAGCTTACGGTCCAGGATTTCCTTCTCCTGCTCCTCCAGCTCCGTCCGGGTGTCCGTCAGCCGGGCCGTCTCCCGGATTACCCCATCATAGCCCGTCAGGGCGGCAAAAGGCGCAAATTGGGCGGCCCGATCTACCCGGGACATTCTGGCCCGGGCGGAAACCGGACGTTCCCGGTTCAGGATGTCCTCGTAAGGATGCCGTGCCATGGTATTCCTCCTTTACGCCTTGTGCCCGCCGATCTGGCGGTTCCGATCTCTGGCCGTGGCCCCCTCTTCCAGGTTCATTCCCTTCAGAATGGCGTTTTTCCCGTATTTCTTCCGGATGGCCAGGACAGCCTGCTGCCGCCGCTTTTCCCGCTCCAGCCGAGCGTCCTCCTGCTCCTGCTGCTCCGGGTCGTCAAACAGGGAAACCTGCTCCATCCGGGGCTGACTCAGCAGCGTGTGTTCCCCCACCACATGGTTTGCCGTCAGGTTGATGCGGCGCACCAGCAGGCGGGGGTCGGCAATCCGGTCAAACAGTTCCGTCACCGCCTGCAGAATCCGGGAACCGGAGGCCGTCCATTCCCCCAGGTTTATCGAACCATGGGCGTGCTTCGGCACCTCCCGGCCGTAGGCGTCCCGGCCCACAGGACCGGTATAGGCGGCGCGGATTTCCGGGTTGGCCAGGCTTTCCCGGTCATAGCCGATGGTCAGCACCATCTGGTCCGCCGCCAGCGCCTTATCCACCAGTTCCAGGGCCAGCTGGTCGGCCATTTCCCGAACCACCAGTCTGGCCTTGTCCACCGGGTATGGGGTCGGCAGCACCTGTCCCGAGCCCAGGCTGTTGCTGCCGGGCCTGTAGGCCTTGATATCCCCGATGGTGCAGGGTTCCCAGCCCCAGGCATGGTCAATGAGCAGCTCCGCGTTCACGCCGAACAGGCGGTACAGCAGTGCCTCTCCCACAGGGTCCAGAGAGCATCTGGCAATATCGCCCATCGTGAAGAGTCCATGGGCCTGGAGGGCTTTGGCATACCCCCGTCCCACCCGCCAGAAATCCGTCAGGGGCCGATGGGTCCACAGCTCCCGGCGGTAGGTCATCTCGTCCAGCTGGGCAATCCGCGCCCCGTTTTTGTCCGGCTCCATATGCTTGGCCACAATGTCCATAGCCACCTTGGAAAGGTACAGGTTCGTCCCGATGCCCGCCGTGGCGGTAATTCCCGACCGTTCCAGCACTGCGTCCAGCAGCATCTGGGCAAATTCCCTGGCCGTGGCGCCCCGGGCTTTCAGATAAGGCGTTGCGTCCAGAAACACCTCGTCAATGGAATACACATGAATATCCTCCGGGGCGACATAGCGCAGGTAGGTCTGATAAATGGCTGCGCTGCACTCCATATAATGGGCCATTCTGGGCGGCGCAATGAGGAAATCTATTTCCAAGGCAGGGTCCGCCGCCAGCGCTCCGGCATCCCAGGATTTTCCGGTGAATTTGCCGCCCGGCGCCCGGCTCCGGCGCAGGGCGTTGGCCTGGCGCACCTTTTCGATCACCTCAAAAAGCCTGGCTCTGCCCGGCACCCCGTAAGCTTTCAGGGAGGGGGTTACCGCCAGGCAGATAGTCTTTTCCGTCCGTCCGGCGTCCGCCACCACCAGGTTGGTGGTCAGCGGGTCCAATTCCCGCTCCACGCACTCCTGGGAGGCATAGAAGGATTTCAGGTCTATGGCAATATAGGTCTTCCCATTCATACTTCCGCCCCCTTGTTCTTGTCTATTATACCCCGAACGAAACCGTTTCGCAATACGAAGAAATGCGGCGCGGCGCCCTGTGGGGCACCGCGCCGCTATTGGAAAAACATGTTCCCCGCTCAGCCTGCCGGTCTGTTCACCCGGATCTTTCCGTTTTCCACCAGGCTTACAAACAGCTGCCCGATCTCCGGATCAAACTGGGTTCCCAGGTTTCGGCGGATTTCCTGAACCGCTTGCTCCACGGACATGGCCTCCTTGTAGCTGCGCTTGGATATCATCGCATCAAAGGAATCCGCCAGGCACAGGCACCGGGCCCCCACCGGGATGGCTTTCCCGGACAGCCCTCTGGGATAACCCCCTCCGTCCCACCGTTCATGGTGTCCCAAAACCGAGGGAACCACATAGTCCAAAGACGGCAGATATTTGATCATCGAGATGGATGCCTCCACGTGCTGCTTCATGATCTCGTACTCCTCCCGGGTCAGCCGGTCCTTCTTGGACAGGATTGCCTCCGGGGTACCGATTTTACCGATGTCGTGGAGCAGTCCGGCCTGCCGGATAATCTCCACATGCTCCGCATCCAGGCCCAGAGCCTCCGCCAAGGTGGACGCATATTCCGCCACATTGTTGGAGTGGCTGAAGGTATAGTGATCCTTTGCGTCAATGGCCGCTGTCAGCGCATAGATGGTGGAGGCACAGCTCTCTGCCAGAGCCCGCTTGGATTTCAGGCTCTTGGCCATGGCTTCATCCTTGTCCTCCCGCTGATAGACCACAATCCGGTTCTTGCCGTTGTTCTTCGCAGAATAGACTGCCATGTTGGCGTAGGTAAACAACTCATGGACATTGCCTGCATTTGTGGGATAGGAGCTGATTCCTGCGCTGAAGGTCAGGAACTTCTTCGTCCGGCTGCCGGAGTACAGAATCTCCTTGCGCATCCACTCCTGGGCGCGCTTGGCACAGTCCATAGCTGCGGATGGCGGGCACATGGGGAAGCTGATGACGAATTCCTTTCCTCCGTACCGGGCCACCGTACCCCGCCCATGCACCAGGGTCTTCAGAGTTTCGGCGAACCGCTTGAGCACCAGGTCGCCCTCCGCCATGCCGTACAACTCATTATACAGCCGGAAATCATCCAGGTTAATCAGCATCAGGGTAATCTGGGAGTGCCGGGACAATTCAAATTCCCTGGCAATATTCTCCTGGAAATATCCCCGGTTGTACAGATTGGTCAGGGGGTCCCGCTGCGCCTTCCGCCTGAGCTCTTCATACAGGGCTGCGTTGTTCAGCGCAATGGAGAAAACAGCGGCCGCGGACTCCAGGAAGGCCATCCCGCCGGCGGATATGCCGCTCTGCTTTTTATCCTTCTGCTCTGAGGAAATCAGGGTAATTGCCGTCAGTTCTCCGCCGCTGACCACCGGCAGGATCACCTGCACCTGCATCTCCTCCAGGCGCTTTTTCTCCTTGGACCACATGGCCCGGTAGTTTTTGGACTTGCAGAAGATCTCATAGGCAGAAGCCTCCGGGTGTTCATTCAGCCAGACAATCATGGGATGATCCGCTTCAAAGGCATCCCGGTTGGCAATGGCCATGTCCGTGGCGCCCTTCATCCGGAAATCCCCGGAGAGCCGGTTTTTCAGGAACACCCTCGCCTTTACTCCCGGGAAATTCCTCTGCAGGAAATCGCAGTACAGTGCCAGCAGCTCGTCCAGCTTCATCACCTTATTGACGGCAGTGCTGAATTCCCGCAGATTCCGCTCCTGTTCCTCCGTAGCTTTCAGCAGCACCTTCTCCATCAGGTGATAGAATACCTTATGAAGAAGCAGGGTGACCACCGTGAGCAGCACGGCAACCGCAATGGTCTGGTACTGCACAAGATTGGAAAAATACCGCTGGAAGAAGTTCTCGATGTGGTCAAACGTATTGACCAGGAGCAGAACGGAGCAAAGCAGCGCAATGACATAAATCGGCGCGTCGCTGGCAAATCCCTGAAGCTGCACCACTCTCCGCTTGTAGAGCATATAGTAAAGGCAAACCGCGTTGACGCTGCAGGCAAAGGTGTCAATGGGCAGGGAAACCATCTGGGGCAGCATAGCCGACACCGTCCCCAGGAACATCACGCCGACGCCGAAAAACATGGGCGTAAACTGTCCCATGGACGCATTGCCGTTTTTGCAGTTCTGAACAATCAGCTGGGCCGCCTGGAACAGGGTGATGACCGCCATCACCACCGGAATCACTGTCCAGCCGGAGATTCCGTACTCAAACCGCCACTCCACCCCATCGTATACAACCTGTGGGTCCGTGACAAACACATTGCTCAGATTCAGGACGGAAATCACCAGCCAGGTGACCAGCAGCAGCCCCCGGATAAACCCGCCCTTGGCGTTGGTGTAGCAATAGACAAAGTTGTAGATGAAGAAGGGCACCAGGAAAATACCGGTTATGGAAATCATATACCAGAATTCCGGCCCCGGAAACAGCTTCATCCGCAAAAACAGGGAGCCCGTGGACCAGGCGGTGAACGTCAGCAGCAGACCGATAAACGCCGCAATAAGCTTGTCCTTCTTCACGCTCATCACGGTCAGCAGCAGGAAGACATTGCACACCACCGACAGGAAGGGGATCACCACAAACAGCCGTTCATTCCACGACATCCGGAACCCCTCCTCCCTGATCGTTCTGAAGCCGGAGGATTTCCAGGACTGTCTCTCTGGGGGCGCCAACCTTGGGAATCGGGCGTCCGTTCTGTCTCTGGAACTCCGCCACGCTGCCGCTGCGCAGCGTGGTAATCTCCAGAGGCTCCACATTCAGCAGCCGCTTCAGGTCATTGTAGTCCCCGTCATAAGAGCGGAAATACAGAGACAGATGATCCCGCAGCAGCTGGCGGCTCATAGCCAGGCCCTGGGCGTCGGACAGGTCCACCTCCGCATACAGGTGGAGATAGGACCGCCCCGTCTCGTCGTACTCTTTGGTGGCAAACCAGTCGGTAATGGGCAGACGGGACATCTCAATGACCTTCTGGATTTCCCGCTGGGTAAACCGGGTAAAGCCGGCAATGTCAATCACCGACGGGACCCGGTCCACATACTCAAACTGGGGCAGGTTGATCTTGTCCGAGGGATTGCGCAGGCGCAGGCACCGGTATACATCCCCCACGCGGTAGCGCAGGAACGCCCCGCCCTTGAGCACGGTGATGACCAGCTCATATTTCTGTCCCGCCACTAGCTCGTTCATCAGATAGGTTCTGGGCGTATAGGAGGGCTCTTCCATCTCCCGGTACAATTCCATTTCCGGGATGAACTCATAGAAGCAGGCGTCCGGGAACAGCACCAGGCCGTTCTTGCTCCAAGTCTCCGTTCCCATGCAGGAGGGCTCGGTGCCTCCCGCAATTTCCAGCGGACGGATGCCCCAGGCTTCCTCCAGTTCGTTTTTATACAAGGCGGTATCCGTGCCCACGCAGACAAATCCCTTCAGATGGAACAGGTCCTTGGGCTTCAGCTCCGTGCCGTCTCGCTTCTGGCGGTATCTGGCAGACAGCAGCCGCCAGATCATCTTGGGATGGGTGGTCAGGATATCCTTCAGCCCCACCTTGCTGTCGCTTCCCTTTGCCAGCATATTCAGGCTTCTGGTGGCTCCGTACAGAATGCTGCTCATGCCGAAGAAGAGGTCCATGTCATGCTTGGCGGCCATTTTATAGCCCACCCGCATCTGCTGGCCGAAGGACATTTTCCGTGCCTCCCGCACGGAGGGCATGAACCGCAGATCAATTTCCGAGCTGATCAGGTCCGGGAACATACCGGTGGCATAGGGCAGCGGCGCAAGGCTGTAAAGCACCCGCATACCGGGCCAGACATTAAACTGGTTCCGTCCGGTGCTGGTGGCCAGCAGCATGGCGCCCAGAATGTTGGTCTTGTATGTCTCCAACATTGCCTCCGTATAGGGTGCGCGCTTGGAGGGGAAGTCTCCCCCCTCCCAGGTGGTATGCAGCCACAGCACCGGCTTTTCCGGCAGCATTTCCTCCTTCTGGGGCAGAAGCACATCCGCGTAATCCTCGAACCGGGTCAGCGGTACCATCTCCCGGAACTCCTCCACAGAGTGGGGAACGCCCTTTCGGAAGAACCGCTGGCCAAGCTGGCAGCCCGCCATCAGCTCCACCTGCTCCATCAGCAGACGTTTCTGGATTTCCATATACTCCTGCATGGACAAGTCCAAAAAGCCGCAATACTCCTGCCAGATCTCGCTGGCAGAACACTTCTTCAGCTTTTCCTCAAACGTCATTCCGCTTCCCCCTCTGTCTGTCTCGGAAGAAATTCTATCTTCTTTCTATACTGCGCCGGATGCTGTCCCGGGTGGGCAGCAGAAACGGCGTCCTCTTCTGATACTCCAAATAGTCCGCAATGCTGCGGGGAAAAACCTGCTGGTCCTGCCACCAGGCATACACACCGTCCGCCGCCGTGAACAAAACCGCTGCCAAAAACCAGTCCCATCCCCCGAATGTCAGCCACAGGAAGCCGTAAAAGCCCCCCAGCCAGAGCACCCCGGGGTGTCGGCACAGGGCGTAGACGCCGGTGGATACCAGCGGGCGCTTCTGACCGGGCGCCGGCGGCAATGCGCTGCTGCCGCACTGGTGCAAAATTCCGGCCACAGAGTAGACCAGCAGTCCCAGCATCCCCAGCGCCGGAACCAGGAACAGAACCCGGCCGCCGTTCCAACCCGGGAAACCGGTTCTTCCCAGCATACCGGCGGTGACCGCCGCCAGGAGTACACAGCCTGCGGGGAACAAGGCCCCGGCTTTGGAGTTCCCCCGGATTACGCACAGCCAGTCGGACAGGGCCATGCACCCAAAGGAAGCCACCCCCGCCGCCAAAAGCACCGGCGTCATGCTTCCATAAAGGCGATTCCCAGGGCGCCTGCCCCGGTATAAACGCCGATCACCGAGCCTACCCAGCCGATCTGGATTCTGGCCAGGGGGTCAATCCGAAACAGGCGCTCCTTCACTTCCTGCGCCAGCTCCGGCCTGTCGGCGTGGAAGACAAATACCTCTCCGCCGAACTTTGCCTTTGTCTCATACAGGGAAATTACCCGCTCCAGTCCGTTGCGGTAGCCGCGTACAATCCCGATATCCCGGACCAGGCCGTCACGGAACATCAGAATGGGCTTCACCCCCAGAAGGTCTGCCGCCAGAACCCGAATGGCGCCGACCCGTCCGCCCTTTTTGGCATATTCCAGGGTTTCCATTACGAAATACACGCCCACCTTCTGGCGAATCCGTTCCAGCTCCGCCACAATCTGCTGCACATTTTTCCCTTCCCGGGCCATGCGGCAGGCTTCCTTCACCAGAATACCCATGCCGAAGGAGATCTCCAGCGTATCATAAATCGTGATGGGAATAGGGAAATTCTGATCCATCATCAGCTGCCGGGCAGCGCAGGCTGTGCTGTAGGCGCCGGACATTTTGCTGGTAAGGCTGATGCAGAGAATTTCGTCACATTCTCCCACCGAGGCAAACGCCTGCATATACTGCTCCAGATTGGGATGCGCCGTGGTAGGCAGCGCCTGGCAGAAGGGCAGCCTGCGGTAAAACTCCTGGGCATCGATATCCACGGTATTGCGATACTGCTCCTGGGGAGAAAAGACCACAATATCCGGAATCAGGGTCAGTCCGCACTGCCGTGCCATTTCCGGCGTCAGGTCGCAGGCCGAATTGGCCAGAATTTTAACCATGTTTGTTTCCTCCTCCGGGGTGCATCCGCAAAATTCAAAGGCCCCCGCCTTGTGTTGTCGCGGAAGGTATCCCTCCATAACGACAGGCAGAGGCCAAAAAATTACAATTTGTTCTCATTTTTGTTACATTTTAACAGATGGGAAAAGGGATGTCAAGGACGCCCACAGAATTTTACGGAAATTTTTCCCGCCGGGGAAACCCAACGCTCTCTGCACTGTCCGCGCAGGCCCTGGGCACGGCATCCGCTCCGAATCTGCCTCACGTTTTCCCGCCAAAAACGTCCGGGAAATCCCTGCAAAGACTTGTATATTTTTTCTATCTGTGGTATCATCAAAGAAACTTTGACTGATTTCGCCGGAATCCGACCAACCGGAGAAAAATCCGCGAAATCTGAGGTGGGATCAATTGCTATGACAAAGTGGTCATTGCTCGCCGAACTGATGTCCCTGTCCATGCTCTTGCTGATGTTCCTGTACTATCACGAGAGAAAGACGGCGTTTTCCTTCCGCCGGCGGGTGTTTTATTGGATATTCGGGCTGTCCATATCCTCAATCCTGGTGAATATTGTCTGCGTGTACACCATCGTCCACTATGACCGGGTCCCGGTGGCGCTGAATCAGCTGCTGAACACGCTGTACTTCATTCTGGTTCTGCTTGTGAGCAGCACCATCGCCCTGTATATTTTCGACCTGATTCTGGAGCACGTCTACCGGAAGGACTGCTACAAGAAAGCGGTCATCGGCATTGCCGTTCTTACCGCCGCATATCTGATCATCGCACTGACCAACGTCTGGACCGGTGCTCTGTTCTACTTCACGGAGGACGGTCACTATGCCCGGGGGCCGCTGAACCGGCTGGGGTACGTCATTTTGGGGCTGGAGCTGGTGATGGTGCTGCTGTGCTATTTCCGCAACCGGGCAGCCATTCCCCAGAAAGTGGTCAGGGTTATCCACACGCTTCCTCCGGTGGTAGCTGCTCTGGCCTGTTTTCAGTTCTTCTACCCGGAAATTCTGTTCAACGGAACCATCACCACCGTGGTGGCGTTTATCCTGTACAGCAATTTCCAGACCTGTCAGGTGGAGGAGGACTATCTCACCCATCTGGGAAACCGGAAGGCCTTTATCAGCGATATTACGCTCAAAATCCGGAGCGAGCAGCCGTTTCAGATTGTTTCCGTCTCTGTGCGGCACTTCAGCGAAATCAATCAGAAGTTCGACCATGCCTTCGGCGATGACCTGCTGTTCAACATCGGCAAATGGCTGGAGGGGCTGCCGGGGCACTATCGTACCTACCGGTATTCCGGCGTTTCCTTCGCCGTGATCTTCCCCTATCAGGACGCTGCGGAAGCGGAGGTCCGGGTACAGGAAATCCATCAGCGCTTTTCCCAGCCCTGGTACTGCAAAAACATCCCCTGCAAGCTTACGGCCTGCACCTGCGATGTGGTCTGGAATGGCCAGCTGTGGACCTCCAATACCGTTATGGAATATCTGGAGATCATGGTGGAGATGTCCAAGGCCGGTGGAAATCCCCTGATCCGCTTCAACAACGCCATCGCCGTATCCATTGAGCGGGAAAAATACCTGGAAGCGGTCCTCCGTTCTTCCTTGAAGGAAGATCGGTTCACCATCGTGCTGCAGCCTTTGTTCCACTGCAGAAAGCGGATGTTCTGCTGCGGTGAAGCCCTGATCCGGCTCAACGATTATGACGGCACCCCCATTCCCGCCGGGGAATTCATTCCCATTGCGGAAAAGGTGGGTCTCATTGATGAAATCAGCTGGGTGGTTCTGGATCGGGTTTGCCGGTTCCTGGCAAACCACCGGGATCTGCCTCTGGAATCCGTATCCATCAACCTGTCCATGCAGCAGTTTCAGGACCCGTCGCTGCTGCCCCGGATAGAGACCTGCCTTCAGCGCTACAGCGTCCCCAGGGGAAAGCTGAAAATCGAAATCACCGAGCGGGTGATCTTCCAGGACCTGGCCTACGTTCGGGATATTATGGAGCAGCTGAGCCGCCATGGAATCGGCTTTTATCTGGACGACTTCGGCACGGGCTACTCCAACTTCTCCGTGGTGATGCGTCTGCCCTTTGAGTGCATCAAGCTGGACAGGAGTCTTCTGTCGCAGCTGATTGAAAACCAGAACAGCAAGGAAATTGTCCGGGACATCATCTCCCTGTTCCACAACAGCGGCTTCCGGGTTGCCTGTGAGGGCATCGAGACTGCGGCTCAGTCCGACATAGTCACTGCCCTGGGCACGGACCTGATACAGGGCTTCTATCACGCCAGACCCATGGAGCCGGAGGCGTTTGCGGAGTTTATCTCCGGATACCGCCCCCAGCCATAGCCAGTCAGCACAGGACGCGCCCTCCCTGGGGAGAGCGCGTCCTGTTTTTTGTTTGAAAAACAGTTGTGCCATTTGTCCGGTTTTGGTATACTGAAAGAAACACTGAACTGAAACGGAGTGCGCAGTATGAAATCCATCCGAGAAATTTATAAAATCGGCAAAGGCCCCTCCTCTTCCCACACCATGGGCCCGGAGCGGGCAGCCAAGGTGTTCCTGGAGTGCTATCCCCAGGCGGGTTCCTTCCGAGTCACCCTGTACGGCTCTCTGAGCAAAACCGGCATCGGCCACGGTACGGACCGGGTGCTGCGGGAAACCCTGGGGTCGGAACGCACCAAAATTGTCTTTTCCCAGGAACATTGGGAGGGAATGCACCCCAATACCCTTTCTTTCTCTGCCTTTGCCGGGGACCTGGAAATCGGGCAGATGCAGGTGGAGTCCATTGGAGGCGGAGATATCCGGATCTGCGGTCAGTCCGTCACCGGCCCAGCCGAGGACGTGTATGTGGAGCATTCCTTTGCGGAAATCGCCTATTTCTGCCGCTGGCGGTACATTCAGTCCCTCAGCGACTATGTGGAGCTGAACGAAGGCGCGGAAATCTGGGATTTTCTCATGGAGGTCTGGCAGACCATGAAGGCAGCCATTGACGCAGGACTGTCCAAGACGGGCGTGCTGCCGGGGGGACTGAACGTTCAGCGAAAGGCAAAGTATCTGTTCGAGCAGGTGCCTGACCCCAACATCCCGGCTCTGAAGGAATTTCAGATGATTGCCGCCTACGCCTACGCAGTAGCGGAGGAGAACGCAGACAATGGAACCGTGGTCACCGCCCCCACCTGCGGCGCCTGCGGCGTGCTCCCGGCGGTGCTGAAATACGCCCAGGTCACCCGGGGCTTTTCCGACGAGGAAATCTGCCGGGGACTGGCCACCGCCGGGATCATCGGCAATCTGACCAAAACCAACGCCTCCATATCCGGAGCGGAATGCGGCTGTCAGGCGGAAATCGGCACCGCCTGCTCCATGGCCGCCGCCGCCCTGGCAGAGCTGTACAAGCAGAATCTGGACCAGGTGGAGTACGCCGCTGAGGTAGCCATGGAGCATCATCTGGGCCTGACCTGCGACCCCATCTGCGGCCTGGTGCAGATTCCCTGCATCGAGCGCAATGCGGTGGCGGCGGTTCGGGCAATGAACGCCTGCAATCTGAGCCATTTCCTCACCGGCTCCCGGAACATCAGCTATGATATGGTCTGCCGGGCCATGAAGGAAACCGGGGTAAATCTGGACCACCGTTTCCGGGAGACCAGCGAGGGCGGACTGGCCAAGCTGTACAACCGCCGGGGCCAATCCGGCCGCTGAAAATAACTTTTCCTTTTGCGTCCATACTAGGAGCAAAAGGAGTTGATTGCATGAAATCTCTGTGGATGGACACCGGCCATCTGCCCTATTTTCCCCCGCTCTGGGGGGAGGCAAAAGCGGACGTATTGGTCATCGGCGCCGGTATGGCGGGCATCCTGTGCGCCTGGACCCTGCAGCAGGCAGGTCTGTCCTGCGTGGTGGCGGAGGCCGCGACCATTGCCAGCGGCGCCACCGGCGGAACCAGCGCCAAAATCACCGCCCAGCATGGCCTGATTTATCATACCCTTCTGCAAACCCAGGGCAAAGCCCGGGCCAAGGGCTATCTGGAAGCCAACCGGATGGGTCTGGAGGCGCTGAGCGCCTTGGCCGCCTCCCTTGACTGTGATTTTCAGCGGGAGGACCACATTGTATATTCTCTCACGGATTCCACCGTTTTGCAGCGGGAACTGTCCGCGCTGGAGATACTGGGATACCCGGCAGAGCTGGTCACGGGCCTTCCCCTGCCCATGCCCACCGCCGGCGGCATCCGGTTCCCCAACCAGGCCCGGTTTCACCCCATCCAATTTCTCAACGCCATTGCCCAGGACCTGACCATTTTTGAAAACACACCGGTACGCAGATTGTCCGGAACCACCGCTTTCACGGACCACGGGCGGATACAGGCGAAATATGTCATTGCAGCCACCCACTTCCCCTTTCTCCGCCTGGCGGGCGGATATTTTCTCAAGCAGTATCAGCAGCGCTCGTATGTGATTGCCCTGAAAGGCACCCCCAGACTGGATGGGATGTATCTGGGCGCCCAGCCCAACAGCCTGTCCTTTCGTATGCAGGGAGACTTTCTGCTGCTGGGCGGAGGCGGGCACCGCACCGGCCAGCAGGGCGGCGGCTGGGCTGAGCTGGAGCGGTTCGCCGGAACCCACTACCCCCACGCGGAAATCACCCACCGGTGGGCTGCCCAGGACTGCATGAGTCTGGACCAGATGCCCTACATCGGGCCGTACAGCCACCGGATGCCCGGGGTATATGTTGCCACGGGCTTCAACAAATGGGGCATGACCACCGCCATGGCTGCCGCCCGGATTCTCCGGGACCAGATTCTGGGCCGGGAAAACCCCTATGGCCAGCTCTTCTCCCCCTCCCGGCATATGCCGCCCTCCCGGGCTATGGCCAACGCCGGAGAAGCGGCAAAGGACTTCTTCGCTCTCTCCCCAAAACGGTGCCCCCATCTGGGCTGCGCCCTCCGGTGGAATCCCCAGGAGCACAGCTGGGATTGTCCCTGCCATGGCTCCCGGTTTTCCGAAACGGGAAAGCTCCTGGATAACCCCGCCCCCCGGAGCCGGAAGGAATTCCGGTGAATCCGGCTGTTTCGGCAGAAAACCGGGATTTTGTGGGATTCCCTCTTGTTTTTTTCCATTCCCGCGGTTATAATAGCGGCAGAAACAAATAGGAGGTCATTTATCATGGCTGTAAAAATTGAAAAAGACACCATTATCGGTGATATTCTGGACATCGCACCCCAGTCCGCACCCCTGTTCTTTGCCATCGGAATGCACTGCCTGGGCTGCCCCTCCTCCCGTGGGGAAACCGTGGAGGAAGCCTGCATGGTGCATGGTGTGGACTGCGACCCCTTCCTGGCCCAGCTGAACCATTTCCTGGAGGCCTATGAAGCCGCTGAGGCGGAGAAGAAGGCGGAATAAGACCGACCGCGCCATCCCGGAGGGTTTCCGGGGTGGCGTTTTTCTTTTTGGAATCTGATCTTGGGAGGAAACGAATATGCTTCCGAATCTTTCCAGCCGGCTGCTGGCCTGCTGCTCCTATGTCTCCCCTGGGGATCGGGTGGCGGATGTGGGCTGCGACCACGGACTGCTGAGTATTTATCTGCTGCTCAGCGGCAGGGCCAGCGCCGTCATTGCCTCCGACGTCAACCCGGGACCTCTGGAAAGCGCCCGGCGGAACGCGGAAAAATACGGCGTGGGAGACCGGATCACCTTCTGTCTGTCCGACGGCGCCGCTTCCATCCCCCGGGATTTTGACTGTCTGGTATGCGCCGGTATGGGTGCGGATACCATGATCTCCATTCTCTCCTCTGCTCCCTGGCTGAGAGATCCCCGATACCGGCTGATTTTGCAGTGCCAGTCCAAGCGTCCCCTGCTGCGGCAGTGGCTCAGTGACATGGGATATGCCATCCGCCGGGAGACTCTGGCCAAGGACGGGAAATTTCTCTACACCGTCCTGGAAGCCGGCTACGCTCCGGGCAGTCCCATCTCCCCCGGGGAAGCCTATTTGTCCCGCCCCCTCCGGGAAAGCGGGCATTCTCTGCTGCCGGAGTACTGCCGGCGGGTATGCCAGGGGCTGGAGCAGACTGTGGCGGGAATGGCGCGCTGCGGCGACCCCCAAGCGTCCCGATTAGAAGCCATATTGACCGAATTGCGTAAATGGGAGGAATCTGTCCATGACCAAGGTATCTGACGTGCTGTCCTGTCTGGAATCCCTGGCCCCGGCGGCCTGGAAGGAGAGCTGGGACAATGTAGGCCTGCTCTGCGGGCATCGGGAAAAAATGGTAAAGAAAATTCTGGTGGCACTGGACCCGTTCCAGGAAGTGATTGCCGAGGCGATTGCAGAAAAGGCAGACCTTCTCGTTACCCATCATCCCCTGATTTTCGGAGCCGGTCTGACGGCCCTGACGGATGCCACGCAGACCGGCAGAAATCTGCTGACCCTGGCAGAGCACGGCATTGCCGCCATCAACGCCCACACCAATCTGGACCTGGCGCCGTGGGGGGTGAACCAGGTTCTGGCCCAGGCCCTGGGGCTGGAGGAAATTACCGTTCCCTTCCCTGTGGGAACGAATGCTGCCGGAGCCCCCGTGGGCCTTCTCCATCGGGGATTCGTTCCCCAGCAGAGCCTGGAGCATTTCCTGCTCCATGTGAAGCAGGCGCTGGGGTGCCCCACGCTCCGCTATGTGGACGGCGGGAAGCCCGTGCGCTGCGTGGCCGTCGGCGGCGGCGCCTGCGCTTCGGAGCTCTCCCAGGCCGCCGCCATGGGCTGTGATACCTTTGTCACGGCGGATGTCAAGTATAACCAGTTCTGGGATGCCCAGGATTTGGGAATCCATCTGATCGACGCGGGGCATTTCTACACGGAAAATCCCGTGGTATCCGTTCTGGCGGACCGGCTGGCCGCCGCCTTTCCCCAGGTTTCGGTGTCTGTCTCCCGGCAGCACCGGGATTGTATGAAATTCTTCTGAAAACAGTTGATTTTTCCCTGATGCAATGCTAGAATAGATTGGATATTTTTTGAAGCAAACTAAACGAAGGGAAGAAAGAACCTATGTCCGGACATTCCAAATGGCATAATATTCAGAAAACCAAGGGCGCCCAGGACGCCAAGCGGGCTGCCGCTTTCACCAAGATCGCCAAGGAGCTGATCGTCGCCGTGAAGGAAGGCGGCGGCATCACCGACCCCGCCAACAACTCCCGCCTGGCCACCGTCATTACCAAGGCCAAGGCCGCCAATATGCCCAACGACAACATCAAACGCTGCCTGGAGAAGGCCTCCGGCGCCGGCGGCGGCGACAACTACGAGACCATCACCTATGAGGGCTACGGTCCCGGCGGTGTTGCCGTCATCGTGGAAACCATGACCGACAACCGCAACCGGACCGCAGGCTCCATGCGCCACCACTTCGACAAGTTCGGCGGCAATCTGGGCGCTTCCGGCTGCGTGTCCTGGAGCTTCGATAAGAAGGGCGTTCTGGTCATCGACAATGAGGACGGCGATTACGAGGAAGATCAGGTGATGATGGACGCCATGGACTGCGGCGCCGATGACTTTGAGGCGGACGGCGATGTGTTCACCATCTACACTGATCCCGACGACTTCAACGCTGTGGCCGACGCTATGGCCGCCAAGAAATACACCTTTGTTTCCGCTCAGATTGAAATGGTTCCCCAGAACTACCAGAAGCTGGAGAATGAGGAGCAGATCAAGCTGATGGAAAAGCTCATCGACATCATGGAAGAGGATGACGATGTGCAGAACATCTGGCACAACTGGGAAGAATAATCCCATCGGAAAAGCAAAAGACCACACCCTTTCCGTTGCGAAAGGGTGTGGTTCTGTTTATTTGGGGTCGACGTTGGACTCCCGCACCAGATAGATGGGGCGCTTTTTGGTTTCCAGATAGGTTTTCGCCAGATACTGGCCCAGAATGCCGACGCCCAGCATCTGGATGCCGCTGAGCAAAAGCAGAATGCATACCAGCGACGGCCAGCCAGCCGTGGGGTCCCCGAAGAACAGCGTGCGGAATATGATGACCAGAATCATGAAAAATGCCGTCAGGCAGCAGATCAGGCCGATTACCGAGGAAATGACCAGAGGCGCAGTGGAGAACGCTACGATTCCATCCAGAGCATAGAGAAACAGCTTCCAGAAGCTCCACTTGGTCTCTCCGGCCACCCGTTCTACATTCTCATATTCCAGCCATTTTTTTCGGAAGCCTACCCAGCCGAAAATGCCCTTGGAAAAGCGGTTGTATTCCCCCATGGACAAAATGGCATCCACCACCGTCCGATTCATCATCTGGAAATCCCGGGCGCCGTCCACAATGTCCGCATCGGAAATTCGGTTGATGATCCGGTAAAACATCCGGGCAAAAAAGGAACGGATGGGCGGTTCCCCTTTCCGGTCCACCCGCCGGGAGCCCACACAGTCATACCCTTCCTCCGTTATGTAGCGGTACATCTCCGGCAGCAAATCC
The DNA here is from genome assembly GCA_944387685.1 of uncultured Oscillospiraceae bacterium. Classification (GTDB taxonomy): domain Bacteria; phylum Bacillota; class Clostridia; order Oscillospirales; family Oscillospiraceae; genus Faecousia. The sequence goes on from CALXFW010000059.1 coordinate 25,717, forward strand.
GGCGGGTCCTGCAGGTCCGCATCCATTACCACCACATAGTCTCCCCGGGCATTTTTCAATCCGGCATAAATTCCGGCCTCTTTTCCAAAGTTCCGGGAAAAAGAGACATACTTGACCCGTTTGTCCTTCTCCGCCAATTCCCGGAGGACTTCCAGGGTCTTGTCACGGGAACCATCGTTGATGAACAGGAACTCAAACTCCACATCCTCCATTCGCTGAGCTGTGCGGCAGATTTCCCGGTAAAACGCCGGCAGCGCCGGTTCCTCATTGTAGCAGGGAACGGCCACAGTGATCATGTCTTTCATACGGTTCCTTCCTTCTTCTGAATCTGGCTATATTATACACCAGATTCCCTTTTTTTGCAATGCGCAAAATGGGATTTCCTGCTTGACAGTGGTTTTTCCATAGGGTATACTGAACTCATTCTCTCCGAAGGAATGTATGGTGATTGCAATGTTGACAACGCAGCGCAGACAGAAAGTGGCAGAGGGGCTCTGGTATCTTGCCATTTTTCTGTTTTTCTTTTTTTGGTTCTCCCAGATGCACCCCCTTGTGGTGTATGACGCGGATGACTGGACCTATCTTGCCTATGTCCGCTCCGCAGCGCCGGAGTGGGGCGGCTGGAATCCGGCAAAGGTGTTTCCGGAAGTGATGATGCCCTTCTTTTCCAACCTTGGGCTGTACTTCCTCCTGCCTCTGGTGGGGGACTATATCACCACCTTTACCATTACCCACGCACTGGTGGTGAGCGGTTTCCTGACGGTCTATTTCTGGTCCCTGGCCTGCCTGATCCGCCGTCTGTTTTCCCTGCCCAGGTCCACAACCGCCCTTGTTACAGCCTTTTTCTTCCTTCTGCACTTCCTGGTTCTGCGAAAAACAGAGGCGGACAATTCCTATCTGTTCAACTGCGGAGACCTGAATTGTTATTATAACTATCTCATTCCCGGCCTGATGAACGCCTCGTTTGTCCTGTACCTTCTGGTCAATCCCCGCGCGGACCGTTTTCTCCAGGGGAAGCCCTCCGTCTGGACGGGCCTGTTCCTTGTCGGGATTTATTTCACCGTATTCTCCAATCTGGCGTCCAGCGGCATTCTGGCGGCCTATGCCGGCAGCTGCCTGCTGCTCCATCTGATCCGTATGCGGAAATCCTTCCGGTTATCGGAATACCTGAAGCAGAATTACCTGTATCTTCTGATTCTGTTCGGCTGGGCTGTCAGTGCCCTGTTCGAGCTCAGCGGCGGGCGGGCCAGTTCTGCGGAGGGCATCTCCCTGATGTCCAACATCCGCCTGTCGGCTTCCTCCTTTGTTTCCGTCCTGCTGGAATGCAGCCGGGCGTTCTGGTGGTGTGTGGCGGCAGTAGCTGTGCCCGCGCTGGCCTGCTTCCTGTATGACCGTGTCAAGGGTGACGCCCAGCCCGTCCTTTCCTCTGTGCTTCTGACGATGGCAGTGGCAGCCGCCGCCCTGGTGGTTTACACCATCCTGCTGTGTGCAGTCGTGTACCCGACCTACATTTACCGCAGCGAGTATATGTTCTCCCCTTTCTTCTACATTCTGCTTCCAAGCGCCCTGGCTTTGGGGTATTTGCTGCGGAAGTTCCCCGCGCTGACTGCCGTCTGTCCCATGGTTCTGCTTCTGCTCGCCACCAGCATCAATACACCGGGCAAAACCTTCCGGGAGCCCAATATGTCCAACTGGGACGGCGCCGTCTGCACCAAAATCAGCCAGGATATTGTGGAGCAGGTTCTGACGGCGGATGCCCAGGGGCTGGATGAGATGACCCTCTATGTCCCCCTTTGTGTGGAGGATCTGGAAACCCAGGACAATTGGCCGTTTTCTCTGAGCCTTGTTCCCCGGATTTCGGAGACGCTCTACGAGCAGGGCTTGATCAGCCGTCCCATTCACATTCAGGCGGAGGCCTCCATTGCGTTCAACATCCGCCACCATCTCCCCATTCCGGGAGAGGATTCCTGAATTCCCCGCCCAGCATGACAGAATCCGGGGGTTCCGCCTGACGGCGGAGCCCCCGGATTTTTCTTTAAATTGGGAAAGCAGAATGCGCGGGAAGCTTACTTCAGCGCCTCTTCCACGGCAACCGCCACGGAGACAGTCATGCCCACCATGGGGTTGTTGCCGGCGCCCAGGAAGCCCATCATTTCCACATGGGCAGGGACGGAGGAAGAGCCGGCGAACTGGGCGTCGCTGTGCATACGGCCCATGGTATCGGTCATGCCATAGGAAGCAGGACCGGCAGCCATGTTGTCCGGGTGCAGGGTACGGCCCGTGCCGCCGCCGGAGGCCACGGAGAAGTACTTCTTGCCCTGCTCCACGCACTCCTTCTTGTAGGTGCCGGCCACAGGATGCTGGAACCGGGTGGGGTTGGTGGAGTTGCCGGTGATGGAAACGTCCACGCCTTCCTTGTGCATGATGGCCACGCCCTCACGGACATCGTCAGCGCCGTAGCAGCGGACAGCAGCCCGCTCGCCATCGGAGTAAGCGATTTCCCGGACAACCTTCAGCTCGCTGGTGTAGTAGTCGAACTGGGTCTGCACATAGGTGAAGCCATTGATCCGGGAAATAATCTGGGCAGCGTCCTTGCCCAAGCCGTTCAGGATAACCCGCAGGGGCTCCTTACGGGCCTTGTTGGCAGACCGGGCAATGCCGATAGCACCCTCGGCAGCAGCGAAGGACTCGTGACCGGCCAGGAAGGCAAAGCACTTGGTCTCATCCCGCAGCAGCATGGCGCCCAGGTTGCCATGGCCCAGGCCGACCTTCCGGTCCTCGGCCACGGAGCCGGGGATGCAGAAAGCCTGCAGGCCAATGCCCACGGCCTCAGCGGCCTCAGCGGCGGTCTTGACGCCCTTCTTCATGGCGATGGCAGCGCCTACGCAGTAGGCCCAAGCCACGTCCTCAAAGGCAATGGGCTGAATGCCCTTGACGATCTCATAGGGGTCGAAGCCCTTTTCCTTGCACAGCTCCCGGCACTCTTCAACAGAGTTCAGGCCATACTGGGCCAGGACGCCATTGATCTTGTCGATTTTTCTTTCGTAACCTTCAAACAAAGCCATTGCAGCGTCCTCCTCTTATTCGTGACGGGGGTCGATGTACTTAGCAGCACCGGCGAAGCGGCCATAGGAACCCTTGGCCTTCTCCAGAGCGGTGTTGGCATCGTCGCCCTTCTTGATGAAGTCCATCATCTTGCCCAGGTTGATGAACTCGTAGCCGATGATCAGGTTGTCCTCGTCCAGAGCGCAGCGGGTAACGTAGCCCTCCGCCATCTCCAGGTAACGGGGTCCCTTCAGCTTGGTGGCGAACATGGTTCCCACCTGGCTGCGCAGGCCCTTGCCCAGGTCCTCCAGAGAAGCGCCCACTGCCAGGCCGTCCTCAGAGAACGCAGACTGGCTGCGGCCGTAGACAATCTGCAGGAACAGCTCCCGCATGGCGGTATTGATGGCGTCGCACACCAGGTCGGTGTTCAGCGCCTCCAGGATGGTCTTGCCGATCAGGATTTCGGACGCCATAGCGGCGGAGTGGGTCATACCGGAGCAGCCCAGGGTCTCCACCAGAGCCTCTTCGATGATGCCTTCCTTGATGTTCAGGGTCAGCTTGCAGCAGCCCTGCTGAGGAGCGCACCAGCCGATGCCGTGGGTAAAGCCGCTGATGTCCTTAATTTCCTTGGCCTGGACCCACTTGCCCTCCTCGGGAATGGGAGCGGGGCCGTGATAGGCGCCCTTGGCCACGGAGCACATTTGCTGTACTTCTGCACTATAAATCATGGCAATTTTCCTTTCTTTCAAAAGACGGTTTTCGTCTTCGGATTACACAGTGGAAAACCGAGATTTTCCGGATATATTATACATTCTGCCCAGTCAATTGTCAATTCCCCCGAGGAAAAATCGATATATATTTATCCGTACTCCCTCATGCCCGGACGGTGCGCACAAACGCCTGCCGGTCTGCCGCCTTGAAATATGCAGAGCCTGCCACCAGAACCTCGGCGCCGTTTTCCTTGCAGAGGGCGCAGGTGGCGCTGTCCACTCCGCCGTCCACCTCCAGAATGCAGCCGGGGTTGATCTCATCCAGCATCTGCCGCAGCCTGCGGAGCTTCGGCATCATGTCCGCCATGAATTTCTGCCCGCCGAAACCGGGCTCCACGGTCATCACCAGCACCATATCGCACTTCGGCAGGTACACCGACGCCGCCTCCGCCGGCGTTCCCGGCTTCAGGGAAATGGCCGCTTTGCAGCCCAGCTGGTGAATCTTGTCCAGACAAGCCAGGATGTTGGCAGGCTGATCCGCCTCAATGTGGATGGTCAGCCAGTCCGCTCCGGCCTTCACAAACTGCTCCGCATACCGGATGGGCCGGTCAATCATCAGGTGAACGTCCAGGGGAAGCCCGGTCACCGGTCGAATGGCCTGCACCACCGGAATGCCGATGGAAATATTGGGGACGAAAATGCCGTCCATCACATCCACATGAACCCAATCGGCCCCGTTGTGCTCAATGTCATGGATGTCCCGCTCGAGATTCGCAAAGTCCGCAGACAATATAGAGGGCGCAAGTTTTGCCATAAGTCCTTTTCTCCTTATTTCCAGCCTGTCCGAAAAATGCTCCGGAACCTGTCTGTTTTTTCCTTACCATAGCATACTCCCGGGCAAAATGCAAGATTGGAAGCATTTTCCAGTATAGATTTCCCCCGTCTCGGCATACTACTCCCGAATCCAATATCAAAGGAGGAAATGACCATGAACTGCCATGCCAACAAGTGCATTGAGTGCACCGTCCAGCAGTGCGCTTACCACTGCGAGAATGAGAACTACTGCTCCCTGGACCGCATCCTGGTGGGCACCCATGAGGTAAACCCCACCATGGACCAGTGCACGGACTGCAAGTCCTTCCGCAAAAAGTAAGGAAATTTTTCTGCGGCAGCTTTTGCTGCCGCAATTTTTCTTGACGAACCGTGGAAAACGGGGTAGGATAAGGGCAGGATTTATATTCCATTTCCCTATAATACATATTTTCTTCACATCTTCCCTGTAGAATCAGATTTACACAGAAGGAGGAATCCCAATGGATACCTACGACCCCAATTTCCAGGAGGACGATACCCTGTTTTCTTCCCAGGAGGTTACCGATTCCGTCCAGGCTTCCGCCGGGGAGTCGGTTTCCCAGGAGCCGCCCCAGGCGCCCGCTCCGGAGCAGTCGCCCCCGCCGCGACCCAGGAAGCCCTCTCCCTACGCCAATTCTCCCTATGAAATCCATGCCCCTTCTCAGGAGCAGGAATATGTCTATCATCCCCAGACCCGGCCTCCGGAAAAGCCTCCCAAGGCTCCCCGGCAGCGGTCCGGCGGCTTCCGCTCCGTGCTGCTGACGGTGGTTCTTGTGGCAGCAGGCTGTCTGATTACCGCCTTGGCCGTAAATCAGCGCTGGGAAAACCGGACTGCTTCCCTGTCGGAGTCCATGGCAGCGCGGATTGACTCCCTTCAGAAGCAGATTGAGGCGCAGAGCCAGACGCCCGCTATCAGCACCGCCCCCCAGAAGATTCCTGCCGACGGCTCCGCCATGACGCCCAGCCAGCTGTATGCCGCCTGTGTGGACAGTGTGGTGGCCATTTCCAGCACCGTACAGACCTCCGGGTATTACGGCTCCTCGGAGGACGTTTCCTCCGGCTCCGGCTTTATCTATTCGGAAGACGGCTATGTGATAACCAACTACCATGTGGTAGAGGACGCCGCCTCGGTGGACGTGGTGATGTACGATGGAACCGAATACCCGGCGGAAATCGTGGGCTATGACTCCACCAACGACATTGCCGTCCTGAAGGTGGATGCCCAGGGTCTGCCCGCTGCCTCCCTGGGGCAGAGCGGCGCTCTGTCCATCGGGGATATGGTGGTTGCCATCGGCAATCCCCTGGGGCAGCTGGCCGCCACCCAGACAGTGGGTTATGTCAGCGGCATCAACCGGGAGGTTGCCACGGACAGCACCATCATCAGCATGATCCAGACCGATGCCGCCATCAACCCCGGCAATTCCGGCGGCCCGCTGTTCAATATGTATGGTCAGGTCATCGGAATCACCTCCGCCAAGTATTCCGGAACCACCGGTTCCGGCGCCTCCATTGAGGGCATCGGCTTCGCCATCCCCATGGACGATGTGACCCCCATCATCAGCGACCTTATCTCCTACGGCTATGTCACCGGCTCCTACATGGGTGTAACGGTGCAGAATACGGACGCCGAGTCCGCCGCCATGTTTGGCCTGCCCACCGGCGCCTATGTTCTGGAAGTGGTGGAGGGCGGCAGCGCCCAGCGTGCCGGCATACAGGTCAAGGACATCATCATTGACCTGGGAGGCACCACCATCACCAACGTCACCGATCTGACCCGGGCCCTGCGCAAATTCCAGGCAGGCGACAATACCACCGTTACCGTCATCCGCAGCGGCAAGGAGGTCACCATGGACATTACCCTGGATGAAAAGCCTCAGGAGCTCCCGGAAGAGACTGCCCCCCAGCCGGAATACGGCTATGAAGGGGACGATCCCTTTGACGATTGGTTCAGCTGGTATTTCGGCGGCTAACCCATACCCCGAATGTTCCAACGGCGCACCGACTCTGTGCGGTGCGCCCCTTCTTACGCCCGGAGATTTTACCTGTCCGCATCTCTGTCCGTTTCACCGGGCCGCACCGTTTGGAGATTCTTTTTCTCATGCGATGTATAAACGGCAATTTCAGCGGATATCATTTTCCTCATACAGGAGGCAGAACACAATGACGAAGAAAAAACGGCCATCCTCCCCTGCCCGTACAGCCATGAAACTGCTGTGCACGCTGCTGGGTGTGATTCTCGTGGTAATGCTGGGTGCCACACTGTTTTTCCAATACCAGACAGGCATTTTGCCTGAGGACAGTCTGGGCATTACCGAGCTGTTCTCTCTGGACAGCCTGCAGGGATTGTTCAGCCTTTCCACGCCCGACTGGGACAGTTCTCTTCTGGATGGCGGCGAGGGGCTGATCGGCGGCAGCGGAAGCAACATTGTCAACATTCTGCTTATCGGTCAGGATGCCCGTGAAAATGAGGAGCGCGCCCGTTCCGATTCCATGATTCTGTGTACCTTCAACAAGAAAACCAAGCAGCTGACCATGACCTCCATCCTCCGGGATCTGTATGTCTCCATTCCCGGCCACGGTTCCAACCGAATCAACGCCGCTTACGCCTGGGGTGGAAGCGAGCTGCTGAAGGAGACTTTGACCCAAAACTTTGGTCTGTACATCAATGGTACGGTGGAGGTGGATTTTGAGCAGTTTCCCCAGATCATCGACCTGCTGGGAGGTGTGGAAATTGAACTGCGTCAGGACGAGGCAAATCTGATCAACTCCGAAACCGGCAGCAGCCTCAGCGCCGGTGTGCAGACACTGACAGGCGATCAGGCGCTGTCCTATTCCCGCATCCGAAAGCTGGACCCGGACAGTGATTTCAGCCGCACCGCCCGGCAGCGGAAGGTAATGCTGGCCATTCTCAACGCCTACCGCAGCTCCGGCCTGACCACGATGCTTTCCCTGATGAAAAACATCCTCCCCATGGTAACCACGGATATGGGCAATTTGGAAATCATCATGCTGGCCGCCGAGGTATTTCCCGCTCTTTCCGGAACGGAAACTGTCAGTCAGTACATTCCGGCAGAGGGGATGTACTCCGGTCAGATGATTGATGGAATGTCCGTTTTGGTCCCGGATACCAACGCAATCCGGCAGATGCTGGAGCAAACGCTGCTCGCCGCCTGACGGCCTTCACCGGCGTTCAGCGGGTCAATTTTCGGCCCATTTTGAGAAAAGGAAAATTTTTCCTTTTTAGTTGCTCTTAAAAGTTTCTTAAAACGCTGTTAATATAAGTAACATCCAATATCTAGCAAAATATTTCTTTTTTCTTTAACATGGGAATTGACAAAAACTGTAAGTTAGTTTATAATGGAGTCAGGCTATTGATCGAGGAGGTGTGCAGGTGCAACTGACAAAAAGTGAAATGGAAATTATGGACGTCCTCTGGGATTCCGATAAGCCTCTGTCCCGTTCGGACCTGCTGGACCGTTCGGAGGAAAAGACCTGGAAGGACAGTTCTGTGCATATTCTGCTGAATGGCCTGCTGCAAAAGGGTGCCATTCAGGAGGCCGGTTTGGTAAAACGAAGCAAGACCTATGGCAGAGTGTTCCTGCCTGCCCTGACCCGAGAAGAGTATTTTGCCAGCACCATTTTCAGCCATCCCCATAAGCCCGAGATTGTCGGCTTATTCCGCGCCCTTTTGCGCAGAGACGACATCACGCAGGAGGATCTGGCTCAGATTTCTCTGCTGGTCAATCAAAGAAAACACTGATTTTTGGAGAGGCTGCCGTTGGCAGCCTCTTCTTTCTGCCCGTTTTTGTCGAAAACGAAAAAAATAAAGTTGGAATCGATACATTTTTACATTGCGTGGTTGACAATTCCAATTTCTGTGTGTATAGTAGGGGAGGTTAATGCTTGGCAGCCCTGCTGCCAAAGGGAGGAAAACCAATGTTGAAAACCATAGATCTGTATGACCTGTCTCATTCTGCAGCAGGCGCTTATCTGTCTGAATTTGAGTACCCCTGGCAGGCCCTGAAGGGAATCCAGGAGCTGATTCTTTCCCTTGGTCCGACCCTGGGAGAGGACTATACCCAAGTTTCCGATCAGGTTTGGGTTCATAAAACTGCCGTGGTTGCCCCCACTGCCTTCCTGGGCGCCCCCTGCATCATCGGCGCCCACACCGAGGTCCGACACTGCGCCTTTATCCGGGGTTCTGCTCTGGTGGGGGAAAACTGCGTGGTGGGCAATTCCGTGGAACTGAAAAATGTGATTCTCTTCGACAATGTCCAGGTCCCCCACTACAATTATGTCGGCGACAGCATCCTGGGATACAAGTCCCACATGGGCGCCGGCAGTCTGACCTCCAACGTCAAATCCGACAAGACCCTGGTCGTGGTAAAGGACCGCCGGGAGGAAATTCCCACCGGCCTGAAAAAATTCGGCGCTATGGTGGGCGACTATGTGGAGGTGGGATGCAACAGTGTTCTGAATCCCGGTACGGTCATCGGCCGCAATACCAACATCTACCCTACCTCCTGCGTCCGGGGTGTGGTGCCCGCCAACAGCATCTGGAAAACCGGCGGCATCATCGTCTCCAAGCGGTAATCATGACCGGTAAATGCACTTAATGGAAAGGAGCCTGTTCCTATGGGAAAATATTTCGGAACCGACGGCTTCCGCGGTGAAGCCAACTGCAATCTGACCTCCGATCACGCCTATAAAGTGGGCCGTTTTCTGGGCTGGTACTATACCCAGCTGCGCCGCCGCAGCGGCCAGGACGGCCCTGCCCGGGTTGTCATCGGCAAGGACACCCGCCGCAGCAGCTATATGTTTGAATACAGCCTGGTGGGCGGTCTGGTAGCCTCCGGCGCCGACGCCTACCTTCTGCACGTCACCACCACCCCCTCCGTGGCCTATGTAGCCCGGACAGAGGGATTCGAGTGCGGCATCATGATCTCCGCCAGCCATAACCCCTACTACGACAACGGCATCAAGCTCATCAACGGTTTCGGTGAAAAGATGGACGAGGGTGTCATCGCTCTGGTGGAAGCGTATCTGGACGGCCACCTGGAGGCCTTCGGCCGGACCTGGGAAGAGCTGCCTCTGGCCAAGCGGGACCAGATCGGCCGCACCGTGGACCATGTGGCAGGCCGTAACCGCTACATTGGCTACCTGATCTCCCTGGGTCTGTACTCCTTCAAGGGAATGCGGGTTGGTCTGGACTGCGCCAACGGCTCCTCCTGGAACATCGCCAAGTCCGTCTTTGACGCTCTGGGCGCCAAAACCTATGTGATCAACGCCGAGCCCGACGGCTACAACATCAACGCCAACGCCGGCTCCACCCACATTGAGGTACTGCAGAAGTTCGTCGTGGACAATCATCTGGATGTGGGCTTTGCCTTTGACGGCGATGCCGACCGCTGCCTGTGCGTGGATGAGCTGGGCAACGTGGTCACCGGCGACCACATCCTCTACATCTACGGAAAGTACATGAAGGAGCGGGGCAAACTGGTGATGAACACCGTGGTCACCACGGTGATGTCCAACTTCGGCCTCTATAAGGCCTTCGACGAGCTGGGCATCGAATACGCCAAGACCGCCGTGGGCGACAAATATGTTTACGAGTACATGATGACCAACGGCTGCCGTCTGGGCGGCGAGCAGAGCGGCCACATCATTTTCTCCAAGTATGCTTCCACCGGGGACGGCATTCTGACCTCCCTGAAGATCATGGAGGTTATGCTGGCAAAGAAGAAGACCCTGAGCCAGCTGTGTGAGGGCTTCACCTTCTATCCCCAGGTGCTGCAGAATGTCCGGGTACAGGATAAGCCTGCCGCCCAGTCCGACCCTGACGTGCAGAAGGCTGTCGCAGACGTGGCCGCCAAGCTGGGCGACTCCGGCCGGATTCTGGTCCGGGAGTCCGGCACCGAGCCGGTGATCCGGGTCATGGTGGAGGCACCGGAGAAAGAAACCTGCGAAGAGTATGTCTCCTATGTGGTCAACGTAATCCGCAGCAAGGGCCACGCGGTATAAAATTCCATTGTATTCCGGATGTCCCGGTGGGACATCCGGACTTTTCTTTCTCCGGGGAATTGCCGGATTTGATTCGGGCTGTCTTGCATTCAGGGCGTTTTTATGGTAGAATGGTGCCATTGCAACACAGGAGGGACACCATGGACGACGAGAAGGTGAAGTATCAAATCGGCGCAAATATCGCCGCCTACCGGAAGCAGGCCGGCCTGACCCAGGCAGGGTTGGCGGAAAAACTGAATTACTCCGATAAGGCCGTCTCCAAATGGGAGCGGGGAGAATCCGTGCCGGATGTGCTGACGCTGATGGTCCTTGCGGATCAGTTCGGCATCACCGTCAACGACCTTCTGGTGGACCCCAATGCTCTGCCCGGCAACCCGGGAACCCTGGAAAAGGCCATGACCCAGGTTTCGGAGAAGGCTCTGAAGCGCAAGCCCAACAAGAACATCATTCTGGCCCTGTCCTCTACCCTGGTCTGGTTCATTGCGCTGCTGGCCTTTGTGATTCTATCCTCCTTCGCCATTCTGGAGCCCTACAGCTGCCTGCTGTTCTTCTACGCAATCCCCGCCAATGCCATCGTGCTGCTGAGCCTGCGCTCCGCCTGGCATGATTTCCGCTGGAATCAGGCGCTGATTTCCATTATCGTCTGGGGCGGACTTTTGAGCCTGTTCGTAACGCTGCACGTCACCCTGGATTACCGATTCTGGAAGGTATTCCTGCTGGGAATCCCCAGTCAGCTGGCCATTTTTCTCTGGTTCCGGATGTTCCGGCCGGGAAAGGAGCAGGAAGGAGAAGCTGCCCATGGATAAGCTGGAGCTGCGCAAAGCCATTCGTGCCCGGAAGCGGGCGATGACCCCGGAGGAAATCAACCGCCGCAGCGAGGCCCTCGCCCGGCTGTTTCTGGCCACCGATGCTTATCGGGCCGCCCGGACCCTTTATGGATATCTGCCCTACAATCAGGAGGTTCGCACCCTGCCCATTCTGGAGCAGGCGCTGAAGGATGGCAAGCAGGTGGCCGTTCCCAAGGTCTATGGAGATCAGATGCGGTTTATCCGCCTGGAGGACCTGACCCAGGTGGCCAGGGGCTACGCCGGGATTCCCGAGCCCATTGCCGACGGACCGGTAGCAGAGGATCCAACCGCCCTGGTGCTTATGCCCGGTCTGGCCTTTGATCCCCAGGGGCACCGGATTGGCTACGGCGGTGGATTTTACGACAAATTCCTGGCCGACGAGCCGGACCATCCCACCGTCGCCCTGTGCTACGAATTTCAGGTGCTCCCTCACCTGGATACCCAGGCCCACGACATTCCCGTAGATCTGGTTCTGTGGGCCTGAGGATGGATCATTTTGGGGACATAGGAGTATACATATGGAATTTATTCTGATTCTGCTGGCTGCGGGCTGTATCTTTGGACTGTGCTACCTGGTGGACCGGGCGTTCACCAAGGTCTTCCGCAGCAAAGCCCAGCATCGCTCGGGGCTGGCTGTCCGCGCCAGCAAGCGCTATGGTATTTTCGGAGTCATTCTCACTGTGCTGGGCATCCTGGGAATCTGCACTGGCATCACCGACGGCGCTGTGCTGCTGGTAGGCGGCATTGTGGTTCTGCTGATGGGGCTGGGCCTGGCCGGCCACTACCTCACCTTCGGCATCTTCTACGACCAGGACAGCTTTCTGGTCTCCCGGTTCGGGAAGCCGGACCGCACCTATCGCTTCGGGGATATTCAGGGACAAAAGCTGTACCTGATTCAGGGCGGCACCGTGATGGTGGAGCTGCACATGGCCGACGGCACCACCGTCAGCGTCCAGTCTGCCATGGAAGGGGTCTACCCCTTCCTGGACGCCGCCTTTTCCGGCTGGTGTGCCCAGACCGGGCGGACACCGGAGCAGTGTGACTTTTACAATCCCTCCCAGAGTCTGTGGTTCCCCACGGTGGAGGATGTATAATGGCACACATTCCCAGCGGCACGACCGCCCAGCTGGAGCTGCTTACCTTTCAGCAGGCTCTGGAATCTGCCAACACCCCCAACGGGGAATACGACATCGGAACCTGGCTGTACGCCCCCAGCTTTTACTCTGAGTACCGTTATCTTCTGGGCACCCGGGGGCAGCGCCCCCTGATCTGTGTGGGGATCAATCCCTCCACCGCCCGGCCGGACGCCCTGGACAACACCCTGAAGTCCGTTCAGCGCATTGCCCTGGCCAACGGCTACGACAGCTTTCTCATGTTCAACGTATACGCCCAGCGGGCCACCAATCCGGACGACATGGAGCGGGTGTGCAATCCCCTGCTCCATCGGGAGAATCTGGAGGCCTTCCGCTACCTACTTTCCCTGTCCCCGGAGCCCTCTGTCTGGGCTGCCTGGGGCGCCATCATTGAAAAACGGGCCTACCTCCCCGGCTGTGTCCGGGATCTGGTGCGGGAGGGAGAGCTCCGGGACGCCCGGTGGTACTGCGCCGGGCCCATCAGCAAGAAAGGCCACCCTCACCATCCCCTGTACCTGAAAAAGGACGAGCCTCTTCGGCCCTTTGACGTGAACGCCTATCTGGACAGCCTGCGCTTTTAGGAGATAACCCATGAAATTCGTTATTGCATCCGATATTCACGGCAGCGCCTTCTGGTGCGCAAAGCTTTGTGCGCTGGTGGAAGCCGAACAGCCGGACCGGCTGCTTCTGCTGGGGGACCTGCTCTACCACGGTCCCCGCAACGACCTGCCCCGGGACTACGCCCCGAAGGCGGTCATCCCCATGCTCTCCCACTACCAGGACATCATCCTGGCAGTCCGGGGCAACTGTGAGGCAGAGGTGGATCAGATGGTGCTCCCCTTCCCCTGCCTGGCGGAGTACGCCCTGGTGTTCGCCGATGGCTGCCCCCTTTACCTGACCCATGGGCACCACAGCTGCCCGGAGCAGCTTCCTCCCTTGGCAAAGGAAACCGTTTTTTTGTACGGACACACCCATGTGAAGCGGGATGAAATGGTAAACGGCATCCGATGCCTGAATCCCGGCAGCGTCTCCATTCCCAAGGACGGCTCCCACAGCTGCCTGATTTATGAAAACGGGATTTTTTCTTTCCGGATTTTGGAGGCGTGAGTATGTATTCGACAGAATGTGATACCTGCTGGTATTATGATTATGATGAGGAGCTGGACACCGAAACCTGTTCCATGGATTTGGACGAGGACGAGGTGTACCGGATTCTCAGCGCCCCCCGTCAGCACTGCCCCTTTTACCGGCAGGGCGACGACTATATCCTTGCAAGGAGGCAATGACCATGAAACGCCTGATTCCCCTGTTTTTGTCCTGCCTGCTGCTTTGCGGCTGCATGGCCAACGCCCATGCCCAGCAGCTTCCCACCACCCAGCCAACCACCGTTCCCACCACTGCCCCGACCCAGGCTGCGGAAACAGCTTCGGTTCCTGCAGAAACCGTCACCCAGACAGAAACCTCCGGCAAGGGGGTTCGTCTTCCGGTAAAGGACGCCTACCACATTCTGTCCCTGGGCGAAAATCTGGTGGTCTTTTCCGGTACTGAGGGTACGGTTATGACCCTGCTGAAGGGAGACGACCTGTCGGTAATCTCCTCCCGGGCTCTGGAATTCTTCCTGGACGCTTCCGATCCCTCCGTCCGGGTCTGTGATGGGGAACTGACCTACTTTGATCCGGTGAACCGGCAGACCGTGGTGCTGGACAGCAAGCTCTCCGCCGTCAGCCACATCGCCGCACCGGAGGATCTGGTGGGCAGCCCCATTCTTTCCGCAGACCGGAACATCCTCTACTACTGCACCCAGACTGCCATCCGGGCCTGGAACCTGGAGACCGGCATTCGCCGGATGCTGAAGGAACTGTCCTACCCCCAGCAGGCGCTGTCCGGACTCCACCAGGATGACCAGGTGGTTCAGTGCACCGTGGACAACGGCTCCGGCCCGGAGACCCTGTTTGTCTCAGTAGAGGACGGAACCATCACGGCCCAGCAGAAAGGCGAGGTATCCCTTCTGACCCTGGAGGACCGGTATTTCGCCACCTTCCCGGTGGCCGCCACCACCGCCCATGTCTTCGGCACGCTGGACAGCGGCGCCCGGATGTTCCTGCCGGAGGACCCGCTGGCCCAGGTAACCTTCCTTCCGGATTGCCAGGGCGCCGCCGTATGGGAGAAGCTGTCGGAAACCCAGGTTCAGGTGCAATACTATGACCTTGCCTCCGGCTGCCTCACCGACACCCTGACCCTGGAATCCGACTTCCTGCCCGCCGGTGTGGTCGCCATTGGTCAGGACCTGTATGTGCTGATTTTCGATTCCCAGTCCGGGTATTACACCCTGCACCGCTGGCAGCCCAGTCTGACTCCCCTTTCGGACACGGTATATACCGGTACATACGACAAGGCGCCGGACACCGCCGCCCTTGCTCAATGCCAGAAGAAGGCCGATGAAATTGGGGCAAAGTACGGCATCACCATTCTGGTTGGCGACGCCGCCGTTGCTGTTCAGCCCTGGGACTATGACCTGACAGAGGAATTCCTGGTCCCGGTGATTGAGCGGGAATTGGACCTGCTGGACCAGCGTCTGACGGTCTATCCGGGGGATATGCTGTCTGTAATTGCCTCCCATTTTGACAGTCTCAGCATCTGCCTGGTGCGTCAGATCACCGGCACCGCAGAGTCCGGCAGTCTGGACAGCGCCAACGGGCTCCAGTTCCTGGAGGGCGGCAATGCCTACATTGCCATCACCGCCGGCAAGTACTCCCAGCAGTCTCTGTACCATGAGATGTACCACGCCATGGAAACCCATATTCTCACCGAGAGCACTGCCCTGGACCAGTGGGAAACCCTGAATCCGGAGGATTTTGCCTATGACTACAGTGTTCAGGGAGACAGCAGCCGGGACTCCAGCGTATATCTGGCTCCGGAAACCCGGGCATTTGTGGATGCCTATTCCATGAGCTTCCCCATCGAGGACCGGGCCCGGATTCTGGAAAACGCCATGCTGCCGGACAAGGAGGAGCTGTTCCAGACGGATACCATGCAGGCAAAGCTGGCCGCCCTCTGCCAGGGTATCCGGGAATCCTTTGACCTTCCCGAAGAGCCCTGCCTGTGGGAACAGTACCTGCGGCAGTCTGAAGCCTAGGCATGCCATAATTCCCGCCTATCAGAGCTAATATTAAAAAGGTGGCAGACATTTTCCTGTCTGCCGTCTTTTTCTATCCCCATCTGAGGCAAAATGAGGACGCAGGCTCCCGGGAGTTCCTTCCCAGGAGCCTGCGTTTGGCATTTTCAAAGATACGGGAGTTGCGCAAGCCGGATCAGGAAAACCGGATGGCGAAAATGTATTCTCCGGTGTCAAATGGGACGCGGTAAAAGGCATACTGGTTCTCCCCCTCCCCCCGGGTCTGAACCGTGAGGACAAACTGTCCCTTGTTATCCGCATTCAGAAGATGCTCGGTGGTTTCCATCTGCCCATCCGCGAAATATGTCTCAATTACAGTCAGGGTGTCGGTTTCGCCCACCAGCCAGTGGAAGGTAACCGTACCCTCCCCCGGAACATCCGCCCCATTCACAGAGGACAGCTCCCCGTCAAAAGCCCCCTGAGGGAACCAGTCCAAAACCGGACTTTCCGTAGCATAGCTGGATTTCACGGTGCACACCAGGGTGTCCACCCGGCTGAGGCGGTACTTCCACTGGGTCTGCCCTTCCTGCTCCAGCGTCAGAATCACGCTGTCCTCCTCTTCCACGGTCAGTCGGTATTGGGACCCGTTCTCCGTCGTCAGGAGCCACAGCCCTTTCTGTCCGGAGTCGGTCTGGTCTTCCCGAAATTCCATGGTCCCGATGGTTGTCCACTGGTCAGAGCCGGGAACTTCCATCCATTCCAGAATGTCCTCCATCCGGTAGTCCAGCCGAACCAGCGGAAGCTGCTCCGGGGCGGAATCCCCAGATTCCAGCACCTCCTCCACCCGGTAGGTATGGCCGAAGGGCGTTTCTCCCTGGAAGCCGGTGCCGGCATTTCCGCAGCCGGCCAAAAGAGCCACAGCGGCAGCTATGGTCCACAGAAGTATCTTACGCAGAGAGCCATTGGTTTTTTTCATGGGATTTCCCCCTTTTCCCGCAGAATCCGGTCTTTTGCTTTTTCATTGTACCATAGAAAGTCCTCTTTCGCAAGCTTGGGCGAATCATTCCCCCATCAGAAGAGGAGCAGGGACAGCACCACGGTCATTACGCCGCACACGCCAATGGCAAGGCCGCTCATAGCCCCCTCTATCTCCCCGATTTCCACTGCCTTGGAGGTGCCCACCGCATGGCTGCAGGCCCCGATGGCCAGCCCCGCAGCTACCGGGTCTTGGATTCCGAACAGGCGAATCATGGCCGGAGCCAAAATGGCCCCCAGAATTCCCGTGACAATCACCGCCACAACCGTAATGGGTGCCATGCCTCCGGCGGATTCGGCAATGCTCACCGCAATGGGGGTGGTCACCGATTTCGGCAGCAGGGATGCCGTCAGGGCATCCTCCAATCCAAACAGCCGGCACATCCCATACACGCTGGCCATGGAGGTCAGGGAACCGGTGGCGGAGCCCACCAGAATCGGCAGCCAGTACTGCTTCAGAATAGCCCGTTTGGAATAGATGCCCACTGCCAGGCAGGCGGTTGCCGGAGCCAGGAACAGGCTGATGATTTCCCCGCCGGCATTATAGGCTTCATAGGGAATCCGGAACACCAGGAGCACACCCAGTACCAGCACAATGGCAATCAGCAGCGGATTGCAGGCCGGTGTCCTCAGCTTCCGGTTCAGCGCTGTGCCAAGGGCATAGGCCAAAATGCTGAGGGAAATTCCAAAATAGGGGGATTCCAACAATTCCGACATCATTTTCCAGTTTGTTTCCTTTCTCTCTTTTTCATCAGGCGAACCGTCAGCTGCACGCTCCAGGCGGTGGCGCCGAAGGTGAGAACCGTGGTCACCAGGCAGATCACCCCAATGGGAATTGCCGCACTGCGCAGAACGTCAAAATAGCGGATAATGCTCACCCCAGCCGGGACAAAGAAAAAGGCCATATTCCCCAGGAGAAAGTCCGCTTTTTCCTGAATATGGTGAATTTTAATCAACCCGGAGGCCAAACACAGCAGCAGAAGCACCAGGCCGGTCACACTGGCCGGCAGGGGAATCGGCAGCACCGCCTCCACCGCCAGGCTGATCCAGCAGATGCCAAACAAAATACCCACCTGTTTGATTATTTTCATATGCTTCCTCTCTTCCATGACTCCGTCAGAAACCCCCGCTGCGGTGCAGCGGGGGGTTCCCCTTATAGAATCAAGCCAATCAGCAAATTTCCAACGCCGCACAAACACATCACCAGTATGGGATTCCATTTGAATTTGCGCAGCAGGACAAAGGCCGCCGCAAACAGCGCAAGGCCGATGAAATTCAGGTTTTCCACCGCCATAGCCTGGCCGTCCAGCGCCACCTGCATCAGGATGGACAGGCCCGCAGAGGCAATCAGGGCCACCACCGCCGGACGCAGGCTGGCCAGCACACTTTGCAGCACCGACAGCTTCTTGTACCGGTAATAGATGAATGCCAGCAAAGACACCACGAACAGCGACGGCAGGATGCATCCGAAGGTGGCAATCAGCGCACCGGGGATACCGGCAATCCGAATACCCACGAAGGTAGCGGAGTTCACCGCGATGGGGCCGGGCGTCATCTCTGCGATGATAATCAGGTCCGTGAATTCGCTCATATCCAGCCAGGCGTGGTGCTGCACCACCTGAGCCTGAATCAGGGGCATGGCCGCATAGCCGCCGCCAATGGAAAACAGGCCGATTTGGAGGAAACTCCAGAATAGCTGTAAGTAAATCATGCCGCCTCCCCTTTCTTATGCTGAAGCAGCGCCAGGATAATCCCCAGCACCCCAGCCGCCAGAATGATGTAAATCACGTTCACGTTGAAGAAGAAGGTGGCGCAGAATGCCGCAACCATCACCAGCAGATGCACCGGAGACTTGGTCTTGATCACGCCGGCGCCCAGGTTGCACACCACATCCAGAATCACCGCCGCCACACCGGACTGCATACCCTTGAGCACCAGGGCAACATAGGAATTGGTGGCAAAGGCGGCATAGAAGAAGGAAATCACCGACAGAATCACCAGCGGCGGCAGAATGGTGCCGATTACCGCCACAATCATCCCCAAGAATCCTCCCACACGCCAGCCCACCAGAATCGCCGCGTTCACCGCAATGGCGCCCGGCGAGGACTGGGCCAGAGCCGCCAGGTCCAGCATCTCCTGGTCGTCAATCCAATGCAGGCTGTCTACAAATTTCCGCTTCATGAATGTGATGATGACAAATCCTCCGCCAAAGGTGAAGGCGCTGATGTACAGCACGCTAAAAAACAGCTTTACCAGCGTTTGCCGATCGGCTTTTCCTGTCACAAACGATTCCTCCTCCGTTTTGCTTTCCTTTATTCTAACAGGAAAACGGGAAAAGGAATAGTGGGAAATACGCCAAAAAACAGATTTATTTCCCGTACAATTTTGAAAGCCCCAGTCCTCCGGCGGATATCCCCAGGGAAAGGCTCACCCGTTCTCCACCTCCATCTGGCACAGTACTGCGATATCTTCAATCTGGCCCAGATAGTCCCCGAACCAGCTGTCGGCGCCTTCGTTGATGATGCCGTAGTCTCCCCATTCCGACCGGGTGATGTCATAGGACCAGACAGCGCCCTGGGTATTCAGATACCCATCCCCTGCAACGGAAGCAGGATAGCTTCTTTCCACTTCTACGCCATCTCTCGTATACGCCAGATAATAGCGGGTGTCCGGGTCCTCCTGGGATTGGTACCCATCAGGCCAGAAGCTGAAATACAGCCACCCTTCCGACACCCCCTCCGGCCGGCAGCGGACGCCGAAGCTCTCCGCCCCCGGACTGTAATCCACAATCTCGTGCTCCCAGCCGTCGATGAGCTGCAGCAGCAGAGAGAACCCGCCCTGCACAAAGCGTACCGGCTCCTGCCAGGCATACTCGCCGCCCACGGAATAATTCACCAGGGAGGCGCTTGTCATCAGGTCCTCCATAAAAGCGCGGAGCGGCTCATCCTCCAGATTCCAGAAGGTAACCTCCCCCTCCAGAATCTTATATCCCATATCGTTCTTCAGTTTTTCCAGTTCTCCGCACACGGCCATGGACAGCCCCCCAGAATCGGAGCGAATCACCACCCCCAGACCGTTCACCGGGTCCAGCAGGGTTACTGAGGAGCCCCCTTCTTCCAGATCGGAGTAGAGTCCCATATAGCCGCCCCGGATATCGGGGTTTTCGTCCAGCAGGAATGCATCGCGGGGAATCTGGTGCAGAATGTCCAAAAGGGCTTCCAGCACCTGTGCGTTCAGAATTCCGGAGTTATTGGATGTGCTGTAGACATTTCCTGTGTTATGTTTCTTCAGAACATGGAATACCCGGGCGGTTTCAATCACATCAGACGTCACATTCTGCGTCCAGTTCCAGGGCTCCTCTTTGGTGGCAAAGGGCGCGCCGGAGGTGGAACGGTCTTTCACGCCGTCCGTGGCAGCAGCGGCCAGCTCCTCCAGATAGGTCCCTTGCTCCAGACGGTAAATTTCACCACGCCCTTCCTCCTGGATTTCCCACACATACTGAAAATCCAGGGAAACCGTATAATACACGTTATTCCCTTGAGAATGGGACACCCAAACATTGGGATTCCGGGTATCCTCTAAAATGGATTGCGGTACTTCGGACTCTGGGACAGGCGCTCCCTGGAGGGAAGTCTCCAGCAGGGACAGGACCTGAACCGCATCTTCACTGGAAAGGCTGGCAAACCGCTTTTCATACATGACCGCAACATCGGAAATATCCTCCGGCAGAGCGGACGTTTCCCCTTCTCCAGAATCGGCCCCATAGCGTTCAAACAAGTCCTTCACCCGGGCGGGCTGCAGAACTGCATAGGTGTAGGTGGGCTTTACCTGGTTATCAATCCATACTCGGGAGAAGTCCCGACTGAAATTGATAAAAAGGCGGTCATTCAGTACGACCTGATTGCTGGCATCCCGGTCTTCCGCCCGGCTCCGGGAAGCCTCCCGTGTTCTCACCTGGATTTCTCCCAAAGCCGACACTGCGCCGTCCAAATCCTGTACCCTTCGGGACTCTCCCTCCTGAACCAGGGTCATTCCCGTTACGTTATCCAGAAGGTCCCCATAGTTCCTGGCGTCCTGAATCCCCATCAGCGGCATTCCCTCCGGGTCTGTCAGGAATCCCACCGCCACCACAATGCACAGCAGCAGGGCAGCGGCCATGACCCAAAAGCCCGGCTTTTTGTAGCCCATTACACTTTTAATTCGGTCCTTTACCCCCACTTCCCCAAAGGCCAGGGGACAGGCGGCAATGGACTTGCGGCGGATGCTGCAATGGAGCAGAGCCTTGGAATAGGCCTGCCGCTCCTCCCGGGACAGGTCCCGGATCACCTTCTCATCGCAGGCGGCCTCAATATCCCGGCACAGCAGAATGTAGGCCAGCCACAGCACCGGGTTGAACCAGTACACGCTGAGCAGTGCAAAGCCCAGAGGCTTCCACCAGTGGTCCCGGCGGCGGATGTGGGCCCGCTCGTGGGCAATGACATAGTCCCGGTCCTGCCCTTCCAGATGGATGGGCAGATAGATCACCGGGCGGAACAGCCCCAGCACAAAGGGGGACTCTACAAATTCACTGCGCTTGATTCCCGGCTCCATCGGGATTGCTGTCCTGACCCGGTGTTTCAGACGCAGATAACTGGCAAGGGCATACAGCAGCATCCCCGCCGCTCCCCCAGCCCAGAGCCAGGCCAGAACAAAGGACCAGACCTGGGTGGGATTGGCGCTGGCCCCCGGGGCGGGGGTTAAGGACTGCTCCAACACCGGGTTCACCGCCTCGTCCACCACTGCCACACCGCTGTGAATCTGGGGGGTGGCGGTATAGATGATCTCCTGGGGCAGCGGCTCCCCGCTGGGAATCAGGCTCAGGGCGCTTTCCAGAGAAAGGGGACACACCAGCCGCAGGGCAACCAATCCCCACAGCAGGCACAGCGCCCATTTGGGGGTCCGGCGGAAGATCAGCCGGATGGCCGCCACCGCCAGCACCAGCCAGCTGGCGGTGATGCTCATATTCACCAGTTTCAAAAACAGCGCTTCCATACGGCACCTCCTTACCCTTCGATAATCCGCTGAATTTCCGTAATCTCCTCCGGTGAAAGCGCCTGCCGTTTTCCAAAGGCTGCAATAAAGGCTGGCAAAGAGCCTTCAAACTTTTTCTCCATCAGCTCGTCCAGCTCGGAAAGCTGGACCTCCTCCTTGGACACCAGAGAGGTGACGATGGTATTCTCATTTTTCAGCACCCCCCGGTCGGACAGCCGCTTGATGACGGTATAGGTGGTGGTTTTGGACCAATCCAGCTTCTCCTTGCACAGTCTGGCCAGGTCGCTGCTCTTGATGGGTTCGTGCTCCCACAAAATCAGGCAGAAGCGGTATTCGCTTTCAAATATTTTCGGCGTGGGCATATGGGCTTACCTCCTTATTCTAATCCATTAGAATAACTGTATTCTAACAGATTAGAATACAGTTGTCAAGGCTTTCCTGCCCGGGATTGCCGTTGCATTTTCCCGGTGCAGATGGTATGATGAACAAAAGAAAGACCATTTTTCAAGGAGCATCCGCCATGAAGTTTTTTCATCTGTCCGACCTGCATATCGGTCTGCGGCTGTACAACCGGGACCTGAAGGAAGACCAGACCTTCGTGTTCGACCAGATTATCCGGGCCGCCGGGCAGGAGCAGCCGGACGCCGTGGTCATTGCCGGCGATGTATATGACAAGGCCATTCCCTCCGCCGAAGCGGTCTCCCTGTTCGACCGGTTTCTCTCCGGTCTGCACCAGGCCATTCCCCAGGGGGAAATCATGGTCATCAGCGGCAACCACGACAGCGGCCCCCGGGTCAACCTGTATCGGGGAGTTCTTCAGCGGCAGCACATCCACATGATCGGACTGCCGCCCCAGGCCCCGGAGGAGATGATCCAGCAGGTTACCCTGGCGGACAAATTCGGCCCTGTACACTTCTACCTGCTGCCCTTTGTCCGGCCCTCCATGGTGTCCGCCGTAGTGGGCGGCTCGGAGGAGAGCAGCCTCAGCTACGACGAGGCCCTGCACCGGCTGATTCAGCGGGAGGCCATCGACCAAAACGCCCGGAATGTGCTGGTCAGCCACCAATTCTACCTTCCCCCGGGAGGAGACGCCGCAAGCGTTGCCCGGATGGACTCGGAGACGGTCACCGTGGGCAATATTGACGCAGTATCCGGGGATTTTCTGGAGCTGTTCGACTACGCCGCTCTGGGGCACATCCACAAGCCCATGTCCGTGGGGGACAGCCGATTCCGCTACTGCGGCACGCCCCTGGCCTGCTCTGTCAGTGAAGCCGGGCAGGAAAAGACGGTTCTGGTGGTGGAACTGGAAGAAAAAGGCAGCTGCCGTATCCGTTCCCTGCCTCTGGTCCCACTGCGGCAGGTCCGGATTCTGACCGGGACACAGGAAGCGGTGCTGGAACAAGCCTGCAATGACTATGTATCCGTGGTGCTCACGGACCCGATAGATTTCGATGTGTTCGACGTCCAGGACCGGCTCCGGGCCGCCTTCCCCAATCTGCTGGAAGTGCGCAGGAATGCCCTCCCCGGGGCAGACTACAGGGCCGCTGTCCCTGCCGCCGGACCCATGGACCCCTTTGACCTGTGTTCCGCCTTCCTGGGTGGTGTGGACGATGGGGAGGCCGCCCTGCTCCGGGAGGTCATCAATGCAGCCCGGGAGGTGACGCCATGAAGCCAATCGTTCTGACCATGCAGGCCTTCGGCTCCTATGGGAACAAGACCACCATCGATTTTACAAAGCCCACTCAAAATCTGTTTCTGGTCACCGGGGACACCGGCGCCGGAAAGAGCACCATATTCGACGCCATCGTATTCGCCTTGTATGGGGAGGCCAGCTCCTCCAGCAACAAGAAGGATGGAACGGAGCTGCAAAGCCAATATGTGGGCTATGGAACCAAGCCCTTTGTGGAACTGACCTTCTCTGAGGCTCAGGGGGGTGAAAACCAGGTCTATACCGTTCGCCGCACCCCCCGCCACCTGCGGCCCCTGAAAAAAGGGAACGGGGTGAAGGAGGAGAAGGAGTCCGTCTGCCTGATTCTCCCGGACGGCTCGGAATATTCCCAGAATCAGAAGGAAACCGATGGAAAGCTGGAGCAGATTGTGGGCCTGACCAAGAGCCAGTTTATGCAGATTGCCATGATCGCCCAGGGAGAATTCATGGAGCTGCTGCGGGCAGACTCCAATAAGAAAAGGGAAATTTTCCGCAAGCTGTTCCACACGGAGCAATACCGGGACATTGTGGAAGAGCTGAAACGCCGGCGGGAGAACAAGCAGGCCCAGATTCTGCAAATTCGCACCATCTGCCAGACCGAGGCGGGGCACATTACCCTGCCCCCTTTCTGTCCGGACACCCAAGAGCTGGCAGACCTCCAGCACCGGGTCTGTACCGGTGATCGGCTGAATCCGGTGGAGCTGGAGCAGCTTCTGGAGCAGCTGGAGAGCCTGTGCAGCTGGCTGACGGAGCAGCGTGCCGCCGCCGAAGGGGAAAGCCGCCGGGCCGGGACGCTGCGGGATCAGGCCCGGGACGCCTGCCGCCAGGCGGAAATGCTGCTGTCCAGCTATGTCCAGCTGGAATCCGCCGATGCCCAGCTGCTCGCCTGCGCAGAGGAAGCGCCTCAGATGCAGGCACACACCCTTCTGCTTGCCCAGATGCAGAATGCCTATGAGGTACAGGCCGTCTATCGGCGCTGTGCCGACGGGGAAAAAGCAGTGGAGGATACCCAGGTCCGTCTTCAGGCCCAGCAGCAGCTTCTGCCCGGGTTGACGGAGCTGGCCGCTCAGGCAGAGGCAGAAGCCCGGCAGGCCAGGCAGATTCAGGAAAAAACCCTGGAAGCCTGTACAGCCCTTTCCCATCGGGTGACCCACTACCTGGAGGTGTTGGAACGCATCCGTCAGGCCCAGGCTCAGGTTCGGGCAGGGAACCAGGCGCTCTCTCAGGCTGAGGCGGACACCAATTCCGCAAAGGCAGCCCTGGAGACGCTGGAAAAAAACCGGCAGCGCTGGCAGGCGCAGATACAGGACCTGTCCGGGGTGCCGGAGGCGCGTCTGCACTGGGAAACCCAGAAAAAAGCCGCCCAGACTGCCGCTCAGGAATGGCAGTCCCTTCAGGAGCGGGAGCAGTCCCTCGCCCGGCAGCGGGAGAGATCGTCTCAGGCGCAGGCCGACTACATCGCCGCCCGGCAGGCCTTCGCACAGGCCACCGAAGCCTTTCTGAATCAGCAGACCCGGTTTCTGGATGCTCAGGCGGGATTTCTGGCCAGGGAAAAGCTGAAACCCGGTCTTCCCTGTCCGGTTTGCGGCTCCCGGGAGCATCCCGCTCCCTGCCTGCTGCCGGAGGACCTTCCCCCGGTGAGCCGGGAGCAGATTGATGCACTGGCTGCGGAAGCGGCCCGGCGGCAGGAGGCTCTCACCAAAGCCTCCGCCCTGGCAGGAGCAGAAGAAAACCGGGTCACGGAACTTGCGCGCAGCGCCGAAGATTCCCTTCTCCGGCTGAGGCGGATGCTGGCCGAGCACCTGCCGGAGCAAATCGAAAACTGGACTGCGGAGCAGGCAGGTCATATCCTCGATGCCTGGTCTGCCCAACTGGATTGCCAGGGCACCCGGCTTCAGGAGCAGGCAGATGCCCTGGCGCAGGCGAGAAATTCTCTGGAAACCATTGACGAAACCAAGCTTCAGCTGGCGGATGCCCTGGCACAGGCGGAAGCCCGGCTCAGCGATGCCAAGGCGCAGGCCGCCGCAGGAGAGGCGGCTCTGGAAAGTTACCGGCAGCAGCTGGACTTTCCGGACGAAGCTTCCGCACGACAGGCGCAGGCGCAGGCAAACCGAGAAAGAACGCAGGCGGATTCCCGGTACACCGCCGCACGGCAGGCGGAGCAGGAAGCCATTGCCGCCCGGGAGGCCGCCCGGGCCCAGATCCGCCGGTGTCAGGAGGACCTGCCCGGCCTGCTGGAGGAGCTGGCACAGCGGAAAGCCGCCTACCATGCGCTTCTGGAGGCACACGCACTCTCTGAGTCCCAGTGGCAGGAAGTGGTGCTCAACCACGAAAAGGGAGAAATGGAAGTCCTCCGGAATCTCCTCCACACCCACGCCACCCGCAAAGCCGCAGCGGAAGGCGCCCGGGACACGGCCCTGGCCGCCATTGCCGGACGCCCCCGCCCAGACAAACCACAACTGGAGGAAAATCTGGCCCAGGCCGAGTCCCAGTGGCAGACAGCCCGGGAACGTCAGAACGCCCTCGCCGCCGCCTGGGAAACCAACACCCGCGCCCTGGCGGCCCTGTCCTCCCAGCGGGAGGAACGCACCCGGCTGGCCCGGGAGTTCGCCCAGGTGGACAGCCTGTATCAGCGGCTGTCCGGGAAGGTATCCGGCGCCAGAATGGACATAGAGACCTACGTCCAGCGGTGCTATCTCCAACGGATTCTGGCAGGGGCCAACCTCCGGCTGGGACGGATGTCCGCCGGACAATTTGAAATGCGGCTGGTGTCGGAGTCCCAGGCCGGAGAAGGAAAAAACCGGGGGCTGGATCTGATGGTCTATTCCACCGTCACCGGCAAGGAGCGGGAGGTGCGCACCCTGTCCGGCGGAGAGTCCTTCCTGGCGGCCCTGTCCCTGGCCCTGGGCATGGCGGACCAGATTCAGGAGCGCACCGCCTCCATCCATCTGGACATCCTGTTTGTGGACGAGGGCTTTGGTTCCCTGGATGACCACGCCCGGAGCCAGGCGGTGAAGGTCCTGCGCCAGATGGCCGGAGGCGAAAAGCTCATCGGCATCATATCCCATGTATCGGAGCTGAAGCAGGAAATCGAAAACCAGCTGGCTGTCACCAAGGACAGAGACGGCAGCCATGTCCGCTGGTCCGTCAGCTGAAAGGAGGCCATCCATGAAGCAATGCCGCATTACCGTTATGCGGATGGCATCGTATCCCGACCTGTCCGCCCAATATGAAAATCCCATGGACCATCCCTGTGACCTCAGCCAGGGCCAGGTATTTCTCGCCAACGGCTGGCAGAAGCCGGAGGGTCTCTGCCAGAGCGCCTGGGACAGTATGTCCCCCTTTGTGCTGGCCCTGAGCCACGGGGGCCAGGGGCTGTACGGCGGATGGATGAAAAACCCCAGATCCGCCATGATCTCCTGCAACGACGGCTTCCGGCCGGTGAGCTTCCTGATTGAAGCGCTGGAGGAGGACGCCGTTCCCTGACCTGTATGCAAGGCCCTGCAATTCACTCCATTCCTTAAAGAAAGAAGCGTTGCTATGTCACTGCTTGATACCATGCACCATCCGGAGAAATACGGAAAAACCCTGCTGAAATGGGGCTCCCTGGGAATTCTGGTGGGAATTCTTGGGGGCCTGATCGGAGCCGGGTTCCACCACGTCCTGCATTTTGTAACCCAGCTGCGGCTCAGCCACCCTTGGGTGCTGTTCCTTCTTCCCCTGGGCGGTCTGCTGACCCTGGGCATTTACCGGCTGTTCCGGCTGAGAAACAACCGGGGCACCAACGAGGTTATTGATGCCATTCTCAACGACGGCACCGTATCCCCCGCCGTGGCTCCGGCGATTTTCCTGGCCACGGCCATTACCCACTTCCTGGGCGGCTCCGCCGGGCGGGAGGGGGCTGCATTGCAGCTGGGCGGCTCCACTGCCTCTTTGCTGGGCAGTCTGCTGAAGCTGAAGGAGAACGAGCACGCAGTTCTGACCATGGCGGGTATGGCGGCGGTGTTTTCCGGGCTGTTCGGCACCCCCCTCACCGCCACCCTGTTTACCATGGAGTTTGCCTCGGTGGGCACCATTTTCTCCCCCGCACTGCTGCCCTGCTATCTGGCGGCCTTCACGGCCAGCCGGGTATCCCTTGCTCTGGGCGTTCACCCGGAAACCTTTGCGCTGGCAGATGCCACCCCATTTTCCCTGTTACAGGGCGGCCAGCTGGCGCTGCTGGGCGTTGCCGTGGGCATTCTGGGCATTCTCATGTGCTTCTTTTTCCACCAGGCGGAGCACTTTGCCAAGAAAGCGCTGCCCAACAGCGCCCTGCGGATCGTCATTGGCGGCCTCGTGGTGGTGGCTATGACCCTGCTGGTGGGAGACCACCGCTATAACGGTGCGGGCATGGACATGGCGCTGAAAGCGGTGGGCGGGAGCGCCGACTGGTACGACTTTCTGTTAAAGCTGCTCTTTACCGCCGTCACCCTGTCCGCCGGATTCAAGGGCGGCGAAATCGTCCCCACCTTCTGCATCGGTGCAACCTTCGGCTGTGTTGCAGGCGGACTGCTGGGACTGGACCCGGGATTTGCCGCCGCACTGGGGCTGGTGGGACTGTTCTGCTGCGTAACCAACAGCCCCATCGCCGCCATGGTGCTCAGCGTGGAGATGTTCGGCAGCGGGAATCTGCCTCTGTTTGCCCTGGTGTGCGTAATTGGCTTCGTCATCTCCGGAAACTGGGGGCTTTACAGCAGTCAGATTGTTCAGTTCTCCAAATCCCGGATGGTAAAGCGCCGGTACGGCGCTGCGGCAAGTCTTTTCTCTGCGGATCCGGAATAGCTTCTTCTCCGTGTTTTGCTGTCAGATACACCGATTGTCCATATCCAGAACGGGATTTTCCGATCCTATTGCAAGACTCCAGATATTGAACCGGGAGGTAACGATGAAAAACCATCTGATTTGCCGGGATTCTGCCCGCCGCATTGTTATTGTTCTGTCCGTATCGTGCATTCTGGTGCACCTGGGCCTGTTTGCTTTTTTGAATTTCCGCGGTTTTGCTCTGTTCTGCAATTCCGATGTCTATTCTGACTGTCAGGTTGCCGTAAAAATGTGGGAGCAAAAAACTCTGTTCCCACAGGGGTGGAATTTTAGGAACCAGTATTATGTCATCGCCACACCCGTTTGGGCTGCTCTGCTGTATGGTCTGACCGGCGATATCAATACGGCGATGGTCCTGGCTACCGAATTGATGACGCTCTTTATCATGTTGTCTTTTCTTTGGCTCCTGGGTGGGTTTACCCGCGACAGCCTCAGCATGGCAGCCGGCTGCCTTCTGCTGATTGCCTCGGTAGTCTGCCCCTGGGGGGCAAGTTCTTTGAACTCCCTGCTGTTCTTTTCTCAGGCGAGCTTCTATGCGTGCTATTTGGTGACCCTTTTCGTGGTTTTTGGCGACTATACCCGCTCATTTTCCCCATCCAAGGGAAGCATATGGGCATGGTGTCTTGCTCTGTTTCTGTGCTTCGCCACCGGAATGCAAAGTCTGCGCCAAACCGCCATTACAATTCTGCCCATAATGGCATATGAGCTGTTCTGTGCTCTGCGACGGATTTTGAAGGGAAATCCTCCCTGGACAAAGGAAAACCGAAACTCCCTCCTTCACGCGGCCAGCTACGCTCTGGCAAATGCCGCCGGCATTCTGGTAATCCGTCTTTTGGACATTCCCAGAGAAGCCATATACAGCGACGCGCCGGGAAGCGCCGTCCAATCCTTATCCCAGAAAATGGAGGCTGTCGGCAGCGCACTATGGGAAATAACCAGCCTGGACTATATCCTTCAGGGCGACTACTCCAGACTGATCGGGCTGGTCATCCTGTATATGATCGGCCTTGCGCTCCTTGCCTCTGTTCTCTGGCTCCGGCGCATACACAGGCAGGAGAACGGGTTGGAGCAATGCTGGATTCTGTGCCTGATCGGAATCGCCGGCGTCCTTCTGGCAACGGTCATTCTGCCTGTGAAACTCCGCTCCATTTATATTTTCATGTGGTTTCCTCTGGTGGCTTTTTCCGGACTGATGCTCCTGAACCGGTTCTCCTTCCCCCTGAAATGCGGCTTCACCGTTCTGAGCTGCCTCGTGAGCCTGGCAGGCCTGGTATACTGTTATTCCCCCTCTGTCGTTATGGCTGCGGAGAATTCCCCTCCGTATGAAGCCCAGCTCTGTCAATGGGCTGTGGACAGCGGATACGACTATATCTACGGCGAATACTGGGGAACCGCACCGCAGATAGCTGTTTTCTCCCACGGTGAGCTGACGGCGGGTTCCTGGCATTCCAGTGACAACGTGTTCTATGTGGAAGCGGCCAACACCCCCCAGGATATCTACGGACCGGAAGAAAACGAAAAGGCCATTTACGTTTTCACTTCCAGTGATGAGGCAGCCGGATTGGCAGCAGCCAAGGCTCAGAATGTGCAGATGGAAAAGATTGGGGAATTCGGCGATTTCCGTGTCTACACCTCGCCGGTGCCCTTGATGCGGAAATGGTAGACCATGTTCTCCTTTCCCCGGAGTTTTCGCCCGATTGACGTCCTGCCTTCCAAGACGCTTGGGAACCGCTGTCGGATTCCCATACATAAAGCAGCAGGCCGTGGGCATCGGATGCCCACGGCCTGCTGCTTCCATATGATTGATTTTACATTCTAAAAAACTGTCTTCCGGGTCAGCTGCGGTTCTTTTCCGTCACCTGTTCCTCCCGGCCCAGCGAATTGGCCAAAGCGGCGCAGAGAATCACCCCGCCGCCCAGCCATTCCCGGGTGCTGGGCATCTCCCCCAAGAACAGCATGGCGTACAAAACCGCATATACCGTCTCCATACCGGAAATGATTCCCGCTGTCTGGGCCTTCACCCGCCTCTGTGCGGACACATACAAGCTGTGGGCAAAGGCCGTACAGGCAAAACCCAGCACCCCGATAGCCGCGGCATCCTGAATCCGCCACGGAACATCCGACACCAGCACAGCAGGCAGCAAAAGCACCGCCGCCGTCGCCTGCTCATACAGGCAGACCACATTGGCCGGGTATCTGCCGGACAGGTATCGGTTAAACAGGGACAGCACACCGTAGGACAGGCTGGAAACCAGCCCCCAGAGCACCCCCACGGTCACGGGATTCTCCAGGGAAAATTCCGGAATGGTGATTCCCACGCCCAACACCAGGACGCAGGCCCACAGAACACTCCGCCCCCGGACGGCTTCCCGAAACACCAGCGGCTCCAGAACCGTCAGAAACAAGGGGAATGCCGCAAAGGTGATGGTTCCCACCGCTACGGAGGATGTCTGAATGGACAGGAAAAAAGTCGTCCAGTGAATTGCCAGCACTGCCCCTGCACCTGCGGCCAGAGCATAATCCCGGAGACAGCGCAACGACAAAGGCCCCTTCCGGATACGGGCAAACGCCAGCAGTGCCAGGGAGGAGCAGATCACACGCCCTCCGGCGATGCAGACCGCCGGAAGGGAAATCCACTGCCCCAGCACGGCAGACAGGCCAAACAGCATCACCGCGCCATGCAGGGTCAGAATGCTGCGGCGATAAACCGGGTCCGGTGCACTGCTCTGCTCCTTACATCTTCTCAAATTGCTCCACCGGGGTGACAAACACCGTGGCGCCCCCTATTACAACCGAGGACATAGGCAGGCCCATATCCAGTTCTCCCCCGGTGGGCATCACCGGCACTGGTGTACTGACGGTCCGCTTGCGGCTGTTGCTGCGGATGATCTCCAGTGCTCTGGCAACCCGATCATCCTCCGTACCCAGCAGCAGGGTCGTGTTGCCGCTGCGCAGGAAGCCGCCGGTGGTGCTCATTTTGGTGAAATAAAAGCCCTCCGCACGCAGGCTGCCGCAGACGGCGTCGCTGTCGTTGTTATTGATAATGGCGGTAATCATTTTCATGGTCTTAAATCCTTTCTCTTTCCGGGAGCGGCGCTCCCAACTGGAACACCCTCATTGTACCCCGCATAACTCCCGGTGTAAAGGGAAAATTCTCCGGAATCGGAAATTTCCTTCCCAACGAGTCCCTTCGTTCTCCTCAAGAGAACGAGACAGGATGCAGGCGCAGAGGTCTGGACAGGCCTGCCGCCCCTTTTCCGTGCCTCTGCCAATGACACAAGAAAAACCCGGCATTCCTGACGGAACACCGGGTTTTATGGCGGAGAAGGAGGGATTTGAACCCTCGATACCCTTTTGGGGTATACACGATTTCCAATCGTGCGCGCTCGGCCAGCTACGCGACTTCTCCATACGCACAGCTCACGCTGCCAGCCCGGATATCATACAACACTTCCCGCCCTTTGTCAAGAACTTTCTTCCAGAATTCCAGAAAATTTTCTTCCCCGCCGGAGCTCCGGCGGGGACGGTTCTCAGTGGGCAAACTGGCTCATGTACAGCTGGGCATAGAAGCCCCGCTTCTGCAGCAGCTCCTCATGTCTTCCCTGCTCCACAATGTGGCCGCTGCGCATCACCAGAATCAGGTCAGCCTCCTGAATGGTGGACAGGCGGTGGGCCACGATGAAGGAGGTCCTCCCCTGCATCATGGTGTCGAAGGCCTTCTGAATCCGGATTTCCGTCCGGGTGTCAATGGAAGAGGTAGCCTCATCCAGGAACAGCATGGGCGGCAGGCACAGCATCACCCGGGCAATGCACAGCAGCTGCTTCTGTCCCTGGGACAGGTTGCCCCCGGCCTCGGAAATCACCGTATCGTACCCTTCCGGCAGGCGGCGGATAAAGCTGTGGGCATGGGCCTGCTTTGCCGCTGCCTCAATCTCCTCCTGGGTAGCGTCGGGCTTGCCCATGGCGATATTTTCCCGGATGGTTCCCGCTTTCAGCCAGGTGTCCTGGAGCACCATGCCCACACACCGGCGCAGCTCACCCCGGTTCATATCCCGAGTGTTGACGCCATCCAGCCGGATTTCCCCTCCCTGGGGATCATAAAAGCGCATCAGCAGGTTGATAAAGGTGGTCTTGCCGCAGCCGGTGGGACCCACAATGGCAATCCGCTGGCCCGGCTTTACGGAGAGATTGAAGTTGTCAATCAGAGGCTTCTCCGGCACATAGGAGAATTTCAGGTCCCGAATTTCCACGGCGCCCTCCACCTTCTCCGGCCGCTGGGGATGCTTCGGCTCCGGTGTCCGGGCAGGAGCCTCGATCAGCTCAAAGACCCGGGAGGAGCAGGCCAAAGCGTTCTGCAGCTCGGTGATAACCCCGGAAATCTCATTGAAGGGTTTGGTGTACTGATTGGCGTAGTTCAGGAAGCTGGTCAGGTTGCCAACGGTAATGCCTCCGCCAATGGCAATCAGGGCACCGGTGAGTCCCACCCCCGCATAGGCCAGGGAGTTGACAAACCGGGTGCAGGGATTGACCAGGGAGGAGAAGAATATCGCCCGCAGCGAGGCCTTTTCCAGCCGGGCGTTGATTTCATCAAACTGCTCCATAGAGGCCTTCTCATGGCCGAATGCCTGCACCACTTTGATGTTGCCGATGGTCTCGTCAATCAGAGAGGTCTGCTCACCCCGGGTCACCGTCTGGAGCCGGAACATGGAGTAGGTCCGGGTGGCGATGAAATTGGCCACCACCAGAGACAGCGGAGTGATGCACACCACCACCAGGGCGGTGCCCCAATGAATCCGCATCATGAACACCAAGGTGCCCAGGATAGTCATAATACCGGTGAACAGCTGGGTAAAGCCCATAAGCAAGCCGTCGGCAAAGGTATCCACATCCGCAATCACCCGGCTGACCAGGTCGCCCTGGGCGTGCTGGTCCAGGTAGGAGATGGGAAGCACCTGAATGTGCCGGAAGGCCTCATTCCGGATATCCCGGGTCACCTGGTAGGTCATCCGGTTGCAAAGCTCGCTCGTAATCCACTGCGCCAGCCCGCCAATGGCGGCACAGAGAATCACGCCCCGGAGGAACACCCACATCTGGTCAAAATCTACCTGCCCCGCATCCACAATGCAGTCAATGGCGTTGCCCACCAGAATGGGAATGTACAAAGTCATGCCCACATTGACGGTTGCCAGCACAATGGCGGCAATCAGGGTGGGCCAATACCGGCGAATCCGCAGCAGGACCTTCTTCATGGTTTGCCATTGACTAAGCATCGTGCCGCACCTCCTTGGGGAACTGAGAATAGTAAATTTCCTGATAAACCGGGCAGGTCTCCAGCAGCTGGTCATGGGTCCCCTGTCCCACCAGAATGCCGTCGTCCAGCACCAGAATTTCATCCGCATAGCGCACCGAAGCCGCCCGCTGAGACACCAGGAACGTGGTCGGGGGATTTTCCATCCTCCGGATGGCCATCCGCAGATTGGCATCGGTGGCATAGTCCAGAGCGGAGCCACTGTCGTCCAGAATCAGGATTTTGGGCTTGCGCACCAGCGCTCTGGCGATGGTCAGACGCTGGCGCTGGCCGCCGGAAAAATTCACGCCTCCCTGCTCCACCGGGGCGTTCAGCTCCCCTTCCTTGTCCTTCACCACTTCCCGGGCCTGGGCGGTTTCCAGCGCCGCCCACAGCTCCTCATCCGACGCCTCCGGGTTGCCCCAAAGCAGGTTCTCCCGGATGGTGCCTTTGAACAGCACCGCCTTCTGGGGTACCAGACCAATGGCCTGGTGCAGGGCTTCCGGATCGTATGCGGCAGCCTCCACACCATCCAGCAGCACCTGGCCGGACAGGGCGTCATACAGCCGGGGAATCAGGTTCACCAGGGTGGTTTTGCCGGAGCCGGTGCCGCCGATGATGCCGATGGTCTGACCGGGCTGGGCGTGGAAGCTGATGTGCTCCAGAGACGGATTTGCCGCGCCTCCATACTGGGCGGTCACGTCCCGGAACTCCACTTCACCTCGAAGGTTTTCTGCTCCCCGGCTGCCGGGCTGCTGGCTGCTCTTCAGCTCCAGCACCTTGGCCACCCGATTGGCGCAGGCCAGGGACTTGGAGATGGTGATAATCAGATTGGCCATCTTGATCAGCTCCACCAGAATCTGGGACATATAGTTGTAAAGCGCAATCACCAGGCCCTGGGTCAGAATCCCGCTTTCCACCTGAATGGCGCCAACCCGCACCAGCAGGACCACCGCCAGATTGATAACCACATAGGTCAGAGGGTTCATCAAGGCAGATACCCGGCCCGCAATCAGCTGAGCCTGCGTCAGCTGGGCCGTGCTGCCGCAGAAGGACTCCACCTCTGTATCCTCCTTGCAGAAGGCCCGGAGCACCCGGACACCGGACAGGTTCTGACGGGTGGCGGAGGTCACGCCGTCCAGGGACACCTGCACCCGGCGGTACATGGGCATGGTGATGAGCATCAGGCCAAAGACAATGACGCACAGCACCGGAATGACCCCGACAAATACCAACGCCGCAGAGAAATCAATGGTAAACGCCATTATCATGGCGCCGAACACCACAAAGGGAGATCGCAGCAGCAGCCGCAGGGTCAGATTCACACCATTTTGCACCTGGTTGACATCCGAGGTCATCCGGGTAATCATGGTGGAGCTGCCCAGCTGGTCCACCTGGCTGTAGCTCAGGCCCAGAATATTCTCCATCAGGGCATGGCGCAGCCGGGTGGAAAAGCCCACCGCCGCCACAGCGGAAAAATACTGGGCCGACACGGACATAATCAGGCCCACCACGCCAAGCGCCACCATCACCAGGCACATCTGCACCACATAGCCCCGGTTCCCGGCAGCAATTCCCTGGTCCACGATTCTAGCCACCACCAGGGGAACAAGCAGCTCAAACAGCGCCTCCAGCAGCTTGAACAGCGGGCCCAGAACGCACTGTTTTTCATAGCCTTTCATGTATCGCAAAAGCTGTTTCACGGTACCACCTCCAAAATACGAGGAGATTATACCATCCCTTTTCTGGGATTGCAATGCAGACTGTCAGAGAATCCGCAGTTTCTCCTGACTTTTCTTCAATGGTTTTCCGGTCCGCAGCCGTGATATTTCTCCGCACACTATTGACAGTTTCAGGGAACAATGCTATGATACGGGTGCTGCAAAAATTTGAAAGAAAGGAGCTGAGTTTCATGCTGCGTAACCGGAATTTCGTGTGCTACAGGTTCAGAAGCTTTGCTCCTCTGCTGATGCCATAGGCAGGACCGTTTGTGTCTTAGTATGTCTCAGGGTGCAGGCTTCGGCCTGCACCCTTTTTTGCGCTTTTCACACATTTTTCCCGGAGTTCCCGGTTTCTCACGGCCGGGGCATGGGAATGGAACAGAATGGAGGAAGGAAATGAAATCCACAAAAAAAGTCCCGCAGACCAGCTCATCCGCCGCTCTGCTGTGGCGGTTTATGCGGGGAGCAAAACGGTACTTTGTCATCAGCATTCTGGCAGCGGCCATAACCGCCCTGGCGGACATGATTCAGCCCCAGATCGTCCGGGCAGCAGTGGACTGCGCCATCGGCGGCAAGGAAGGGAATTTCCCCGCCTTCGTCATGGCGCTTGTCAACCGCATGGGCGGCTTTTCCTACCTGGGGCAGCACCTGTGGATCATGGCGCTGGCCATTGTGGTTGTGGCCTGCTTCCAGGTGGTCAGCCAGTACACCTTTCGGGTAAACAACACCAAGGCAGCGGAAACCCTGGTGAAAACCATGCGGGATCAGCTGTTTTCCCACATTGAGCGGCTGCCCTACGCCTGGCACATGAGCAACCGCACCGGCGACATCATTCAGCGCTGCACATCGGACATTGAAACCGCCAAGCGGTTCCTCTCCGAGCAGCTGACATCCATCTTCCGGATTGTGATTCTGCTGATTTTGTCCATCAGCTTCATGCTCTCCATGCACCAGCCGCTGGCAGGGATTGCCCTGATTCCCATGCCTTTCATCATCGTCTACTCCTTTTATTTCCACAAGCGGGTGTATGAAGGTTTTCTGGACTGTGACGAGAACGAGGGCAAGCTCTCCGCCATGGCCCAGGAGAACCTGACCGGCGTCCGGGTGGTCAGGGCCTTCGGTCAGGAGCGGGCGGAAATCGACAAATTCCGGAAGCAGAATGACTACTATACCTCCCTATGGGTCAAAATGGGAAAGGTCTTGTCCCAGTTCTGGAGCACCTCCGATGTGCTCTCCGGCGTCCAGGTGATGCTGGTGGTGATTTTCGGCGCGGTGTTCTGCGTCCGGGGAAGCCTGTCCGAGGGCGAATACATCGCCTTCATCTCCTACAACTCCATGCTGATCTGGCCCATCCGCCAGCTGGGACGGATGATTTCCGAAATGAGCAAGGCCGGGGTCTCCATTGAGCGGGTGGCCTACATTATGAACTCCCAGGCAGAGCAGGACGATCCAGAGGCCTTTGATGCCCCCATGGACGGGGATATCCGCTTCGAGCACGTGAATTTCGGCTACGAGAATTCCCCTCAGATGCTCCACGACATCACCTTCACCATGAAGGCCGGTACAACCCTGGGCATTCTGGGCGGCACCGGCAGCGGAAAGTCCACCATGATGATGCTGCTGGACAAGCTCTACCCCCTGGATGAGAAAAATGGCCGCATCACCATCGGCGGAACCGACATCCGCAAAATCCGCACCGCCCACCTGCGGCGCAGCATCGGCATGGTGCTCCAGGAGCCCTTCCTGTTCTCCCGTACCATTGCAGAGAACATTGCCATTGTCTCGCCCCGGGTTGACATGACCAGCGTCCGGGCCGCCGCCACTGCCGCCGCTCTGGACGACTCCATTACAGGCTTTGCCGCCGGCTATGAAACCATGGTTGGGGAACGGGGCGTCACCCTGTCCGGCGGTCAGAAGCAGCGCACCGCCATCGCCCGTACCCTGACCCAGGATACGCCCATCCTCATTTTTGACGACTCTCTGTCCGCCGTGGATACGGAGACGGACGCCAAAATCCGCAGGGCCATTGCCCAGAAGTTCGGAAAAGCCAGCGTCATCCTCATCTCCCACCGCATCACCACCCTGTCCGCCGCCGACAAAATTCTGGTCCTGGATCAGGGCCGGATTGTGGAGGAGGGCACCCACGAAGAGCTGAAGCGGGCCGGCGGAATCTATCAAAAAATCTACGAGGCCCAGAGCGGCTCTCAGGAGGTGACCGCATAATGAAGGAAACCACCCATTCCCATCTGCCCTACTTTGGAATCGGCAGAATTCTCCCCTATCTTGGCCCGGTGCGCACCAAAATTCTGATTATGGTGTCCCTTGGCCTGGTGGGCAGCATGACGGATATTGTACTGCCCCTGTTCCAGCGCTACGCCCTGGACCATTTCATCGGGCTGGGCATTTTCGATACCCTGCTTCCCTTTGTATTGCTGTATCTGTTCACCATATTCACCGCCGCAGGCTCCAACTATGTGGCCTGCGCCCTGGCCACCGCCGTGGAAATGCTGGTGAACCGGGAGCTGCGTCAGCGGGGATTTGAGCATCTGCAGACCCTGTCCTTCTCCTATTACAACCAGAACAGCGTGGGCTACATCCACGCCCGGCTGATGAGCGATACCTCCCGCATCGGCTCTCTGGTATCCTGGACCCTGGTGGAAGGGGTATGGCATATGTCCTACCTGGTGGGGGCCATTGGCGTCATGCTGATCCTGAACCCCCGGCTCGCCGCCATGATTCTGCTCATTCTGCCCCTGCTGGTGATTCTGTTTTCCCTGTTCCAGCGCAAGCTGATCCGGGTCAACCGGGAAATCCGGGAAATCAACTCCAAAATCACCGGCAACTTCAACGAAGGCATCACCGGGGCGAAAACCATCAAGTCTCTGGCCATCGAGGAAAAAATGGAGCAGCAGTTCACCGCCGAAACCCAGGTGATGTACACGAAGAGCATTCACGCCTCCCGTCTGCGGGGGCTGTTCGCCGGCACCATGAACTTTGCCTCCAGCGTGGCCCTGGCCATTGTGCTGTGGAAGGGCGGCTACATTGCCCTGGAAGAAATGGGCACCTTCTCCGTGTTCATGTCCTACGCCCAGGGCATGATGGAGCCCCTGCGGTGGCTGGTGGACATCATCTCCGACCTGATTACCACCCAGGTCAACATTGAGCGCTTCACCAACCTGATGGCCGTCCGCTCCGACGTTACCGATACCCCGGAGGTGGTGGCCAAATACGGCGACAGCATGAATCCCAAAAAGGAAAACTGGGAGCCGGTGAAGGGCGACATCGAATTCCGGGACGTGACCTTCATCTACCCCGACGGGGAGGAAAAGGTTCTAGAGCATTTCTCCCTGAAAATTCCCTTCGGCACCCATCTGGCCATAGTAGGCGAAACCGGCGCGGGAAAATCCACCCTGGTGAATCTGGTCTGCCGGTTCTTTGAACCCACGGAAGGGCAGGTGCTCATTGACGGGCGGGACGCCCGGGAGCGCTCCCAGCTCTGGCTCCACTCCTCCATCGGCTATGTGCTCCAGACCCCCCATCTGTTCTCCGGCACCGTCCGGGAGAACCTGCTCATGGGCAACCCCGACGCCACGGAGGAGCAGCTCTGGCAGGCCATCCGGGCAGTGTCCGCCGACGATGTGCTGGCCCACCTGGAAAACGGTCTGGACACCGACGTGGGCGAGGGGGGCGACCTGCTCTCCACCGGGGAAAAACAGCTGATTTCCTTTGCCCGGGCTGTGCTGGCAGATCCCCGGATTCTGATTCTGGACGAGGCCACCGCTTCCGTGGACACCATCACCGAGGCAAAAATCCAGGCAGCCATGGAAAGCGTCACCGCCGGACGGACCTCCCTGATGATTGCCCACCGGCTCTCCACGGTGAAGGACGCGGACCTGATTCTGGTGGTGCGCAGCGGCAAAATTGTGGAGCAGGGCACCCATCCGGAGCTGCTGAAGCGGCGCGGCTATTACTTTGAGCTCTATACCCGCCAGTATGAGGAGGAAACCACCGCCAAGTTCCTGGCATAACAAAAAGCCGCCCCGGATTCCGGAGGAAACTTCGGAATTCGGGGCGAAATAATTCGGGGAAATAAAAACGCTGCTGAAAAAATCAGCAGCGGATTTATAGGCCTGGGAAACTCAGATGGCACGCTCAACCTTGTTGGAGCGGAGGCATCTGGTACAAGCGTACACATGGCAGGGAGTTCCATTCACGACAGCCTTGACGCGCTTGACGTTGGGCTTCCATGCGCGATTGGAACGTCTGTGGGAGTGAGAGACCTTAATACCGAACGTTACGCCCTTACCACAAAAATCGCACTTAGCCATTTCATTGCACCTCCCATCCGGATGTTTACTCAACAAACTACGCCCACTGAAGGCGCTTAGATATGATAGCAAACTTTCCGGGAAAAAGCAAGTATTTTTTTCAAAATTTTTTGTTTTCTGAAAATCTATTGCTATTCTTTCCTGCCACGGGTATAATAGGAAGATACCGTTTTGCAGAGGTGATATCCATGGTCGATACCTACAGCGTCCCCCTTTGCCAGCTGGTGAAGGAATTTCATCTGGAAACCGTCTATGCCTCCACGGATTTTTCCTCCATCCGCATCACCGTGGAAGATGTGGCCCGGCCCGGGCTGCAGCTGGCCGGCTATTTTGACCACTATGAGCCCATGCGTCTGCAGGTTATGGGCAATGTGGAGATGAGCTACATCACAAAGCTCACCCCCGGAGACCGGTGTGCCATCTTTGACCGGCTGTTTTCCTATAAATTCCCCGCCCTGATCATCGCCCGGAACATTCCGCCCCATCCGGAAATGCTGGCCATGGCCCGAAAGCACAATGTCACCATCCTGCGCACCGGTGAGCCCACCAGCGCCCTGGTCTCCACCATCATTACCTATCTGAAGGCCGCCCTGGCTCCCCGGATTACCCGGCATGGGGTCCTGGCGGAAATCTACGGCGAGGGTGTGTTCCTCACCGGCGACAGCGGCATCGGAAAGAGCGAGGCCGCTGTGGAGCTGCTGAAACGGGGGCACCGCCTGATTGCCGACGACGCGGTGGAAATCCGCCGGGTTGCTACCAATTCCCTGGTGGGCACCGCCCCGGAGCTGATCCGCAACTACATCGAGCTACGTGGCATCGGTATCATCAACGTGGCCAAGCTCTTCGGCATGGGCGCCGTCAAGCTGGAGAATGAAATCAATCTGGTGGTGAACATCGTGGCCTGGAACAATCAGGCCCCCTATGACCGGCTGGGTCTGGAGGATCAGTTCACAGAGATTCTGGGAGTGAAGGTGCCCATGAACACCATCCCCATCACCCCCGGGCGAAATCTGGCGGTGATTCTGGAGGTCGCCGCCATGAACAACCGCCAGAAAAAGATGGGCTACAACGCCGCCAGAGAATTTACCGACCAGATGAACCGCCATTTTGACGAGAGTATGGGTTCCAAGCTATGAAAGAATTGACCATCGGCCCTAACGATGCGGGGCAGCGCCTGGACCGGTTCCTGGCCAAGGCCGTCCCCCTGCTTCCCGCCTCCCTGGCCCAGAAATACATCCGCATCAAGCGCATCAAGCTGGGGGGCAAACGAGTGGAGCGGGATACCCGGCTGAAAGAAGGGGACGTGCTCCAGCTGTATATCAACGACGAATTTTTTGACAAGCCCCGGGAGGACAACGCCTATCTGACTGTAGCCGTGCCCAAGCTGAACATCGTCTACGAGGATGCGCACATCCTCCTGGTGGACAAGCGCCCCGGGCTGGCGGTTCATCCCCACGACGGAGCGGAGTATGGACGGACCCTGATCGACCACATCCAGTCCTACCTCTACCAGAAGCGGGAATGGCGGCCCCGGGAGGAGAACGCCTTCACCCCCGCCCTGTGCAACCGGATTGACCGGAACACCGGCGGTATTGTGATTGCCGCCAAAACCGCCGAGGCCCTGCGGGTGATGAACCAGAAGATCAAGGACCGGGAGATGGACAAGCGGTATCTTGCCATTGTGGAGGGCATCCCCCGGCCCCGGGAGGGCAATCTGAAAGGGTACCTCTTCAAAGACGCCAAGCAGAACCGGGTATTCGTCACCGACACCCCCCAGCCTGGCTCCAAAACCTGTCAGACCAACTACGTCACCCTGGCTTCCCGGAACGGGCT
Organism: uncultured Oscillospiraceae bacterium; assembly: GCA_944387685.1. Classification (GTDB taxonomy): domain Bacteria; phylum Bacillota; class Clostridia; order Oscillospirales; family Oscillospiraceae; genus Faecousia. The sequence continues at coordinate 67,244 of CALXFW010000059.1, forward strand.
GAGCCTGGTGGAGTGCGAGCTGATTACCGGCCGCACCCACCAGATTCGCGCCCAGTTTGCCCACGCCGGGCATCCCCTCCTGGGAGACGGGAAGTACGGCAAGCTGGACAAGCGGTTTGACCGGAATTATCAGGCCCTGTATTCCTACAAGCTGACCTTTCGCTTCACCACCGACGCCGGAGCCCTGGAATACCTGAACGGGAAGTCCTTCCAGGTGAAGGAGGTAGACTTCGTTCAGGCGTATTTCCCAGGTGTCAACGTATAAAAAGGAGTGTTTTCTATGACGCTATTCATTACCAGCAGCCCCTTCCTGGAGGGGGCAGACCGGGCGCTCTTAAGCAGCGCCAACGGCTTTCTTGACCGCATCCGGCAGGCCCTTCCCCCCACCCCCCGGGCGCTGTTTGTCTGCTCCGACCCCAATGACCATGAGATGACCTGCCAATTCGGCGCAGAGACCATGGCGGCCTTTGCCCGGGCCAGGATTCCCTTCTCCGCCTATCAGGTTCTGGACGGAGAAAATGCCGAGGATGCCGCCGAACTGATTGCCCGGGCGGATTTCATCATTCTGGCCGGAGGCCATGTCCCCACCCAGAACGCCTTCTTCCAGGACATCGGTCTGGGAGAACTGCTCCGGGAATTCCCCGGCACCATCATGGGCATCAGCGCCGGGTCCATGAA
>CALXFW010000060.1 GCA_944387685.1 uncultured Oscillospiraceae bacterium
CTCCTATGTAAACTCCCGTGTCAATGCCACCATCTTCAGTGCGCAGAACGGCTCTTATAAGCAAGGCGACAAACTCCGCATTATCAATACTGCAAATGCCGATGGCTTCCTTTGGGGCCAGGTGGCGAAGAGTGCGGATGACCCGACTCCCGTGTGCTGGGTTGCGCTGATGTACACCGACTTTGAGACTGTGAAGGAGTCTGGCAGCAGCAACCTGAACAGCACCAACGTGGTGGCAAAAGCAGTCATTACGACTACCGGTTATGTCAATGTTCGCTGCGATGCCGGTACGGATAATCAGATCGTGGGCGCTCTGCCCAACGGAACCCAGGTCAATCTGTATGAAACCAAGTATGTCAACGGCATCCAGTGGGGCCGTTATTCCGGCGGCTGGTTCTGCCTGGCCTATGCCAGTGTGACCCGGGTGACGGAGGATACCGGCGCTGCCACCGATGTGGGGCTGACAGCCTATGCCTTTACCGGTAAGATGACGAGCAATACGGTCTATGACGCACCCGACGGTACGGGAAAGACGGTGGATAAGCTGAACGGAAGCGCTGTCACCGTGACCAATCTGACTCTTGGCGAAGGGAATGTAACCTGGGGTAAGATTTCCCAGGGCTGGGTGAAAGTGACGGATTCCAGCGGCACTCCTGTGGATGTGGATCTGGACGTCGCCAAGTATTATGTGGTTGCGGACGCAGTGAGTGTCCGGGATGATGCTTCCAGCGGTGGTGCGCTGGTGGATACTCTGAGCAAGGGCGTGGAATTCAATGTCAATGCCACCCACCAGGTTGTGGTGGTTGGCGAGACCATCTGGGGCTATGCGGACAAGGTGGGTGAAAACGCGGCTACCTACGACGGCTGGGTGAATCTGGCCAGCAAGTATGTCAGCCGGAACGGCGCGCCCTCTCTCGAAACCGACGAGGATGACGAGTACAATACCTACACCGGCGAAGTTGCCACGGTCATCAACACCGACAGTGTGAGAGTCCGGATTACCGGCGCAACCTATGGTAAGATTATCGGCAGTCTGCCCCGGGGAACCAAGGCTGCGGTCCTGGGTGAAAAGGACGGCTGGTACAAGCTGGATGTGGATGTGGACGACGATCCTGAGACGGACAGCTGGGTGTACGGTGATTACCTGAGCATTGCGGAGGAGACCATCTCCACCGGCGGCTCCGGCAGCACCAATAACGGCGGCACCACCGGCGGCTCCACCACCGTGGAAACCGGTACCGGTATTGTGGCCAACACCTACGCGGGCGTGAATGTCCGCAGCGGCGCAGGCATCGGCTATGCGCTGGTTGGCAAACTGCTGCCTGGTACCAGCGTGGAAATCACCGAAGTGAAGCAGGTAGGCGCGGCCAAGTGGGGCAAGATGGCTCAGGGCTGGGTCTGCATGGATTACATTACCATGGTTTCCAACTATCCCATTGCGGGCGGCGGCAGCTCCGGCGGGTCCTCCGGTGCGACTACCACGGAAGTGGCGATCTACACCGGCGTGGTGAATGGTTCTGTGGATGTTTTGAAAGAGCCGTCCACGGATGCGGAAGTGGTTCGGACCCTGAGCACCGGTGATCCTGTCACGGTACATGAACTGCTGTCCAGTACGGAGACCGAGAAGGGGAACGTGGTGGATGATCCAGATGGCAGCGATTCCCAGATAACGACGAAGGTTACCCGCTACTGGGCCCGGGTCAACGATGGATACATCGTGAATCCTGCCGCCAACCTGAAGCTGGACGCTCTGGACGAGAAGACCTATACGCTCACGGGAAAAGACACATTGAAAGTGAGCAAGGACGAAGATGGGGTAATTGTGGATGATACTGCCTTCAAGCTGGCCAAGGGTGATCAGGTGAAGGTTACTTCGGTAAAGATTGTGAAAGGCAATGTCTGGGGACGGATTGAGAAGGACGGTGTTACCGGCTGGATTAGCCTGGCGAATATGACCCCCGGCGCAGTGACCATCACCCCGGAGACCAGCGCACCCACCACGGCACCTTCCGCTCCTGTCATTGGCAGCACCGGCAATACCGGCACCGGCGGGTTCGTGACCAATACCACCGGTTACAAGTATACCGGTAAGGTCATCAACACCGAAGAGCTGAATGTCCGTGCCACTGCCTCCACGGCAAGCACCGTGACCACTACCCTGAAGCGGGGTGCAAGCCTGGTTGTTTATGAAACTACCATCTCTGAGAACATGGCTTGGGGCCGCTGCGACGCCGGCTGGGTCTACCTGTACTATGTGGACCTGACTCCCAGCGCCGGCACCGGCGCGGTGGATGCCCGGGTTGTCTACAATGACAATACCCTCATCTACACCGACGTCAATGGCTCCGCCACAGCCGGCACCTATGCCAGAATGTCCGTCATCGATATCTACGAAATCGTAGGCAAGATGGCCAAGACCGACCTGGGCTGGGTGAACACCGACAATCTGCTGTAACAGCATAAGAAAAGAGGTCCCCGTGTATGCGGGGACCTCTTTTTGTGCTCCGGGACGTTGCGATTCCGGGGAAAGTGTGGTATCATACGAAAAACAACATTCCGGGGGGAAATGCACCATGAGCAGAGCGGATGACTTATACAAACAGACTTGCCTGGATATCCTGAACAACGGGTTCTCCGACGAGAATCTGGAGGTCCGGCCTCGCTGGGCGGACGGGACTCCGGCCCATACCATCAAAAAATTCGGAGTGGTCAATCGATATAATCTGGCGGAGGAATTTCCCATTATGACCCTGCGCCGGACTTATTGGAAAAGCGCCGTGGATGAGCTGCTGTGGATCTGGCAGAAGAAGTCCAACCGGATCTGCGACCTGGGCAGCCACGTCTGGGACGAGTGGGCAGGCCCGGACGGCACCATCGGCAAAGCCTACGGCTATCAGCTGGGCATCCGGCACCAGTACAAGGAGGGAATGTTCGACCAGGTGGATCGGGTGCTGTACGACTTGAAGCACAATCCGGCCTCCCGGCGGATTCTCACCAACATCTATAATTTCCAGGACCTGCACGAAATGAACCTGTACCCCTGTGCCTACTCCATGACCTTCAACGTGACGGGAGATACCCTGAACGCCATTCTGAATCAGCGCTCTCAGGATATGCTCACCGCCAACAACTGGAATGTGGTGCAGTATGCGGTGCTGACCCATATGATGGCCCAGGTCTCCGGACTGAAGGTGGGCGAGCTGGTCCATGTGATTGCGGACTGCCACATCTATGACCGTCACATTCCGGCGGTGAAGGCCATGCTGGAAAAGGAAGGGTATCCTGCTCCTACCTTCTCCATGGACGAAAGCATCACCGACTTCTACGCCTTCACCAAGGACAGTTTCCGGGTGGACTATTATCAGTACCATCCCTTTGACTTCGAGATTCCCATGGCGATCTGAGGTGGATGGATGGAGCTGATTGTGGCGGTATATGACGATTGGGGCATCGGAAAGGACGGCACCCAGCCCATTGCCCTGTCCGCAGACCGGAAATTCTTCCGGGAGACCACCCGGGGAGTCCTGGTGATTGCCGGGCGACGGACGGTGGAGGACTTTCCCGGACAGAAGCCCCTTCCCGGGCGGGAAAATGTGCTGCTCACCCGAAGCAGCCGGGATTTCCCGGGGTTCACCATTTGCCGGACTCCGGAGCAGGCCCTGGCCCTGGCGGAAACGGCCGCCCGAGCGGTGGTCATCGGCGGGGGCAGCGTGTACCGGCAGCTGCTGCCCTGGTGCGACACGGCCTATGTGACCCGGGTGCACGCGAAGCCGGAATCGGATACCTTCTTTCCGGACCTGGACCGGGACCCTGCCTGGCGGCTGGAGACGGTGCTCCAGTCCGGGGAGGAAGACGGAATTGCCTATGAAATGCTGCGTTATCGCAGGAAAGGAGATATGGAATGAAGAAACTGGTTATGCTGCTGGTGGCTCTGATGGCCCTGCCCGGCTGCGCCGGAGGCAGCGCCCAGGGGGAATACCGGCAGATTTCCATGGAGCAGGCGGCGGACATGATGGAGCAGGAGACGGATTACATCCTGCTGGATGTGCGCACTGCGGCGGAATATCAGCAGGGGCACATCCCTGGGGCGGTCTGCATCCCCAACGAATCCATCGGCACCGAGGAAATTCCGGAGCTGCCGGACAAGGAGCAGAAGATTCTGGTCTATTGCCGCAGCGGGAACCGGAGCAAGCAGGCCAGTGCCAAGCTGGCGAAGCTGGGCTATACCAACGTCTATGAGTTCGGGGGCATTCTGGACTGGACGGGGGAGACGGTCACCGGCGGGAATTGAATCGAAAATGGGAGCGGCCAACTGGGCCGCTCCCATTTTAACGTGTCCGGGAGATTAGAAAATTTTCTGAACCAGATCGAAGAGAAAACTGCCGGCGAGAAAACCCACAATGGCGACAGCAATGTAAATCAGCTTGTTTTTCACAATCATTTCTCCTTTCTGGCGGAATTTCGGGAGGGTTTGCGGCTCTGAGGTGCCTTCTGCCGGGGGGCGGACTTTCCGGTTCCGGCTTTCGGAGGGGGAGCGGTGGACTTGCCCGGCCGGGGCGGTACGGCCCGGATCAGGCATTTGGGACCGGAACCAATCAGATCCTCCCGGTGGGCGGCAATGAGCGCTTCCCGCACCAGATAGTAATTTTTGGGGCTGCGGTACTGAATCAGCGCCCGCTGCATGGCCTTTTCATGGGGATCGGTGGGAACATAGACCTTGTCCATGGTCCGGGGGTCCAGGCCGGTGTAGTACATCACCGTGGACAGGGTAGAGGGGGTGGGGTAGAAGTCCTGTACCTGCTCCGGATTGTAGCCCATATCCCGGATGTACTCCGCAAGTTCCACCGCCTCTTTCATGGTGGAGCCGGGATGGCTGGACATGAGATAGGGCACCAGGTACTGATTCATGCCGTACTGCCGGTTCAGGGCAAAGTATTTGTCCACAAACTGGTTGTACACCGCATTCCGGGGCTTGCCCATCCGGCTCAGCACCGCGTCGGAAACGTGCTCCGGGGCCACCTTCAGCTGACCGGAGATGTGATACTGGACCAGCTCCTTGAAGAAGGTGTCCTTCTTGTCTGCCAGCAGATAATCAAAGCGGATGCCGCTGCGGACAAAGACTTTTTTCACCCCGGAAATTTTCCGGAGCTTGCGCAGCAGGGCTACATAGTCCGTGTGGTCTGCCCGCAGATTCTTGCAGGGGGTGGGATACAGGCACTGCCGCCCGCCGCAGGCGCCCTTGGTCAGCTGCTTTTCGCAGGCGGGGTGGCGGAAGTTGGCGGTGGGACCGCCTACATCATGGATATAGCCCTTGAAATCCGGGTCCTTCACCATGGTCTCTGCTTCCCGGATCAGGGATTCGTGGCTCCGGGTCTGGATAATCCGTCCCTGGTGGAAGGTCAGGGCGCAGAAAGAACAGGCGCCGAAGCAGCCCCGGTTGCTTACCAGGCTGAACTTGACCTCCTCAATGGCGGGCACACCTCCGGCCTTGGCATAGCTGGGGTGCCAGGTGCGCATATAGGGCAGATCGTACACCTCGTCCATCTGCTGGGTGGTCAGGGGCTTCTGGGGCGGGTTCTGCACGACGAATTCCTTGCCGTAGGGCTCTGCCAGCCGCTTGGCGGTGAAGGGGTCGCAGTTGCTGTACTGGATTTTGAAGGATTCGGCATATTTCCGTTTGTCTGCCTTCAGGGATTCAAAGGAGGGCAGCACAATGGTGGGCAGGCTATCGTCCAGCTGACCGGTTTTGAACACAGTGCCGTCGATGTAGGTGATGTCGTGGACATCCAGCCCGGAATTCAGAGCGTCGGCAATTTCGACAATGCTCTTTTCCCCCATGCCGTACATGAGCAGGTCCGCCTGGCTGTCCAGCAGAATGGAGCGTTTCATGCTCTCCGACCAGTAGTCGTAATGCCCCAGCCGCCGCAGACTGGCCTCAATGCCCCCAATGAGGATGGGAACGTCGGAATAGGTCTGGCGAATCAGATTGCAGTAGACCACGGTGGCGTAATCCGGCCGCTTTCCCATCACCCCGCCGGGGGTGAAGGCATCGGTTTTCCGCCGGTGCTTGGTCACGGAATAGTGGTTCACCATGGAATCCATGTTCCCGCCGGTGACCAGAAAGCCCAGCCGGGGACGGCCGTAGGTGGTGATGGATTTGGGATTTTTCCAGTCCGGCTGGGAGATGATGCCCACGGAATAGCCATGGTGCTCCAGCACCCGGCTGATGATGGCATGGCCGAAGGACGGGTGGTCCACATAGGCGTCGCCGATGACGTAGACAAAGTCGCACTGCTGCCAGCCCCGGTCCAGCATCTCCTGCTGGGTAATGGGCAGAAAGTCCATGGTGTTCCTCCTGAAAAGTGTGTTCCCGCCGGGAAGCTTATTTGTGCTGAAGCTTGCGCTTCTTCCCGTCGGTGCCCAATACATAGGTGTTTTCCAATTCACCCACCAGATTGGCCTTGACGGAATCGATATAGATGCGTCTCAGATGGTCCCGCTCCGCCAGCTCCGCCGGGGTCAGGGGACCATTTTTTGCTTTGTGGGCCAGCTCGTTGATTCTGGCAATCACTTCGTTCATTTTCATATTCGGAATCCTCACACATAGCGTTGAATGATCACAGGGATGCGGTCTTTCTTTGTCCGGTTTCCCACAGTGTCCAGGCGGATTTTACCCAACCCCCGGACGGAGATTTTGGCTCCCTGGGGAACCGGCTTGTCGGACTTTTCACAGGGCAGCCCGTCCACGGCCACCTTTCCGGCGGCAATGTACTGGACCGCCAGGCTCCGGCCGATGCGAAAGCCTGCGGACACCACGCTGTCCAGCCGCAGGGAAGCCAGGGTGTCCCGGATTTCCCGCACCTCCGGCTCCGGAATCCGGGCATCTTCCAGAGGAACGGACGCCAGGCGCACGTGAGCCCGGCCTGCGGAGGTGAAATTCTGCAAAATATAGGGGGCAATCTCCCGGATGACAAAAAAATCGCAGCTGTCCTGCCCCACGCAGATATCCCCAACAGTCTCCCGGCCGATTCCCGCGCCCATCAGAGCGCCCAGAAAATCCCGGTGGCTGGGGCTGTCCCCCTGGTAGAAGGAGGCCCGGAGGCAGACGCAGGGGCTGTCCCCGCCCAGCAGCCAGCTCTCGTCCAGGTAGTCCGGCAGATACACCAGCATTTTCCGCTCCGCCTCCGGGTAGCCGCCGAAGGCATACAGCCCCTCGGGCTCCCCGAAGAGGTACCGGGCCATTTCCAATTCCCGGGGGGAGAGAAAACAGGTGCCTGCGGGAATGCTCCGCTGGATGCCCGCCTGAATCTTATCCCAGAGCTTGGCCAGGAGCATCCGGTCCTGACTGGTCTGGGCGATTTTCTCAATGCTGTTTCGGTTCATGGTATCACCGGGGTTAGTATATCACATTTTGTTGCCGATGAAAAGAAGTTTTTCTTGTGCCGGGGGCGGTTGTGGAGTATAATATCGGAAAACAGCGGAAAGGACACGGCTATGGTCATTGGGATCATCGGCGGCGGCGCGGCGGGAATGGCTGCGGCCCTGGCCGCCTCGGAATCGGAACAGAATCAGGTTGTTTTGCTGGAGCGGCAGGCCCGGGTGGGGCGGAAGCTCCAGGCCACGGGAAACGGACGGTGCAACCTGACCAACCTTCATGCCCTGGAGGGCGGCTATCACGGAGAGAATCCGGCGTTTGCCCGGTATGCCCTGGCGCAGTTTCCCCCGGAGGCGGTGCTGGCCTGGATGCGTGGCCTGGGGCTGTTCACCGTGGCGGAGGACTCGGGACGGGTGTATCCCTATTCCGACCAGGCCAATTCTGTGGTGGATGTGCTGCGTTTTGCCTTGGAAAAGCCAAATATTCAGGTGAAGCTGGGCTTTGAAGTGACAAAGGTGCGGAAAACCCCGGAGGGCTTCCGGGTGGAGTCCCGGGAAGAAAGCCTGATGTGTGAGAAACTCATCATTGCCTGCGGCGGTCTGGCGGGGACCAAGCTGGGGGGCGGTATGTCCGGCTATCAGCTGCTGCGTTCCCTGGGGCATAAGTGCACCCGGCTGCGCCCGGCCCTGGTCCAGGTGAAAACCAATTGGCCGGGAGTTGCCGCCCTGAAGGGAGTCAGGGCCAACTGCCGGGCTGCAATTTGCCGGGATGACGAAATGGTGCGGGAGAGCACCGGGGAACTGCAATTTACGGAGTATGGCCTGTCCGGGCCGGTGATGTTTGAAATCTCCCGGGATGTGTGCCAGGGCGGGGGAGATTGGTGCTGCCGCCTGGATTTCCTGCCGGATGTGGAGGAGGCAGAATTGCTGATGGAGCTGCGCCGCCGGAGGTCCACCCCGCTGCCCAATTCGGAACTGTTCACGGGAATCCTCCATAACCGGCTGGGCCGGGTGCTGACCCAGACCGCTGGAATTGCTCTGAGCGGCTGGATTCGGGAGCTGGGGGAAGAAGAACTGGTCCAGGCGGCGGCAGCGGCGAAGGGCTTTTGCGTCAGCCTGACGGAGCCTCTGGGCATGGACAGCGCCCAGGTCACCGCCGGGGGAATCCTGACGGGGGAATTTGAGGAAACCACCATGGAAAGCCGCCTGGTGCCCGGCCTCTACGCCTGCGGAGAGGTGCTGGATATCGATGGGGACTGCGGCGGCTACAATCTGCAATGGGCGTGGAGCTCCGGCCGTCTGGCAGGGCGCTGCGCCGGGAGGAACGAACTATGATACGACTGCGGGACATTGCCCTGTCTCCGGAGCACAACGCCCACCAGCTCCAGTTTGAGGCGGCCCGGATGCTGGGCATTCCCAATTCCAAGGTCCGGCAGCTGCGGATTGTCCGCCGGAGTGTGGACGCCCGGAAAAAGCCGGATGTGAAAATCATCTACACCGTGGATGTGGCGGTGGAGGGAAACGAAAAGAAAATTCTCCGCCAGAGCGGCTGCAAGCGGGCGGCCCCGGCTCCGGTGTCCTACTATGTCCCGCCAAAGCCTTCCGCGCTCCCGGCTCAGCGGCCGGTGGTCATCGGCTTTGGCCCGGCGGGGATGTTCGCCGCCCTGATTCTCAGCCTGGCGGGGTGGAAGCCCCTGGTGCTGGAGCGGGGGGAGGATGCAAAAACCCGGCACGAAACCGTGGAGCGTTTTTTTGCCGGGGGTGAGCTGAATCCGGCCAGCAATGTCCAGTTCGGGGAGGGGGGCGCGGGAACCTTCTCCGACGGCAAGCTGAACACCGGGGTGAACAACCCCCGGATTCACTGGATTCTGGAGCAGTTTGTGAAGGCGGGGGCGGGGGAGGACATCCTCTACGACGCCAAGCCCCATGTGGGCACGGATGTGCTGCTGACGGTGGTGCAGAACCTGCGCCATCGGATTGAAGAATTGGGCGGGGAAGTCCGGTTCCGCACCCAGGTTACCGGTCTGAACATCCGGGAGGGGAAACTTTCCGGCGTGACAACCGCCGCCGGGGAAACCATCCCCTGCAGCCAGGTGATTCTGGCCATCGGTCACAGCGCCCGGGACACCTTTGAACTGCTGAATGACCTGGGAGTGCCCATGGAGCCAAAACCCTTTGCCATGGGGGTGCGGATTGAGCAGAAGCAGCGCACCGTTGACCTAGCCCAGTACGGCGGGGAAAACCCGGCCCTGCCCCCGGCGGATTACAAGCTGGTGGAGCATCTGCCCGAGGGAACGGTGTACACCTTCTGTATGTGCCCCGGCGGCTATGTGGTGGCGGCGGCCAGCGAGCCGGAGGGCGTGGTGACCAACGGCATGAGCTTTGCGGATCGGGGCGGGGAGAATGCCAACGCGGCGCTGCTGGTGACGGTGAATCCCAGCCAGTTTCCTTACCCGGGAACCCTGGGAGGGATGTACTGGCAGCGGGAAATCGAGCGGCGGGCATACCAGTTCAGCGGCAGCTACCGAGCCCCTGCCCAGACCGTGGGGGACTTTCTGGCGGGAAGGCCCAGCACCGGCCCGGCGGAGGTGGCGCCCACCTACCGCCCCGGCGTGGCCTGGGGGGACTTGTGCCAGGTCCTGCCGCAAGCCATTGCCCAGCCTCTGCGCCAGGCGCTGCCCCTCCTGAACCGAAAGCTGAAGGGATTTGCCGCGCCGGAGGGGGTTCTCACCGCCCCGGAAACCCGGAGCTCCTCTCCGGTGCGGATTCTCCGGGGAGAAAATCGCCAGTCCCCGGCTGTGGCGGGGCTGTACCCCGCTGGGGAAGGAGCTGGCTATGCCGGGGGCATTATGTCCGCGGCCATTGATGGAATCGTCACCGCGGAGGCGGTGCTGGGAGAAGCTTATGGAAGAAAAACAGATCAATAAGTTCCTGCGCCGGAGGTTTTCCGGAGTGGGTTGGACGCTGCTGGTTTATTTCGGCATTCTCAACCTGATGGTGATTGTGGCGGTGGCGGCGGATATGCTGGGGCAGATGATGCTGTCCCTGGCCGCCGGAGGGGGCGTCTTTTGGGACCCGGATTCCCTTCTGAACAACGCCTGGGGCTACATCGCCGCCATTGTGGTGGGGGCGGTGATTCTCCACGGCTGGAAGGGAGGAGAATTCTTCTGCGATCTGCTGGGAAAGCGGCAGTCCATGACCGCAGGTGTCTTTGCCGCCCTGCTGAGCCTGTGCATCGGCGCCCAGCTGCTCAACAGCCTTTGGATCGGCCTGCTGGAGACCCTGCTGAACGGTTTCGGCCTGTCGGCTCTGGAAACCCTGGACAGCGTCTCCGGAGATGCGGATTCTTTCAGTATGTTCCTGTATATGGGCTTTCTGGCTCCAATTTCCGAGGAAATCCTGTTCCGGGGCGTAGTGCTGGAGACCCTGCGGCCCTACGGCAAACGGTTTGCCGTTTTTGGTTCGGCGGTGCTGTTCGGCCTGTTCCACGGCAATTTGCTCCAGACACCCTACGCCTTCCTGGTGGGGCTGGCGCTGGGGTATGTGACGGTGGAATATGCCTTCCTCTGGGCGGTGGTGCTGCACGTATTCAACAATCTGGTGCTTGCGGACCTGCTTACCAGACTGACCCAGAATCTGCCCCTGCCGGTGCAGAACCTGGTGTACGGCGTGATTTTCGGCGGTTTCGCCCTGGCGGCGCTGGTGATTCTGCTGGTGAAGCGCCGGGAGATTCAGGCCTACCGCCGGAGCGAGTGGATGGACCGGCGGTGCCTGAAATGCTTCTTTACCAACAGCGGCGTGCTGGCGCTGATTGCCCTGATGGCGGCCAATATGATCTCGCTGTTGCTGCTGTAAAAAAAGTTGTCCCGAATTTCGGGACAACTTTTTTTATCCAAAATACAGACAGGCCAGGAGCAGCTGCACAATCAGCAGCACCGGCACCCCGATGACGAATTTCCGGTGCCGGGTTTTGTGCCGGAAGGCGTACATCCCAATCAGACATCCCAGGCTGCCGCCCAGGGCGGCCACGGTCATCAGGGTGCGCTCCGGAATGCGCCAGAGATTTTTTTGGGCCTTGCGCTTGTCCGCCAGCATAAGCAGCAGGCCCAGCGCATTGATTATAAGCAGGTAAAGCAGCAGAAGTCTGACCATAGAATTTCCTTTCAGGAGGGATCACAGTGAAAAAAGGCTGGATTATGGCGGTGCTGGCAGCGGGATTGATGCTGTGGGGCTGCCAGGCAGAGACCACTTTGGAAACCATCGCCGATGAATGGGTGCAGTCCGTAATGGCCCAGCCCCGGGAAATCGCGGTGAATCTGCCCGACGGCGCTCTGGCGCCGGTACTGGACAGCGACAGCGAGCAGGTCTACCTCAGCGATGACTATGAGATTATCATCGAGACCCTGACAGCCGGGGACCTGAACGCCACGGTGGAGAGCCTCAGCGGCTACAGCCGGGACAAGGTGACCCTGATACAAACCCAGCAGGGAGATGCAACCCGGTATGAGTTCGTCTGGGCCTGCGCCGGAGAGAACGGGGACCGTCTGGGCCGGGGCGTGATTCTGGACGACGGAAACTACCACTACTGTATGTCCGTCCTCCGGGATGCGGACACGACCAAAACCAGCCAGGTTGTCTGGAGCGATGTATTCGGCTCCTTCTCGCTGGTTTAAGGGGCATACTGTTCCATTGCTTCCTGGCACAGGGACCGGCAGGCGTCAATGACGCTCTGGGGGTACAGGATTTTGGCCTTGGAGCCGAAGCCGATGACCCAACTTAAGAACATGGGGGACACCGCCACCTCTGCCGTAAAGACGAAGTACTCCTCTCCGTCTGGAATCAGCATAACCTCCCGGCCAAACCGGTCAATCACCGCGTTGATTAAACTGCGGTGAAAGCGAAGCTTGACCGCAGCCTGTTCCCCGGCGTACATCTGGAACAGGCGGTTGGCGTGCTCCAGCAGGGCCTTTCCGGTCAGCTCCGGACAGGGGGTGCGGGGCTGCTCCAGCGGGCGGATTTCACTCATCCGGTCCACCCGGTAGGCGGTGACGCCGTGGCGCTCCGAATGGGCCAGCAGATAGCAGTTTTCGTGGTCCTGGCACAGTCCGTAGGGGCTGGCCTGATAGTCCCGGTTCCGGTAGTGCCGCTTTCCGTCCAGTCCGTAGTCAAAGTAGCGGAAGGCAATCTGCCGGTTTTCGGCAATGGCGTCCTGAATGGCGTCCACGCTGTAGTAGATGGTTTCGTTCATGCTCTTAACCCGCCCGCTGACCAGCACATCCCGGCGCATCAGCCGGGCGTCGTAGACGCTGCACTGGCTGCACAGCTTTTCAATCAGCTCCCGGGACTTTTTCTCCGTGAGAAATCGGCTGGACTGAACGGCATCAATGAGCAGCTTCAGCTCCGGCAGCTCGAAATTCCGGGAGGCGATATAATATCCCCCGTTTTTTCCGGGGAGGGAGACAATGTCGATGCCATAGTCCTGCAGGGCCGCGATATCCGAGTAGACGGTCTTCCGGTCACAGATAATATTGTGCTGCTGCTCCAGCATAGTCAGCAGCTCCGCCGCTCTCACCGGGTGCTCCTGGTGGGAGTTTCTTTGCAGATAATCCAGAATATAGAAGATTTTCAGTTTTTGGTTGTCGGATTTCGGCATAGAGAGCCCCCTTTGCGGATGATTTTTTATTGTAGCACAGAAAAAACAGCGGGGAAAGAGGAAAATTTGCTTTTTCTCTGGGAATGTGCTATAATGCCCAAAACAAGGAGGCGGATTTTATGTATTTTGGATGCCATCTCTCCGCGAGCAAGGGCAGCGCCGCCATGGTGGAAACCGCCCGGTCCATCGGCGCCAACACCTTCGCGTTTTTTACCCGGAATCCCCGGGGGAGCAAGGCAAAGTCAGAGGACCCTGCCGACGCGGCCAGAGCCATGGGCCTGCTGGATGCTTACGGCTTTGGGAGGCTGGTGGCTCATGGGGCTTACACCTTGAATCTGTGTACTGCAGATCCGGAGGCGAGAGCCTTTGCCGCCCAGGTGCTGGAGGATGATCTGCGCCGGATGGCGGCCCTGCCGGGGAACTTCTACAACTTTCACCCGGGCAGCCATGTGGGCCAGGGGATCCAGGCGGGAATCGACTACATCTCCCAGGCGCTGCGCGATGCTCTGCGCCATGACTACCCGGTGACGGTGCTGCTGGAAACCATGGCGGGAAAGGGTAGTGAAATCGGGGGCCGGTTTGAAGAACTCCGGGCCATTCTGGACGCCGTGGGCAGCGGCAATGTGGGGGTCTGCCTGGATACCTGCCATGTCTACGACGGCGGATATGACATTGTGTCCGACCTGGACGGGGTGCTGGCGGAGTTTGACCGGGTGATCGGCCTGGACCGGCTGAAAGCCCTGCACCTGAACGACAGCAAAAATCCCTTCGGCAGCCACAAGGACCGGCATGCCTGCCTGGGGGAAGGAAGCCTGGGGCTGGAGACCTTCCGCCGGATTGTGAATCATCCGGCGCTGAAGGACAAGCCCATGATTCTGGAGACACCCAATGAGCTGCCCGGCTACCAGCGGGAGATTGCTTTGCTCCGGGAAATGGAATCTTAAGAAAAAGTTCATTTGACAGATACCATAAAATGTGTCATTTTATATTCAAAGGCTGAAAAGAGCGGGAAAAAGTTCCCGTTTATTTCCAAAAACTCCGGGAGAATCCCGGAAAAGAGAGAGGAGGGGGAACGATGGAGGCAATCCTGAGCACCCTTTCGGTGGACCGGAGCGTCCTGGCAGCGGAATATATTGGTTTTCTGCGCTGGGCGGCGCCGGTGCTGACCGCCATGCTGCTGCTGCGCTGCATTGTGCCGCTGCTGACGTTCCGCAGAGAGCCGGAAATCTGGGCATGGCTGAACCTCGCCACCGGGGAACAGGTCCCCATCACCCACTGGGAGAACGTAATCGGACGGAGCAAAAGCTGCGATGTGACCATAGACTTTCCGACCGTCTCCCGAAACCATGCGGTTCTGACCCGTTATGACGACGGCAGCTGGACCATCACCGATGTGGGCTCCAAGGAGGGAACGCTGGTCAACGGCCGGAAAATACAAATCTGCGCCCTGACCTCCAAGGAGCGTATCTCCATCGGCGGGGTGGAAATGCAGCTGCAGCCCATTACCCAGCGGCAGGAGGAGCGGCAGGCCCAGCTTCGGACCAAGGCCGCCAGCGGCTGGGACACGGTGACCAACCTGATGCTGCTGACCATCCTCCAGTGCGCCATGCTGGTGGGCTTCCTGATGAAAAGCCAGCAGACGGACCTGATGAGCATTGTCCAGGGATTTGGCGGAATCATTTTGTGCCAGTGGCTTCTGTACATCTTCTACTGCATCATCCACCGCAAATCCTTCGAGGTGGAGACCATGGCCTTCTTCCTGTGTACGGTGGGCATGGCCGCCCTGTTCACCGTCAAGCCGGAGGAAACGGTGAAGCAGCTGCTGGCCATGATCCTGGGTGTGGTAATTTTCCTGATCATTGGCTGGTCCCTGCGGGACCTGGAGCGGACCAAGGTGGTGCGCTACCTGGCGGTGATGGCCGGCGTAGGGTTCCTGGTGGTAACTCTGCTGTTCGGCACGGAGTATTATGGCGCCAAGAACTGGCTGATCATCGGCGGAATGTCCCTGCAGCCTTCGGAGCTGAGCAAGGTTTGCTTTGTGTTTGCCGGTGCTTCCACCATGGACCGAATCATGAACAAGCGGAATCTGATTTTGTTCATCGTCTATTCGGTGCTGATCTGCGGGCTGCTGGCCCTGATGAATGACTTCGGCACCGCGCTGATTTTCTTCTGCGCCTTCCTGGTGATTGCCTATCTTCGCTCCGGCAGTGTGGGCACGGTGGCCCTGGCCATTACGGCTCTGGTATTCGCCGGAGTGCTGGCTCTGAAAATTGCCCCCCATGCCCTCCAGCGGTTCGCCACCTGGCGGCATATCTGGGAGGACCCCCTGGTGAGCGGCTACCAGCAGACCCGGGCGCTGATGTGCATCGCCTCCGGCGGCCTGCTGGGCCTGGGCCCGGAGGGAGGACTGCTGCAATATGTCTTTGCGGCGGACTCGGATATTGTGTTTGCCACCATTTCGGAGGAATGGGGCCTGCTGCTGGCGGTGATGACGGTGCTGTGCATTGTGGCACTGGGGGTATTCCCCATCCGCACCGCCCGGGTGGCCCGGAGCAGCTTCTATTCCATCGGCGCCTGCACGGCGGCCAGCGTGCTGGTAATCCAGACCATCCTGAACTGTCTGGGCACCCTGGATATCCTGCCCTTTACCGGCGTGACCTTCCCCTTTGTCAGCAACGGCGGCACCAGTATGATCGGCGCCTGGGGCCTGCTGGCCTTTGTTAAGGCGGCGGATACCCGGCAGAACGCCAGCTTCGCTGTTCGTCTGAAGAAGGAGAAAAAGGAAAGGAGTGTGAGCCGATGAACCGTGTGACCAAGAGAACCTGGCTGATGAGCGTGTTCATTCTGGTATTGGTGCTGGGAATGCTGATATTTTTGGTCCAGTATCTTTTCCAGGCGGATCAGTGGGTTGCCTTCTCCGGCTCTCCCCATGTGTACAACAGCAGCAATCTGGGCTGCGGCACGGTGGTGGACCGCTCCGGAACCATGCTCCTGAACCTGACGGAAAGCCGCACCTACTCGGATGACGCCCTCACCCGGCAGTCCACCCTCCACTGGCTGGGGGACCGGCTGGGCTATATCAGCGCATCGGCGGTGAGTCACTACGCCGGGCAGATGGCAGGCTTTGATCTGTTTAATGGCATTTATGATGCCTCCGGTGAGGGAGGCCAGGAGGTCCTGACCATCTCCGCCAAGGTGCAGAACACAGCTCTGGAGGCCCTGGCGGGCAGAAAGGGCACCGTTGCGGTGTACAACTACAAAACCGGCGAAATTCTCTGTGCCGTGACATCCCCCACCTATGACCCGGACAATGTGCCGGATATTGAAGGGGACACCACCGGAGCCTACGATGGGGTTTACCTGAACCGCTTCCTGCAGTCTGCTTATGTCCCCGGCTCGATTTTCAAGCTGGTGACCACGGCGGCGGCCCTGGAGTCTGTGCCGGACATTCTGGACCAGACCTTCCAGTGCTATGGAAAGGTGGAGTACGGCACCGAAGCGGTGACCTGCGAAACCGCCCACGGCCGGCAGAACCTGAAGCAGGCCCTGGCCAACTCCTGCAACTGCGCCTTCGCCCAGATTGCGGAGCTGGTGGGAAAGCAGAATATGGTCAAATATGTCAGCCAATTCCAGGTGGTGGTGCCCCTGTCTTTTGACGGCGTAACCACGGTCAAAGGCAACTATGACATCTCCGATACGGCACCGGTCAGCTTTGCCTGGAGCTGCATCGGCCAGCACAGTGACCTGGTTAACCCCGCCCGGTACATGACCTTCGTGGGCGCCATTGCCGGAGGCGGCTCCGGAGCGGAACCCTACATCATGGCTCAGGTTACCAATGGCGGAGAGGTCACGTACCAGGCCAAGACCCAGTCCACCGGACAGCTGATGTCTCCGGAAACCGCTGCAACCCTCCACGAATATATGCGCAACAACGTCAAGTCCGTCTACGGCGACGGAAATTTCCCGGGCCTGTCGGTGTGCGCCAAATCCGGCACCAGCCAGCTGGGCGGAGAGGCGGTTTCCAACGCCATGTTCGCCGGGTTTGTGGAGAACGAGGAATATCCTCTGGCCTTCATCGTGGTGGTGGAGAATGGCGGCTACGGCAGCCATACCTGCGTGCCTGTCATCAGCAAGGTCCTGGCGGCCTGCAAGGAAGTGCTGGATGCCGCGTGAACTTTGTGCATTCCTTACAAAAAAATACAGAAAACCCTTGGGAATCTGTGGTGTTTTTCTCGTTGACAAATGTCCTTCCCTGAGATACAATACTCCCAGATTCTCGAAGGAGGAACAGGAAGATGACGGTACGGTTTTCTATGAAAAGCACTGCCTCCCGCTGCTGCGCAGCGGCTTGTTCCCCTGCCCGGATTTACCCCGTTTTGGACACTACCGGTATTCCGGCAGTGTCCATTTGCGTTGTACGCCCGCTGCTGGGCGGGGAAGCGTAGCCGGGGATTCTGCTTTGTATGAAGAAACGGCTGCGATTGACACGTGGTCGTTTTTTTATAGTACATTGTACAAGAAAAGGAGAATGGATTATGAAAAAATATCTTGCCCTGCTGCTGGCGTGCCTGATGGCTGTGTCCCTGTTCACGGGCTGCGGCTCCAGCGGCACCACCGAGACCACTGCTGCAGCCGCTGCCAATGAGACTGCGGCTGCCGGTGAAACCGCTGCTGCGGATGATACCGCTGCGGCTCCCGCCATCAAGATCGGCCTGACCGGCCCTCTGACCGGCGCCAACTCTGAGTACGGCCTGGCAGTTCGGGGCGGCATGGAGATTGCCGTTGCTGAAATCAACGCCTTGGGCGGTCTGCAGATCGAGTTCAAGGCTGAGGACGACGAGGCTGATGGCTCCGACAAGGCGGTTTCCGCTTACAACACCCTGAAGGACTGGGGTATGCAGATCTTTGCCGGCGCTGTGACCACCGGTTCCTCCCTGGCCATTGCCGCTGAGACGGTCAACGACCAGATCTTCATGCTGACCCCCTCTGCCTCCGCTGTGGACGTGGCCATGACCGGCTCCAACGTCTACCAGATGTGCTTCACCGACCCCAACCAGGGCGCTTCCGCTGCCGAGCTGATGGCGGAGAAGTGGCCTGACGCCACCATCGGCGTGATTTACGATTCCTCCGATGCTTACTCCACCGGCATCCGGGACGGCTTCCTGGCTAAGGCTGAGGAACTGGGCCTGAACGTGGCGGTTTCCGACGCTTCCTTTACCGCTGACAACAAGGCTGATCTGTCCACTCAGGTGACCCAGTGCAAGGACGCCGGCTGCGATCTGGTGTTCCTGCCCTTCTATTACACCGAGGCTGCTCAGATTCTGACCTATGCCAACACCATCGGCTACAAGCCCACCTTCTTCGGCTGCGACGGCATGGACGGCATCCTGAATGTGGAAGGCTTTGACACCGCTCTGGCCGAGGGCCTGGTGCTGATGACTCCCTTTGATGCCAACGCCACCGATGACGCCACCGTTTCCTTCGTGGAGCAGTTCAAGGCCAACAACGACGGCAAGGTTCCCAACCAGTTCGCCGCTGACGGCTATGACGTGATTTACGCTCTGTACAACGCCTGCGTGGCTGCCGGCATTGACGGCAATACCCCCGCGGATGAGGCCTGTGCCCTGCTGCAGGAGCAGTTCGCCACCATGAGCGTGGACGGCCTGACCGGCACCGGCATGACCTGGGACGAGAACGGCATGATCTCCAAGGCCCCTGCGGCTATGGTGGTCACCGACGGTGTCTACGTTCCCATGGGTTAAGACAAAACCGACAACGGGATGGGAGGGGAAACCCTCCCATCCCACCTGCGCATTTCGACAGTCCATGAGAGCGGCGGGCGGAAATCAGCCAGCCGCCGTCATAGGCTGTCGATACTAGGAAAAGAGAGGTAGCATATGCAGATTATACAGTATCTGATCAACGGCATCAGCATCGGCGCGGTGTACGCCATCATCGCCCTGGGCTATACCATGGTCTATGGTATTGCCAAGATGCTGAATTTTGCCCACGGCGATGTCATCATGGTGGGCGCGTATATCTCCTTCTGTGTGACCAACTATCTGGGCCTGCCCTCGGCGGTGTCCGTGGTGGCGGCGGTGGTGGTCTGCACCGTGCTGGGCATCACCATCGAGGGCCTGGCCTACAAGCCCCTGCGAGGCACTCCCGGACTGGCGGTGCTGATTACCGCCATCGGCGTCAGCTATTTCCTCCAGAATGCTGCCCAGTTGATCTGGTCCAGCAGCCCCAAGAACTTTACCAGCATTGTCACCATGGACCCCATTTCCCTGATGGATGGACAGCTGGTGATTACCGGTGAGGTGCTGCTGACGGTGTGCGTGTCCGTTGCAGTGATGGTGGGCCTGACCTTCTTCACCAGCAAGACCCGTACCGGAAAGGCCATGCGGGCGGTTTCCGAGGACCGGGATGCAGCCCAGCTCATGGGCATCAATGTGAACCGCACCATCTCCACCACCTTTGCCATTGGCTCCGCTCTGGCGGCCATAGCGGGTGTCCTGCTGTGCTCCACCGTGCCCACCCTGATGCCGACCACCGGCTCCATGCCCGGCATCCGGGCCTTCACGGCGGCGGTATTCGGTGGCATCGGCTCCATTCCCGGAGCCATGCTGGGCGGTGTGCTGCTGGGTATTATTGAGACCTTCTCCAAGGCGTATCTGTCCACCCAGTTCTCCGACGCCATTGTGTTCTCGGTGCTGATTATCATTCTGCTGGTGAAGCCCGCCGGCCTGCTGGGCAAGCAGGTGCAGGAGAAGGTGTGAGGTGGCCGTATGAAGACGAAAATGAATACCCTTCTGAAAAACAAGAACGCCCGCACCAATGCGCTGACCTATCTGGTTGTGATTGCAGCTTTCCTGGTGACCCAGTATCTGTACTCGGCGGATGCCCTGTCCAGCTCCGTCAAGGGTTATCTCATTCCCATCTGCGTGTACATCTCCCTGGCAGTTTCCCTGAACCTGCTGGTGGGTATCTGCGGTGAGCTGAGCCTGGGACACGCCGGGTTTATGGGCATCGGTGCCTTTTCCGGCATTGTCATCGCCGCATTGCTGAAGGACACCATCCCCAACGACGCCCTGCGGCTGCTGTGCGCCATGTTTGGCGGCGGCATCCTGGCCGGTGCGGTGGGCTTTGTCATCGGCGTGCCGGTGCTCCGGCTCCGGGGCGACTATCTGGCCATTGTGACCCTGGCCTTTGGCGAAATCCTGAAAAACATCATCGGCAACACCTATGCCGGCATCGATGAATCCGGATTCCACATGGCCATTTCCACCACCAAAATGCCTCTGGAGACCGGTGGAAAGTACATCATCAACGGTCCCCTGGGCGCCACCGGCATCCAGAAGATTGCCACCTTCCCCATGGGATTTGTGCTGGTGCTGTTTACCCTGTTCGTGGTGCTGAATCTGATCAATTCCAAGGAGGGCCGGGCAATCAAGGCCGTCCGGGACAACCGGATTGCCGCCGAGTCCGTGGGCATCAACGTCACCGCTTTCCGGATGAAGGCCTTTGTGGTCTCCGCCTTCCTGGCGGGCATGGCCGGAGCCCTGTTCGGCCTGAATTACTCCTCCGTCACCGCCAGCAAATTCAACTTCAATACCTCCATCAACATTCTGGTGTTCGTGGTGCTGGGCGGCATGGGCAACATCCTGGGTTCTGTGATTTCGGCGACGCTGTTGTATGTGCTGCCGGAGGCGCTGCGGAGCCTGCAGGATTACCGGATGATCCTGTACGCCATTGTGCTGATTGTGGTGATGCTGTGCACCTGGTCCCCCAAGGTGAAGGAATATTTGTCCGTAATCGGCGATAAGCTGGGCGGACTGAGAAAGAAGAAGGAGGTGGGAAGCCATGAATGAGTATTCCAGAAAAATGCTGAAGGTTCCCACCTATAACCTGCTGCGGGAGCAGGACAAGGATAAGCTGCCGGTGCTGGATGTGCGGAACCTGGGCATCGATTTCGGCGGCCTGACCGCTGTGGACAGCTTCAACATTACCATCGGCCCCACTGAGATTTCCGGCCTGATCGGCCCCAACGGCGCGGGCAAAACCACCATTTTTAATCTGCTGACCTCGGTTTACCAGCCCACCCGGGGTTCCATCCTGATTAACGGCATTGATACCAAGGGCATGACCACCCACAAGGTCAATAAGCTGGGCATTGCCCGGACCTTCCAGAACATCCGGCTGTTTTCCGACATGACCGCTCTGGACAATGTGAAGGTGGGTATGCACAACCAGATCAAGTGCTCCTTCCTGTCCTCCCTGCTCCATCTGCCCGGCTATTACAAGGCGGAGAAGAAGGCCAATGAGAAGGCCATGGAGCTGCTGGACTTTATGGGCCTGGGTGATGTGGCCAACCAGAAGGCGGGCAGCCTGCCCTACGGCGTTCAGCGCCGGCTGGAGATTGTCCGGGCCCTGGCGACCAACCCCTCCATTATCCTGCTGGATGAACCTGCCGCCGGCATGAACCCCAGCGAAACCACAGAGCTGATGCACCAGATTCGCCGGATTCGGGATACTTTCCACATCGCCATTTTCCTGATTGAGCACGATATGAATCTGGTGATGAACGTGTGCGAGGCCATTGCCGTGGTAAACTACGGCCGGATCATTGCCAAGGGTACTCCCGAGGAAATCCGGCAGAATCCGGCGGTGATTGAGGCCTACCTGGGCAGAGAGGAGAGCAACGCCTGATGCTGAAGATTGATGACATTCATGTGTATTACGGCGCCATCCATGCCATCAAGGGCGTGTCCTTTGAGGTGGGCGAGGGAGAAATCGTGGCCCTCATCGGCGCAAACGGCGCCGGAAAGAGCACCATCCTGAAAACCATCTCCGGTCTGATGCACCCCCGCAGCGGGTCCATCACCTTCTGCGGGCAGGACATCTCCCATACCGACGCCTATAAGCTGCTGCGCACAGGGCTTGCCCACGTTCCCGAGGGACGTCGGATTTTCCTGCAGATGACCGTGCAGGAGAATCTGGAGATGGGCGCTTATATCAACAGGGAAGTGTCCCAGAAGGACCTGGAGACGGTGTTTGACTACTTCCCCCGGCTGAAGGAGCGGCGCAAGCAGATTGCCGGAACTCTCTCCGGCGGCGAGCAGCAGATGCTGGCCATGTCCCGGGCACTGATGAGCCATCCCAAGCTGATGATGCTGGATGAGCCCTCCATGGGCCTGGCGCCCATCCTGGTGGATCAGATTTTTGCCATTATCAAAGAGCTGCACAAGGCGGGCACCACCATTTTGCTGGTGGAGCAGAACGCCCGCAAGGCGCTGCAGATTGCGGACCGGGCCTACGTTCTGGAGACGGGCAAGATCACCCTGGACGGAACCGGAAAGGAGCTGGCCAGCTCCGATGCCGTCCGCAAGGCCTACCTGGGCGGCTGACCGGAAAACCGAACATACCCCCAACACCCCCTGCATAGGATAAGCAGGGGGTGTTTTTATGTGCAGAAGAAATCACCTGCACGGCTGCTGCATCATGGCCTTTGGGGCGGGGCTGATTGTGGGGCACTGCCTGGAGAGCTGGTTCGTGTGCTGCTTCGGCGGGCTGATGCTGATGGCGATGGGACTGCTGGTGCTGCGCAGCAGACACTGGTCATAATCCCGGTCCGCCGGGAATATACTATACCAGCAAACATGGGACAAGGAGTGAAGCCAACGTGGAACTGAATTTTGGTAAACAGCGCTGCACCTGCCTGAATCCCCAGGTGCGTGAGATACAGAACGCCGAGCAGACCCAGGAGATCAAGCTCTCCGACGGGATGCCGGATATCGGACGGATTCTGGCCGCCTGGGGTCAGCCCATCCTCCGCTCCAAGGAGTGGCAGTCGGAGAGTGTGGCCTTCTCCGGCGGGATGATGGTGTGGGTGCTCTACGCCCCGGAGGACGGTTCGGCGGAGCGGTGCCTGGAGGCCTGGATTCCCTTCCAGATGAAGTGGGACCTGCCGGAGCAGACGCCGGAGGGGCAGATCCGGATCCGCTGCCTGACCCGTTTCGTGGATGCCCGGTCTCTGTCTGCCCGGAAAATCGGGGTGCGGGCGGGCATGGCCGCCCTGGCGGAGGCCTGGTGCCGGACAGAGCGGGAGCTGTATCAGCCGGACAAGGTTCCGGAGGATGTGCAGCTGCTGCGCACCCTCTATCCCGTCCGGCTGCTGAAAGAAATCGGAGAAAAGAGCTTTCTGATGGATGAGGACCTGACCCTGCCGGATTCTGCCCCCGTTCCGGAGAAGCTGATTTACTTTGCCATGGACCCGGTGCTCACGGATAAGAAGGTGCTGGCCAACAAGGTGGCCTTCCGGGGCGATGGGAAGCTGCACATTCTCTACCGGAGCACCGAGGGACAGCTGTACAGCTGGGACTTTGCCCTGCCATTCTCCCAGTATGCGCAGCTGGAGGAGGAACACAGCACTGACGCACAGGCGGACATCGTGCTGATGCCCACCAGCCTGGAGCTGGAGCTGGATGACGAGGACCATCTGCGGCTCAAATGTGCCGTGGCTGCCCAGTATCTGATCAGCGACAAGCAGCTCCTGGAACTGACGGAGGATGCCTACAGCCCCAGCCGGGAAACCCAGCTGCAGACCCAGACCCTGGAGCTGCCCGCCGTGCTGGAGAGCCGCAGGGAAAATCTGTACATCGAGCAGGCGGTACCGGGGGAGGCCAATGTGGTCACCGACGTCCGCTTCTGGCCGGATTTTCCCCGGCAGCGCAGAGGGGAAAACAAGGTGGAGATTACGGTCCCCGGCACCTGCCAGGTGCTCTATTATGGGGAAGACGGCACCCTGCAATGTGCCGGCAGCCGGTGGGAGAGCCAACAGACCCTGCCGGCGGACGAGAACAGCCTGCTGACCGTGCAGCCGGTGCTCCAGGAGGAACCCCAGGCAAATCCGGGCAGCGGTTCCATGCTGGCAAAGTGGGAGCTGCCTCTGGAAATGACGGTTTCGGCGGTTCAGCAGCTTCCCATGGTCACCGGGCTGGAGCTGGGTGAGCCCCGGAAGCTGGACCCCAACCGCCCCTCCCTGATTTTGTGCCGGGCAGGGGAGGCCAGACTCTGGGATATCGCCAAATCCAGCAACGCCACCCTGGAGGCCATCCGCCAGGCCAACAATCTCCAGGGAGAGCCGGCGCCCAACCAGATGCTGCTGATTCCCATTGCCTGAAAATGGGCCCCGCCGGGGGAGATCCGGCGGAGCCCGGGCAGGCGGTCGCAGCATGGGGAAACGCCTGCCGGAAATCAGCTTAGCCCAGTCGCCGGGTCAAAAACAAGGGAAAGCCGACGAAAAGTTCGGCTTTCTTTTCTTGTAAGGGTTGACAGCCGGTGATATAATAATGGGTAGAGAATTTTTTACAGAAGGTGTTTTTCTATGACCAAAATTGATATTTTCTCCGGCTTTTTGGGCGCCGGCAAAACAACCCTGATTAAAAAGCTGATTTCCGAGGGCTACAAGGGCCAGAAGCTGGTGCTGATTGAGAATGAGTTCGGCGAGATAGGCATTGACGGCGGCTTCCTGCAGGATGCGGGCATCAACATCACCGAGATGAATTCCGGCTGCATCTGCTGCTCCCTGGTGGGCGACTTCGGCAAGGCCCTGACCAAGGTAATTGCGGAATACAACCCCGACCGGATTCTCATTGAGCCCTCCGGCGTAGGCAAGCTGTCCGACGTCATCGGCGCGGTGAACAAGGTCACCAATGACCAGGTCACCCTGGGTTACACCGTGGCGGTTGCCGACGCAGGCAAGGTCAAGGTGTATATGAAGAACTTCGGCGAGTTCTATAACAACCAGGTGGAAACCGCCTCCACCATTGTGCTGTCCCGCACCGATTCCATTCCCCAGACCAAGCTGGACGCCGCTGTGTCCATGCTCCGGGAGCACAACAGCGTGGCGACCATCGTCACCACCCCCTGGGATTCCCTGACCGGTGAGCAGCTGCTTTCTGCCATGGAGGGCAAGGCCAGCCTGGCGGCGGAGCTGGCCCGGCTGGAGATGGAGCGTCTGGCTGCTGAGGAAGACCACGAGGAGCATGAGCACCATCACCACCATGACCACGATGAGGAGCACGAGCACCATCATCACCACGACCATGATGAGCACTGCACCTGCGGCTGCCACGACCACGAGCATCACCATGAGCATGACGAGCACTGCACCTGCGGCTGCCATGACCACGAACACCATCACCATCATCACCACGCCGACGAGGTGTTCACCTCCTGGGGTGTGGAGACGGCCCGGAAGTTCGATAAGGAAACGGTGGAGAAGGCCCTCCGCGAGCTGGATTCCGGCAAGTATGGCATGATTCTTCGGGCCAAGGGCATTCTGCCCGCCCAGGACGGCAGCTGGATTCACTTCGACTATGTGCCGGAGGAGTACAATGTCCGCAGCGGCGGCGCCGACGTTACCGGCAAGCTGTGCGTCATCGGCTCCCAACTGGATGAGGCCGGCGTGGCGGCTCTGTTTGGGGTGTAACCATGACGGAAATTCCGGTTTATTCCTTTACGGGCTTTCTGGATTCCGGGAAGACCAAGTTTATTCAGGAGACGCTGGAAGACCCCCGGTTCAACGCCGGGGAGCGGACCCTGCTGCTGGTATTTGAGGAAGGGGAGGAGGAGTATGACTTCTCCACCTATCCCAGCCAGAATGTCTACATGGAGGTTCTGGACCAGCAGACTGTCACCGCCAAGGAGCTCCAGGCCCTGCAGAAGAAGTACAAGGCCCAGCGGGTGGTGGCGGAGCTGAACGGCATGCAGCAGGTGGGCGACCTGTACATGCGCTTTCCCGAGAACTGGGTGGTGGCCCAGGAGGTCATGTTCGCCG
>CALXFW010000061.1 GCA_944387685.1 uncultured Oscillospiraceae bacterium
GCCCAGGTGGTGGAGAAGGAGATGGCGGCCACCCTGCTGGTCAATCCCAGGCTTACGGGGGCGGAATATGTGAAGTATTCCTTCCCCTCCAAGACCATGGAATATATGTCCACAGGTACGCCCGTGCTTACCACCCGGCTGCCGGGAATGCCGGAGGAATACCTGCCCTATGTATTCCTCATTGACGAGGAAACCGCTAGAGGTGTGGCGGAGGCGCTGAAATCCGTGCTGGAGCAGCCGGACGAAGCGCTGTTTGAAAAGGGCATGGCGGCCAGGAATTTTATCCTGACCCAGAAAAACAACATCATCCAGGGAAAGAAAATCCTTTCCATGCTGGAGTCGGCAAAAAGGAAGTGATTCCATGCGTCTTCTGTGGCTGTGCAACATTGCCCCCGGAGCGGTGAAGGAAAAACTATACGGCAGCGCCGCCAATGGCGGACTGTGGATTGACCATGTGCTCAGCGACCTGATGACGGAGGACATGGAGCTGCGCATTCTCTGTCCGGGAAAGCCGGGCAGCGGCAGGCTCAGCTCCCGGTGCGGCTTTGCCACCTTTCAGGAGCCCTGTGCCTACCGCTACCAGCCGGAGCTGGAGGCGGAATTTCAGAAGGAGCTTCGGGCCTTTCAGCCGGATGTGATTCACATCTGGGGCAGCGAGTATGGTCACACCCTGGCCATGGTCAACGCTGCGGAGAAGGAGGGAAAGCTGCCTCACACGGCAATCAGCATCCAGGGCCTTTGCTCCGTGTACACCCGGCACTATGGGGAGGGGGTTCCCTGGCAGGTGCAGCGGGGCTATACCCTGCGGGACCTGCTGCGCCGGGACAATATCCTCAGCCAGCAGAACAAATTCCGCCTCCGGGGAGAGCTGGAAAAGGAGGCTTTGCGGAAGGTGCGCCATGTAATCGGCCGCACCAGCTGGGACTATGCCTGCACCCGGGCCATTGGGCCCCAGAGCCGGTACCACTTCTGCAATGAGACCCTCCGGGAGCCCTTCTACCAGGACACCTGGGACTATGCCGCCTGCCGGAAACATCGGGTGTTTGCCTCCAGCTGTGTGTACCCCATCAAAGGATTTCACTACTTGCTGGAGGCCATGGGGGACGTGATCCGGCAGTATCCCGATGCCTCCATCGCCGTCCCGGGGCGGAGCTTCCTTCCCAAAAGCGGGAAGGACAGGCTCCGGGCCAACAGCTATGAGAATTACCTGGCGAAGCTGGCGAAGCAGTATCATCTGGAGAGCCGGATTCAGTTCTTGGGGACCCTGTCTGCGGAGCAGATGAAGGCGGAATTTCTCCAGGCAAACGTCTTTGTCCTGCCTTCTACGGTGGAAAATTCCCCCAATTCTTTGGGAGAGGCCATGCTGCTGGGCGTGCCCTGTGTGGCCAGCGACGTGGGAGGCGTGGCGGAGCTGATGGAGCGCAGCACCGAGGGCCGCATCTATCCGGTGAACGCCCCCTATATGCTGGCCCATCACATTCAGGCGGTGTTTGCTATGGAGGACAGGGCCGCCACCCTGGGCCAGGCTGCCCGGCAGCACGCCATGAAAACCCACGATCCGGAACGAAACCGGGAGGATCTGCTGCAAATTTACCGGGAGCTGATCTGAGGAATGGCTATGGACAAGAAACGACAGCTGAGTATCATCGTGCCTGTGTATAACGTCAGCCCCTATCTGCGCCGGTGTGTGGACTCCCTGCTGACTCAGGCGGGAGTGGATCTGGAGGTGATCCTGGTGGACGACGGCTCCACCGACGGATCCGGGGCCCTGTGCGAGGAGCTGGCTGCGGGAAACAGCCGGGTAAAGGTGATTCACAAGACCAATGGAGGCCTGGGCAGCGCCCGGAATGCCGGACTGGAGCTGGCTGCGGGGGATTATGTAACCTTTGTGGACAGCGACGACTGGGTGGAGCCGGACTGCTATGGAGCGGCCCTGCTGGAGATGGCGCGCTGGGGCGCCGACCTGCTCTGCGGGGGACGGTACGATGTCAACGCCGCCACCGGGGAGAAAACTGTGGGCCTGTGCCCGGCCAAAACGGAAATGATTTCCGGAGAGGAGATGGCGGGCAGAATCTTCCTGTGGGACCACTGCGATTCCAGCGCCTGCGACAAAATCTACCGCCGGGAGCTGTTTCGGGACCTGCGCTACCCGGAGGGGGTGGTCTGCGAGGATGTGCCGGTTACCTACCGAGCGGCGCTGAAGGCCAAAAAGGTTCTGCTGTGGAACCGGCCCTATTACTGCTATTTCCACCGGCCGGGGAGCATTACCACCGCCAAGGTATCGGAAAAGACCTTCCATTTTTCCCGGCATGCCCGGGACATCTACCGGCAGATCCGGCAGACCCATCCGGCCATTGCCGACCAGGCCCACTACCTGCTGGTGCGCGCTCTGTCCCACCTGCTGCTGATGCTGATTCAGAGCGGAGCGGATGTCCGTGCCCGCTATGCCCGGGAAATCCGGCAGACCCGGCGGGAGCTGAGAACCCACACCCGCTTTTTCCTCACCAGTCCCTTCTTTGGAAGCAAGGAACGGCTGCGGAATCTGCTGCTGGTGCTGGGGGCCTATGACCGGATAACCCAACTGAAACACAAAGGATGAGCCATACAAGCCATGAAACGACAAAATCGTGTAGCGTTTTTCAACATTCTCAGCACCCTGCTGCTGCGGGGCATTTCGATTTTCACCATGCCCCTGTTTACCCGGCTGCTGGACAACAGCGGCTACGGTATCATCCAGGTGTACAATACCTGGACGGCGGTGCTGGCCATCGCGTTCACCATGCAGACCCAGGGC
The DNA here is from genome assembly GCA_944387685.1 of uncultured Oscillospiraceae bacterium. GTDB lineage: Bacteria > Bacillota > Clostridia > Oscillospirales > Oscillospiraceae > Faecousia. The sequence continues at coordinate 2,795 of CALXFW010000061.1, forward strand.
ACCCTGGTCAATGCCCGGATGGAATACCCGGAGCAGGAGCAGCGCCGGTACCAGTCTGCCGCCATGGGGCTGTCGATAACGGTGTTCCTGATCTGTTCGGCGGTGGTGCTGTGCTTTCTGTCGCCCATTTCGGGCCTGCTGAAGCTCAGCCGGTGGCTGGTGGTCCTCATGCTGATCCAGTCCTTTGGGACCTTCTGCATCAATTTCCTGAACAGCAAGTTCGTCTATGAATTCAAGGCCGGGCGGAATATGCTCATGTCTCTGGGCGTAACGCTGATGAGCCTGGGGCTGTCCCTGCTGCTGATTTTCCGCCTGCCGGAGGAGAGCCGGTACATCGGACGGGTGGTGGGCATCGCCGCCACCTACAGCCTGATTGGCATCCCTGCCTGCATCTGGATTCTCTGGCAGGGAAAAACCCTGTTTCGCCGGGAATACTGGAAGTTCTGCATCTATCTGGCCATCCCCATGGTGTTCTATAATCTGTCGGACCTGGTGCTGGGCCAGAGCGACAAGGTCATGGTCCAGCAGATGTTGGGAACGGATGCCGCAGGTATTTACAGCGCAGCATTGAACTTCGGCGGCATTATGTTCACCATTTTCGCTGCCTTGAATAATTCCTGGTGCCCCTTCTTCTTTGAGGATATGCGGCTGGGGAACCGGGAGGCCGTGGAGAAAAAAGCACGGAACTTTCTGGAGCTGTTCACCGTGCTGGCGGTGGGATTCCTGCTGCTCAGCCGGGAGGTGTACCGGATTTTTGTCGGTGCGGACTTCCGGAGCGGAACCAATCTGATCCCGGTGTTTGTCACCAGTTATTTCCTGAATTTCCTGTGTACCTTCCCCATCAACTACGAATACTACCGCAAGCAGACCAAGATGGTGGCGGCGGTGACCATCGTTTCGTCACTGCTGAATCTGGGGCTGAACTATGTACTGCTCCAGCGGTTCGGGGCGGCGGGTGCGGCGCTGGCAACCATGATTTCCCACTGCCTCCAGTTGACTGCCCACGAGGTGTACACCCGCCTGATTCTGAAGCAGAGCGACCATCCCTTCCGGTTTGGCCTGATAATCCCCTATACGGCGGCCTACCTGGGAATTGTGGCTGTCTTCTATCTAACGCCGGGCCTGTGGCTTCTGCGCTGGGGCCTGGGAGCCGCCATCGGCCTGTGGGAGCTGCTGCGGATTCGCAGGAGAAAGGTCTTGATTTAACGGAATACCCCCGGAGGATTTCCTCCGGGGGTGAGCGTGTCAAAAAAGTCTCAAAGAGTTTGCCGCCAGCGGCGGCAAATAAAGTTTAAATCGTTTTCTGCCGGGGCGTGTACCTGGCAGAAAACACTTCTCAGGCTGCAAGTGTGGAATTTGTCCCCCGCAAGGGGACAAATTATGCGCGCAGCAGACTGCAAAACTTGTCGGAAAGCCCCGTAGGGGTTTTTCGACAGTCTGCCCCCCGGAGGATTTCCTCCGGGGGTGTGTGCGTTTACAGGCTTTCCGCTTCCTCCAGCCACAGCCGGGCCACAGCATCGGAGGGCATCCGCCAGTCCCCTCTGGGGGAGAGCGTGACGGACCCCACCTTGGGACCGTCGGGCAGGCAGGAACGCTTAAATTGCTGCTGGAAGAACCGCCGGTAGAAGGTCTTCAGCCACTTGAGAATGGTTTCCCGATCATAAACATCTCCCAATGCGTACTGGGCAAGCCGGAACACCTTTGCCGGGGGGAAGGCCAGACGGACGCTGTTATACAGGAAGAAGTCGTGAAGTTCATAGGGTCCCACCAGATCCTCCGTCCGCTGGGAGATGACGCCGTCCACCGCAGGCAGCAGTTCCGGGGATACCGGGGTGTCCAGAATGTCGTAGAGCACCTTGGCCAGTTCGCCCCCCTGACTGTCTGCCACAAACCGCACCAGATGCCGTACCAGTGTTTTGGGAATGGAGGCGTTGACCCCGTACATGGACATATGGTCGCCATTGTAGGTGGCCCAGCCCAGGGCCAGCTCCGACAGGTCTCCGGTGCCGATGACCATGCCGCCGGCCTTATTGGCGATGTCCATGAGAACCTGGGTCCGTTCCCGGGCCTGGCCGTTTTCAAAGGTGACGGAGTGGTCCGCCATATCCTGCCCGATGTCCCGGAAATGCTGGGTCACGGCTGGTCCGATGTCGATGCGCAGCAGAGTGGCGCCCAGACAGTCTGCCAGAAGGCAGGCATTGTCCCGGGTGCGGTCCGTGGTGCCGAAGCAAGGCATGGTCACGGCTACAATGTCCGTGCTGGGACGGCCCAGCATATCCATGGCCTTTCGGGCAATCAGAATGGCCAGAGCCGAGTCCAGCCCGCCGGACAGACCCACCACGGCGGTTCTGGCCTGGGTGTGAGCCAGGCGCTTTTTCAGTCCCAGAGAGGCCAGGTGCAGAATTTCCTCGCACCGGGCGGTCCGGTCACCCTGATCGGCGGGGACAAAGGGATTGGGGGGGACGAAGCGTGTCAAGGCGGTCTCCGCCAGCTCCAGGTGGAAGGGAATCCGCCGGAAACCATCGGAGGCATCCGGGTAGGTATTCATCCGCTGCCGCTCCTGGCTGAGACGGTGAACGTCCACCTCAGAAATCAGCAGTCCCTGGGCAAACCGGCTCTGGGCCAGCAGGGAGCCGTTTTCGGCAATGAGATTGTGGGCGGCGAAAACCAGGTCGGTGGTGGACTCCCCTTCCCCCGCATCGGCGTAGACATAGCCGCAGACCAGACGGCCGGAGGTGGCGCAGACCAGCTCCCGGCGGTAGCTGTCCTTGCACACGATTTCGTCAGAGGCGGAGAGGTTCAGCATCAGGGTGGCGCCGGCGGCGGTAAGCCGGGTGGAGGGGGGATCGGCTACCCACAGGTCTTCGCAGATTTCCGCACCTACAACCAATTCCGGCAGGCAGTCGCAGGAAAACAGCTGTCTCATGCCAAAGGGTACCGCTTGATCGCAGAGCGTGACGGTTTCCAGCTGGGCCTCGTCAGCAGCATGAAACCACCGGGCTTCGTAAAACTCCCCGTAGTTGGGCAGGTGCCGTTTGGGGACCAGTCCCAGAATCCGCCCGTCCTGAATCAAGGCGGCGCAGTTGTAGAGCTTGTGATTTTTCCGCACCGGAAGACCCACTGCCGCCAGAATTTCCAAAGAGGCGGTGTCCTGCAGAATTGCGGACAGGGCGTCCTGTGCGCCGTCCAGCAGCGTCCGCTGCAGGAAAAGATCTCCGCAGGTGTAGCCGGTGATGCACAGCTCGGGAAAACAGACAATCTTGACGCCGCGGCTTTCTGCCTGCTGCATCAGCCCGGCAATCTGCCGGGCGTTGAAGGCACAGTCGGCTACCCGGATTTCCGGGGTGGCCGCCGCCACTTTCACAAATCCATCTTTCATAGCGTAAACTCCGTTCTGTGGTGGAATTGAGGCATCTGGGAAAATTTTATCATGTTTTTCCCGGCGGGGCAAGGGGAAAGCAGTTTTTTTGGAACGGGGGTGCCTTCGGAAGTCAATACAGCTTGACAAGGCACAGACAACGGGATATGATTACAATAAGCTGATGAAGTTTCAGATTCGGCTTGGAAAAAGACAGAAAGGGGAGAGAAATAGAATGATTTGTCCCAAATGCGGAAAAGAGACTCAGGAGGGGGCATTCTGCAGTCACTGTGGTTCCCGACTGCCGTTGCGGATTGTGTGTCCTCGCTGCGGATCTTCCTGGGACCCCAAGGACGGGAGATTTTGTCCCCAATGCGGAAAGCGGAGCGGCAGGCGCAGATCTCGTGAGATTCTGCCGGTTGTTCTGGCGGCGGCGGTCGGGCTGGTGCTCTTGCTTGCCGCATGGGCATTTTGGTTTCAAAGAAGCCCGGAGCAGCCTGAGAACAGTGAGAACATTGTGATTCAGACGGAGAGAACCCAGGCTGGAGAGCCAGCAGTTCCGTTACAGACGGAAACCTTTGCAGAGTATCCATCCAGCACCCAGGAGCAGGCGGAGGAAAGCACCGAGTGGGAGCCGGTGGGCCCCAGGAGACCGATTGCGGTAGACGGCGGCATTAAGCACACGGCAATACTGTATAGTGACGGAACCGTAACCACCATCGGGGACGATTCCCGCGGGCAGAGAAGTACCTCCGGATGGACGGATATTATCCAGATCAGCACCTTTGCAGATCATACTGTGGGATTGAAGTCCGATGGAACCGTTGTGGCGGCAGGAGCCAATGAAAGTGGGCAGTGTGACGTTGCCGGATGGCGGGACATCGTGGCAGTGGCTGCCGGCTCCCGGCACACCGTGGGCGTCAAGGCTGACGGAACGGTGGTGGCGGTAGGCGCCAACCAGTCCGGTCAATGTGATGTGGAAGGCTGGGAGAATGTACGGGCCGTTGCTGCATCCAATACCAGCACCTTTGCCCTGACCAATGACGGCAGAGTACTGAGCTGCGGCTCGTTCTACAACCGGAACATGAATAATTGGTCGGACATCGTTTCCATCAGCGTCAGCACCAACCATGTGGTGGGAGTCCATTCCAATGGCACTGTTTCTGCGGTAGGCAGCGATGAGGAGGGGCAGTGCGACAATCTGGAGAAATGGATGGATACCAAGATGGTAGCGGTAGGATATGGCTATACCGCCGGACTCCGGGAAAAGGGAACGGTGTGGGTCCACGGTTCGGACGAGTTTAATCAGCACGCCGCCATGCAGTGGTCCCATATCGTGAGCATCGGCTCCGGAACGGAGCACATCATCGGCATCCGGGAGGATGGCACGTTGGTGGCAATCGGAACGGATGACTGCGGTCAATGCGATGTGTATGCGCTGAATCAGATGTTGGAGAGCTAAATAAAACCGCCCCGGCAGTCCTTGCACTGCCGGGGCGGCTGCTGTC
>CALXFW010000062.1 GCA_944387685.1 uncultured Oscillospiraceae bacterium
CGCCGGGTATGCTCGTCCGAGAACGGAATCAGCTGGACGTTGGGCTCCCAGTGGAAATACCCCAGGCCGGGAATGCCCACCAAGTTAAATACCTCACACACATACACCGTGAACAAGCTCATCAGGATATACCGCCCCACACTCCGGCAGCGGCGCAGCGCCAGCACAATCCATACCAGAATCAGCGCAAATACTGCGCCGCTCATCAGATCTATCACATGATAATTCAGCATCATTCAACCCTCCTGACATTTTCTTTTCAGTGGCGAAAACCCGACTAAATTCTGGTTTTAGTTTACCAGATTCCCTCCGCCAAGTCAATCTTCTTTTCCGGTTCCCGCCTGCTTCTGCCGGGCCTTGTTCAGCTGGCTGGAGAGCAGCTTGTCCAGGTACACCGACTTGAACTGCTTGCTGGCAAGCGCCTGATGGATGGGGGGCATTTTCAGGATAGCGCCGAAAATCTGGGCCATAGCCCGATGGCTGGCAAACGCCTGGTTGTCAAAAAGCAGATTCTGCAAGGTACCTTTTTCGATTGCCTGCATGACGAAGCGGTGGGTGCTGTTCACCGGAGTGATGATCTGCACAGCTCTGCGCTCCATCCGGATGGCCTTGGTGGGGCAGTTCCGGGCGCAGACGCCGCAGCCCAGGCACAGCTCGTCGCTGACATGGGCTTTCTTCTTATGGGTTACCGGGTCCTCCTGGAGGGTGATGGCGTGAACCGGGCAGACCTTGGCGCATTTGCCGCAGCCTACACAGGTGTCCTCCCGGACCCGGGGAATGTAATTGGTGGTCTCCACCGGCTGCACCGGGGCAAACCGCCGGGCGGCCTGGAGAGCTTCGCAGCAGCAGCCGCAGCAGTTGCAGATGAAGGAGGGATTCTCCCGGACATTTTCGCCGATCTGCACCAGGTTGGCGTCATAGGCCCGCTGGAGCACATCCTTGGCCTCCTCCTTGGAGATCAGCCGGGCGTGCTGGCCGTGCTGGGCCAGGGACCGGGCCACATTGCCGAAGGTGAGGCACACGTCCCAGGGGGCGTCAATTTCACAGGGATGCCCGGCGTGGTAGGCCTTGTGGCGGCAGTAGCAAAGGCCCAGGCCGATGTAGCTGGCTTCCTCAATGATGTGGGTGGCCCGCTCATAGTCCAGAATGTGGTTCATCTGGGCGTTGGTCAGCACCGGCTCCTGGACGTATACCCGGCCCAGCTTGGTCTCGGTGACGTAGAACAGGTCTTTAACAAAGTCCTCCTCCACGTTCATGTACTGATAGTAAAGCTCCGCCAGATATTTCTGGTCAATGTCTCCCCGGGTGCGCATCAGGGCGAATTCGATGAAGCCCGCCATGGGTGGCGGCATGACAAACCGGCGCTCCCCGTTGTGCTCCGTATCCACCAGCAGAGCTTTTTCGCACAGGTGGTCCAGAACCTTCTCCGCCTGGGCTTCGGACATTCCCCAGATTTTGGCGGCCTTGCGGATGGTGAAGGGGCGGACGGGCAGCTGAGAAACCGCCTTGGCGTCCTCCTCCGTGTAGAGAACCTGCAGGATTTTCCGAAACGTCTCCGTGGCGGGTGCGCCCTGGGTGAACCAGTTGATCCGCTCCTCCAGACTTTGATAAGCGTTTTTGGAGGTGATATGGCCCATACGCATTCCTTCTTTCGTGTCAAAAATACCGGAATGACTCCCGGATGAGGCAAACCGGCGGCGGTTCGCCTCAATAGAGTCTATTATACGCCGGTTCGTCCGATTTGGCTACCGTTTTTTCAGAAAGACCGGGCAGGGCGGCGTCATCCCGCACATACCGGGGCCGGGGGCCGTACCGGTCCGTCATGGCGGCGTAGACGCCCGGCCGGTCATGCTGGCCGGTGCCGGTGACCGCCTCGCACCGGGGGTCAAACCCCGGGTCCGCCCAGCGGCGGAACCACCCATCCAGCTCCCGCCCCAGCTCCAGGACCAGGTCCTCATATTCCCGCCGGCCGTACAGATTTTCCGTCTCTCCCGGATCATGTTCCAAATCGTACAGCTCATTGGGACCGTAGGGGTAGCGCAGCACCAGCTTCCTGTCACGGCGGCGGAGCATCCGCACCGGGCCGTACTCGTCAAACACCACCACCGGCGCATCCTGCTCCCGGTCCGGGTCCGCCAGCCAGGGAACAAAGCTCCTGCCGGGCAGGGGCTGCCGGGTCCGGCACACCACCCCGCACAGCTGGCACAGGGTGGGAAACAGGTCGTAGTGGCTGAACATCTGGCTGCACACCCGGCCCGGCGGGGTTATGCCCGGGCCCATCATCAGCATGGGCACCTTCACCGAGGAGTCGTACATATTCTGGGGGAAGGTGCCGTTTCCTTTGCCCCAGATGCCGTGCTGACCCAGATTCATGCCGTTGTCCGAGGTGAAGATCACCAGAGTGTTGTCCAGCACGCCCTGCTGCTCCAGCTCCTCCAGGATAAGCCCGATCTGATGGTCCATGGCGGTAATGGCGGCGTAGTACCCCCGGAGCAGCTCCTTGCGCCGCTCCCCGGTGCCATGCTGGCAGGTGCAGACCTGGTTGGGGTGGTAGGGCAGCTCCGGCGCGGCGGTGAAGGCGCAGTCCGCATACCGGTCCAGGTACTCTCTGGGGTGCTGATCTGCGTCCCAGGGGTCGTGGGGAGCTGTGAAGTGGACGCTGAGGTAGAAGGGGTTCTCCTGCCCGGCGTACTGCCGCACCAGCTCCCGGGCCCGTTCTCCGATCAGGTCGGTGACGTAGCGGTTTTCATAACGCACCTGGCCGTTCTCCACAATTTCCGGGTGATAATAGCCGCAGCCGCCCCGGGCAATGGTATACCAGTCCGTAAAGCCGTGCTGGGGCCGGAGGCTGTCTCCCAGATGCCATTTGCCGCACAGGCCGCACTGGTAGCCCGCCTGGGCCAGCAGATCGGTGTAGGCCGTCAGTCCCTCCAGATACCGGATGGGCCGGGTCTCTTTGGCAAATTACAGCTTGCCCCAGGTGAAGGGATTCTCCCTGTCCAGGTTTCCCCCGTCCAGCCAGTCCAGCACCCCGTGGCGGCAGGGCATGGTGCCGGTGAGGATGGAGGCCCGGGCGGGGGAGCAGACCGGGGAGGCGCAGAAGAAATTGCCAAAGCGCATGCCCTCCGCCGCCATTTTGTCCAGATTGGGGGTCTGAATGTCGTCGTTCCCGGCGCAGTGGAGAGCCCAGGCTCCCATATCGTCCGCCAGAAAAAATACCACGTTGGGCCACCGGCCCGTTCTCTTGTCCATGATGCCCCATTCTCCTTTCATGTCCCGGCGTCAATACTCCCTGGAGATCTCCTCCTGGGAGACACCGTAGGATTTGCAGAAGCCTTCCAGGTCCCGGTCGCTGCGGATGAGCATCACCTCGCTGAATTTTCCGGTCTGCCTGTTCCGGAAGCCCGCCACCTGTTCTCCGGTGCAGATGCTGGTGCGGATTACCGGCTGCTGGGTCTGGGGGTCATAGGAAGATGCCTCCTGTTTTTTTCGAAACCACATTACAATGCCTCCTTACGCGGGGATTTTCCGCTGTGCTCTTTTTCCGTGCTCCGGCAGAAGGCCAGTCCCGCTCCGTCTGCCAGCACCCAGCCGATGGGAATGGCCCACCAGATGGCCGTCACCCCCAGCGGGGTCCGGGGGGCCAGGGCGTAAGCCAGCGCCACCCGGGTGCCCAGGGAGATCACCGTGAGAATCAGGGAAATGTGAGGCTTCCCGATGCCCCGGAAATAGCCGTACCACAGGAACAATACGCCGATTCCCACATAGGCCGCTCCTTCAATGCGCAGGTACCGGACGCCCTCCGCCACAATCTCCCCCTGCTCCGGCCTGATGAACAGCAGCATCAGCGGCTCCGCCAGCAGCCAGATCAGGGCGGACACCCCGGCGCAGAACAGTGCAGAAACGGCGAAGGAAATCCGGCTGCCCTCCCGGATGCGCTCCGGCTTTCCCGCCCCATGGTTCTGGGAGACAAACAGGGAGTAGGCGTTTCCGAATTCCTGGGCAGGCATATAGGCGATGGTGTCGATTTTCACTGCGGCGGCGAAGGCTGCCATTACCCCGGCGCCGAAGCTGTTGACCAGCCCCTGAATCATCAGGATGCCGAAGTTCATCACCGACTGCTGGATGCCGGTGGCGATGTCGTTGAAGATGATGGCCCCCAGCCGCCCCGGGGTCCGGCGGGTTCTGCCCCGGCGGAGCAGGGGCAGGGTTTTCCGGGCGTACAGCCAGATGCCCGCGCCTGCGGCGGCCTGAGCAATCACCGTGGCCCAGGCGGCTCCTGCCACCCCCATATCCAGTCCTGCCACGAACCAGAGATCCAGTCCGATGTTCAGCACCGTGGACACCCCCAAGAATCCCAGGGGCGCCAGGGAGTTGCCCATGGCCCGGAGCAGGAAGGCAAAAAAGTTATACAGAAAGACAAACACCATGCCCCCGAAAATCACCGCCACATAGTCCCGGGTCATGGCCATCAGCTCCGGCGGGGTTTGCAGCACCGTCAGAATGGCCTCCATCCCCGGGTACAGGGACAGGCACAGCGCCACCGACACCGCCAGAATGAAGCGGAAGGAGAGGAAAATGTCCTCCCCCAGGGCTTCCCGGTCTCCGGCGCCGTAATCTGCGGAAAAGAAGGCTCCGCTGCCCATGCACAGCCCGATGACGATGGAGGTCAGAAACACCATCAGGGTATAGGCGGAGCCCACCGCCGCCAGGGCGTCGGCGCCGATGCACCGGCCCACCACCAGGGTATCCACCAGATTATAGACCTGCTGCAGCAGATTTCCCCCAATCATGGGCAGGGAAAACCGCAGCAGCTTCTGCAAAATCGGCCCCTGGGTCAGATTATCCTCTTTCACTGCCGCACCTCCCGCCGCCTTTTTCGTCCGGAAAAAGGGCGGCCGTCCTGGCCGCCCAACAAATTCAGTATACCACACCGGCCCGGGTCTGTCCATTCTCACTTTGTCCAACATTTTCCCGGGTTTCTTATGGAACATCCCATCTTGCAAAATTCCCCAGGTCAGGTTATGATGAAGCTACAAAAAAGGAGTGAGTCCCATGTACTAAGCAAACTCCCCCAATCTGAAGAATTCGGAGGTTATGCAAATGACGGAACCCAACAGTTTTGGGAAATAACCCTCGGCCGGTTACGAAAAGTCGTAACAGGCCGGGGGTTATTTCTTTGGGTTTTCGTCCCTGTGGCAGGGCTTCTCCCCCGGACATCTCCAGAGCACTCCAGCTTTACCGGTAACGGCGCCGGTCTGCGGAAAACCCCCGGAACGGTTTCATGAACCGCGCCGGGGGTATTGCTCTGCCTGTTACCGCATCTCTCCCCAGGTCAGCCGAGGCTCACAGTAGGGAAGTCCGTATTCCTCCGTCTGGAAGGTCATCCGGTTCCCCACGAACTGAAACCCGGCATCCCCCAGGGGACGCACCGTCAGCTCGTGGGCAAACAGGCAGTCGGTTTTCAGGTCGGTGGAATACAGCTCCACTGTCAGGGTCAGGGTTCCGTCGCCGTTGTCCCGGCAGGCCGTCACCTCCGGGGCGATGGTGTAAAAATGCAGGAAGGTATGGTCGTCCCCTTCCATGGGCCGCCAGGGGTAGGTGTCCGTCGCCGGGTCATACTGGGCCAGTTCCCGGAGCGTATCCCGGTCAATGGCGAAGAAGGGCAGCATTACCTGCTCAAATTCCGACGCAGGAATCCAGTAGCAGTGCATGGGGGCATCGTATTCATAGCCCTCCGTGGGGAACTGGGTCCCGTAGCGGACGTAGTATAGGTGTTCCCACAGGTCGTTGAAGCTCAGCTCCCCGAAGTCATCCTCCCACCAGTCGATGAGAAAGACATTGGTGGCAATGTAGCTGCCGGCCTGGATGTACCGCTGATTCAGCTCCCACAGCTCCCGGTCCGGAGCTGTCAACCGCAGCAGGGAAAAGTCCGCATAATGGGGATCGTCCGCCGGGTAAATCCGGTAGTAAAAATACCCCCGCTCCGTCAGCTCCCAGTCCAGAATCTCCCGGCACTCATAGGAGGACATCTCTACCTCCTCTATCGGGGCGTACAGGCTCTCCACCCAGATGCCGCCATCCTGGGGGAAAAACCGCTGGTAGTACAGGTCCCCGTTTTCCTTCAGATAAATGACCTCCTGCTCTCCGGCGTTTCCCGCCTGAGCCTGCTCCCAGAAAGAGCGGAACGTTTCCCCGGTGGTCAGATAGTCCGGGCAGACTTCGCTGCTGTCCACCACATCCAGCCCCGCCGCCATCAGACAGTCTTCCATGGCATCCCGGGAGGCCTGGCTCAGCACCGGCTCTTCCCATTGGTCCTCCGGCTGAACCCACTGGGCGGTTTCATAAAGTCCGGCGTACAGGTCCTGAATTTCTGCGCAGCGGCGCACTGCCGCCTGCTCCCCGGATTCTCCCAGGCCGCAGCCTGTGAGCGCCAGTGCCAGCAGCAGTCCCGCCAGCCAGTTTCTGCTCCGCACAGATGTCATCCCCTTTCTCTGGTCCGGCGGCTCTGTCACCGCTGGGGCACAATCTCCAGCCAGTAGCCGTCGGGGTCGGTGATGAAATAGATTCCCATGGCGGGATTCTCATAGCAGATGCAGCCCATTTCCTGGTGGAGCCGGTGGGCGGCGTCAAAATCGTCGGTGCGGAAGGCCAGGTGGAACTCGCACTCTCCCAGGTCATAGGGCTGGGGATGGTCCTCCAGTTGTGTCAGCTCCAGCTCGAAGTCGGTTTCCTGGCTGCCCACATAGACGATGATAAATCCGTCGCCGTTGATGCGGCGTTTTTCTTTCAGGCCCAGGGCCTTTTCGTAAAAGGCCAGGGACTTGTTCAGGTCGGATACATTATAATTTTCGTGATACATCTGGAATTTCATTTGCAAACCTCCATGATTTGTTCCCGGTACTGGGGATGGGCTGCCAGGAATCTGCCGATCACCTGGGGCTGGTCCCAGAAGTGCATGGGGTAGACCTTTCGGACGGGAACCGTCTCCAGAAAATAGGCCATGCCCCGGTCATAGGCCCCCTCCTGCCGGGGGTCCAGCACCACAAAGGCGGCGTCCAAAGGCCTGCCCAAAAGGTCCCGGGCCAGACGGTCGATTTCTCCCCGGTAGGCCTGGGTCATCTGCCGGTTGTCCGCCTCCGGCTCCCCGTCCCAGAACCAGTCGTTCAGGTCCCCGGCGTGGAAAAACCATTCTTCTCCGTCCCGGATCAGGAACGATACCCCCAGATCCGTGGAATCGTAGGTGGTCAGGGTCTGCCCCTGGGCCAGGGTGTGGGTTTCCCCGGGGGAAACCGCCAGGCAGGACCGTCCCGTCGGGCGCTTCTCCGGGGGAATATCGGAAGAGAGCACCAGGTCAATCTGCTGCATCCCCTGTTCCTCCAGCAGGGACAGCACCTGCAGGTTGTAATGGTCCCGGTGGCCATGGCTGGCCAGCACGGTGATGGGCTTTTCCGGATTCAGAACCGGCAGCGACCCCTGAAAGTAATCGAACAGGTAATACCTTCTCTGCGTCTGCACCAGGAAACCGCTGTGGCCCACATAGACTGCTTTCATGGACAGCCCTCCTTTTTCGGTTCTCCAGCCATTGTACCACGAACCGGCGGGGTTGTCACTGGGCAGTTTTCCTCCGGAATGGAGGCAGCCCCCTGTGGAAAACATCCCGGTTCGTGTGCGCCAAACCCATAACGCAAACAGGAGGGAAGCCGGCTCGCTTCCCTCCTGTTTCAGATTTCCCGGTACATTCCGGAGGCGTCGTCCTTGCGGACATTCTCCGCAACCTCCAGAACTTCCACCGCAATGGTGCGGCTGCCCATGGCAATCTCCAGTTTGTCTCCCACTTTCACATCGTAGCTGGCCTTTACCACCCGGCCATTGGCCAGAATCCGGCCGTTGTCACAGGCTTCATTGGCCACGGTGCGGCGCTTGATCAGCCGGGAGACCTTCAAAAATTTGTCCAGCCGCATATCACTTGCCCACGGTTTCCTTCAGGGCTCTGCTGGGGCTGAAGGCCGGGACCCGGGTGGCGGGGATGTCAATGGCCTCGCGGGTGTGGGGATTGCGGCCGATGCGGGCCTTCCGGTCTTTGGCCTCGAATGTGCCGAAGCCGCTGAGCTGCACCTTCTCACCCCGGACCAGAGCGGCGGTGATGGCGTCCAGGGCGGCGCCCAGAACCCGCTCGGTATCCTTCTTGGACAGCCCGGCATTGTCGGCAACGACGGAAATCAGTTCGGTTTTGTTCATGGTTGACGCTCCTCTTTCCTTTTTGCGAAATCTTCCTTAGATTAACATAATATTCAGAAAAAAGCAAGTTATTTTGGGATAGTTTCTCACAGTTTCAGCAGCTTTGCTATTTTTTCGCCCTTGGGCAGCAGCAGGCAGTCCGCACGGGTGACCACCTTGAATACCACAGCGGCCAGGGCATACACCACCACGCCCACGGCAATGGGAATTACGCACAGAACCAGATTGCTGCTGATATGCAGCGATTTCAGGCCCAGGAAGATACCCAGCACAAACAATCCCATGACCGCAGATGCCAGGAACGACCGAACCAGATTTTTCATCACGGCAGGAGGCTCATCCAACAGCCGACGCATGGAGAACAGATTCAGGGCGGAGATGGCCATGTAGCCCAGCAGGATTCCGATGGGGGTGCCCACAATTCCGATGTGGGGATTTCTGGTCAGGATATACACCGCCGCCAGATTCAGAAGGCCGCCCAGAAGCATATTGTTCACGGACTGCCGGGCGTAGCCGTGGGCCTGCATGATGGCGGTGGTCAGCAGCACCACGGCATCGAAGGCAATGGCAACAGCCAGCACCGCCATGAGCTTTGTCGCCAGCACCAGGTTCTCGCCTTGGTAGAATCCCAGCAGGGCGGTGACAGGCTCCGCCAGAATGGCCAGGCCAAAGGCGCAGGGCATGGAGATCAGTCCGGTGATCCGGACGGAGGATTCCTCGATTTCCTTGGCCTCATGTTCCCGGCACAACGTCAGCTGGGCGGTAATGGCAGGGATAATGCTGACGGTGATGGGGGTAATGAAGGCACAGGGCATATTGAAAATCGTCAGGGTCATGCTGTAAATGCCCCGCATGGTGTCTGCGGCGGCCTGGCTGTGCCCGGCTTCCAGCAGCTGACCCATGTAAATTCTGGTTTCCAGCATGGTCATCAGCTGCAATCCTGCCGAGCCCAGGGTGATGGGGATGGCAATGATCAGCAGACCCTTGGCGGTATCCGCGTAGCTGCGGGGCGCTTCCTCCGTCTGGGGAAGCTGGCCAAAACTCTTGCGGCAGCAGAAGAACAGGTAAATGGCGGAGACCAGGCAGCTGACAGTGACACCCAGAATGGCGCCGCCGGCGGCCAGGGGAATGCTGTGGGTGAATTCCAGCAAAACCAGGGCGGCGACCATGCCCACAATCAGCTTCACGATGGCCTCGATCACCTGGGAGACGGAGGTGGGGATCATGTTGCTCTGGCCCTGGAAGAAGCCCCGGTAGGTGCTCATGATGCAAATCAGCAGGGCGCTGGGGCCAAGGAATCCAATGGCAGCCCAGGCATCCGGCTGATTCTGAAACTGGGCCAGCTGACGGCAGAACACCGTCATCAGCAGGGCGCCGGCAATGCCCAGCCCCAGGAAGATGCCCCGGGCGGTGCGGTAGATCCGGCGGACCTGGTTATAGTGGTGCAGGGAGCTGGCCTGGGAGATCATCCGGCTCATGGCCACCGGCAGACCGGCGGTGGAGATCATCAGCAGCACGTTGTAGATATCGTAGGCGGTGTTGAAGTAACCAAAGCCCTGTTCGCCGATGATGGCGTTCAGGGGAATTTTATAAAAAGCGCCCAAAACCTTCACAATGGCGGTGGCGATGGCCAGCAGGGCGGTGCCCTGAAGGAAATTCTGCTTCTTCTGGGAATCGGACATACACAGCCTCCTCACTTGGCCTCGTCAAACAGCCGGCCCATGGCGTAACCGGTAAGCTCCTGGACGACCTCGTTCAGGTCGATGGTGGGGAATTTGCCATTCTGGTAGAGAATCTTGCCCCGGACCATGGTCATGGCCACATCGCCGCCCTTGGCGGACCACACCAGGCCGTTGAGTACGTTGTGGCAGGGAATCAGATGGGGGGCGGAGAAATCCACCAGGGCCAGGTCCGCGTCCATGCCCGGCTGGAGCATTCCGCACTGGGCGGCCCGGCCCTGAGCCTGGGCGCCGGTGACGGTTGCCATCATCAGGGCTGCAGAGGCGGGCAAGGCGGCGGGGTCGCCGCTCTCCTTCCGGGCGGACATGGCGGCAAAGCGCATCACTTCAAACAGGTCCAGATTGCCGCTGGCCACCGCGCCGCCGGTTCCCAGGGCCACGTTCATCCCGGCTCGGACGGTGTCCAGAATCGGGGTGGAGGCCAGACCGGATTTGTAGGCTGTGAGAGGCAGCGCCACGGCGGAGACGTTCTTCTTCCCCAGTAGTTTACGCTCTTCCGGGGTCAGGTATGTACAGCCGGCAGCGGTTGTTGGCACACAGAACAGATTGTGGCAGTCCAGCAGCTCCCCCGGGCCCATGCCGGTGCGGTCCAGGCAGGAGTCCACTTCACCCTGGGTCTGGGCCAGATTCAGCTGCATCCCGATGCCCGCCTCGCTGGCGTAGCCTGCCAGGGCTTCCCAGAGCTTATAGTTGCTGGTGTATTCGGCGTAGATGCCTGCATCGATTTTAATCCGGCCCTGGTCGTAGCCGTTCCATTTCTCCACCACTCGCACCAGCTCCCGGCACTGCTCGTCGGTTTCAAAATCGAAATCTTCGCTGGGGTCGATAAACCGGTAGCTGGACAGGGCGATGTTTGCCTTGATGCCGGACTCCGCCGCGGCCTCGGCGGTGGCGTCGGGATAGTAGTACAGGTCGGAAACGGAGGTAACGCCGAAGCGCAGGCACTCGGTAATGGCCAGCAGCGCCGCAGCTTTGGCGCAGCGGGAGTCCATTTTGGCCTCCTTCTGCAGCAGGGCCTCCAGGGCCTGGGCATTGCCCAGGTCATCGGTATAGCAGCGAAGCAGAGCGGTGGCCAGCTGGGTGTGGCAGTTGATCAGGCCGGGAATGGCCACCATGCCGGTGCCGTCGATGATGGTTTGGGGGGTGTCGGACGGGGGCGTTTTGGAGATGGAGCAAATTTTTCCATCCTGAATGCCAATATATGCGCCGAACAGAACCTCCATTTTGGGGTTCATGGTCACGGCGGTGACGTTGGAAATTAAGGTGTCCAAGGGAACGCTTCCTTTCATGGGGTTTCTTTCAGCAGGGCGAACAGCTCCTGTTTCTGCTCCAGCACGGTATCCAGCATCTGGATGTACTGCTCGGGGAACTTGGGGTTATGAAACCGGCGCAGGCTGCCGTCGGGCGGATTCACCTTGTTCATGCCCCCGCCTCCCAGGGAGCCGATGGTGTGCAGCTGCTCCATCATATAGATGTTGTACAGGCAGTCCCGGTTTTCCCGGCTCCAGCCCACATTTTCAAAGCTGCCGGACATATACTTCTGCCGGTAGAGGTAGTAGGGACTGTAGCCCGAGGCCCGGAGGAAGTCCTCCGCCCAGGCGACCATTTCCTCCACCGCCTCCGGGGCGGGCAGATTTTCCCGGTGCTCGAACAGGTCGGCCCCCTTCTTCAGGGCCAGGGTATGGACGGTGATGTTGGCGGGATTCAGCCGGGCCACGGTTTCCAGGGACCGGCGGAACCCTTCCGGGGTATCGGTGGGAAGGCCCGCAATCAGGTCCATGTTGATGTCCGCGAAGCCCGCCTCCCGGGCCTGGTCATAGGCCCGAAGGATGTCCTGGGCCTTGTGAATCCGGCCGCAGGCCCGGAGCACGCTGTCCTCCATGGTCTGGGGATTGATGCTCATCCGGTCAGCGCCGTGGCTGCGGATGGCCAGCAGCTTTTCCGCGTCCAGGGTGTCGGGACGGCCTCCCTCCACGGTGAACTCCAGGCAGCGGCTCAGGTCAAAGCTCTGGGAGATGGCCTCCAGCAGCCGCACCATCTGCCCGGTGGTAAGGGTGGTGGGGGTGCCTCCGCCGATGTACAGGGTGCGAACCGTCCTGCCGGACGCTTCCAGCAGCCGGCCGGTGACGGCAATTTCCTGGAGCAAAGCCTGGAGGTAGGGCTCCAGCAGCTCGGTTTTCTGGCCGATGGTCCGGCTGACAAAGCTGCAGTAGGCGCAGCGGCTGGGGCAGAAAGGGATGCCGATATACACCGACAGGTCCCGGGGTTCCAGCAGCCCGGCGGCCCGGACGGTGGCGGCGGAGCAGTCCACCGCCAGCTTCCGCCGGCTGGGGGTGACATAGTACACATCCTTCAAAAGCTTCTCCGCGGAAGCGGGGGTGCCCCCCTCCAGCATATGCCGGGTGGTGAGCTTGGTGGGCCGAACCCCGGCCAAGGCCCCCCAGGGAGGCGGCCCGGGGAGAAATTCCCGGGCCGCCAGATAATAGCTCTGCTGCAAGGCCCGCCGCCGCAGGCGCACGGTTTCCTCCCCGGCCCTTACCCGCCGCCGGCGGGTGACAGTCCTGCCGTCCAGGGTGATCCTGGTCACCGCGGTGAGCCAGGTCTTGCCCCGGTGCAGGGCGCTTACCGCCTCCC
>CALXFW010000063.1 GCA_944387685.1 uncultured Oscillospiraceae bacterium
TCGTGAGCAAACCGGCAGTGCCAGCCATACCCGCATCCCAAATCCAGCACTGCTTTTCCTTCCAATGGAGGGAAAAGTTCACGCAGCTGATGCCATTCCCCCGCTGCATCCAGTCCTTCCAGGCTGCGGGGCATCTGGGAATAGGCCTGAAAAAATTGATCGTTCTCATATTCGTTGGTCATCACGGTGTCCTCCCATTCTTTTCCGTCTCCCCGCTCCGCTCCCGGGGCAGATACAGAGAAAACATACTTCCCCGGCCCGGTGCGCTCTCCACCTTCACATAGCCGCCCTGCTTCTGAGCAATCTGGCGGGTCAGGTACAACCCGATCCCCACTCCTTCTTCCTGGTAAGCATCAGATGCGCGATAGAACCGGCTGAAAATTTTCGCCTGATCTTCTTCCAGGATGCCGGGGCCGGTATCGGCAACCCGGATTGCGGAAAACAGCTCATAATTTTTCACATCCACCGTCACCACTCCTCCGGCTGGGGTATATTTTACCGCATTATCCAGGATGTTGCACAGAGCCTCCTCCGTCCACTTGGGGTCAAAGCAGGCATCCCCCTCCGTCTGTCCCAGGGTCAGGGTGATTCCCTTTGCCTCTGCCTTGGGGATATACTGGGCCGCCGCCCGCTTCACCATTGGGGAAAGCATCCCCTCCTCCGGATGCAGGGCAAGGATGCCGGTTTCCAGCCGGGAGGTTTTGACCAGCGCTTCAATCAGCACCTGCAATTTCTCTGCCTGGGCGGCAATGGCCTGGGCACAGCTTTGCTCCTGCTGCGTCAAAGGCTGCTCTTCCAGCAGCTGGGCATACAGCAGCAGGTTGGCCACCGGTGTTTTGGTCTGGTGGGAAATATCGGAAATCAGGGTGCTGAGCTGGTCTTTCTGCTCCTGAATGCTCCGGGCAGACAGCGCGCTGGCGGTGAGATACCGCCGCACCCGGCTTTCCAAAGCGGACAGACGGCTTTCATCAAAGTCTGTTTCCAGAAAGGTTCCGTCGGTGGCGGCTGCGAACATGGCGTCCAGCCGTTTCATGGTACGCCTCGTCCGCCACAGGCCGCAGAGAATCGCCATGAGCGCAATCAGCAGGGCAATCCCCGCCACGAAATATTCGTTCATACCTTCACCACCCAGGTGTAGCCGATGCCATAGACCGTTTTCAGGTACTCCGGATGGGCGGGGTCCGCTTCCAGCTTGCTGCGCAGCCGCTTCACGGTCACGGAGAGGGCATTTTCCTCCACATACTCCGCCCCATCCGTCCAGACGCCGTCCAGCAGTTGGCTGCGGCTTAGCGTCTGTCCCCGGTTTTCCACCAGCAGACGCAGCAGTTTCTGCTCCGTTTTGGACAGTTCCACGGCGGCGCCATCCCGGCGAAAATCCATCCGGTCAAAGTCAAAGCCAAATGGTCCCAGGGTCATTGCCCCGGTGCGCTGCTCTGGCTCCCGGCGCAGCTGGACCGCAACCCTGGCCCGGAGAACAGCCAGGGAAAAAGGCTTTGTGATATAGTCATCCGCGCCGGATTCCAGCCCCGTCACCTCGTCCAGCTCCAGATCATTTGCCGTAAGTAAAATCACCGGCGTATGGTCATCCCGGCTGCGAAGACTGCGCAGGAGATTCAGCCCGCTTCCGTCGGGGAGATTGATGTCCAGAATCAACAGGTCAAACCGCTGCTTTTCCAAAACCGCATTTCCCTGGGCAAGGGACGCACAGCGGGTAACCGCCCGTTCCGCCGATTCCAGCGCCATGGCAATTCCCCGTCCCAGAGCCTCATCGTCTTCCAAAAGGAGAATGTGTTTCATATGGTTTCCTCATCTGCAAACAGGATGAAACCATTATAGTGGCATCTTTCCCGGAAGTCAATACATCAAGGGTAAGCGCCCTTATTGCGGCAATGCGGGAATCCGGCAAGTCCACAGGTTTTCCCTTTGATTGAGATACCCGCTGAATTCATATACCGGCTGATAAAAGCCTTTGGTGTCATAGACATAGGTCAGTTCACAGTTGGTGATATGCAGCATATCTCCCGCCTGAAAGGGTACATATTGTTCAAAATTTCCCTTTTGCACCTGTTCCAATGCCTGAGTCTGGGAAATCAGCTCCTCGGTGGCCACATAGCGATTCCAGGTAACCTGGTAAAAAAAGTTAACCGGAGCGCCGGATTCGTGGAGCTGTATCAGGATTGACCCCTTCTGAAAGTCCTCCTTTCCGACGGAAATATCCTGCGGCGCCGATGCGTCCCAGCGTAAGGTGTCCCCGTTCTGAATGGAAAACGCCGCACCTTCCGGGAACAACCCAACTGAGTTCATCCAGTTTTCATAGCGCTCCCTTTCTTCCCGAGCAGTCTCTTCCTTCAGTTGGGCTGCAGTTTCCGAAAATGTGGTATAGTTCCATTCTCCTGTGCGGAGAAAGAAAATCATCTGGAATTTCCTTCCCTCTGCGTCCGTTCCGGTATATCCCAAGTTTTCGTCTTCCCGGCGGGCAGCCCGGGAGAAGGTCAGATTTTCCAGTCTGGCCAGGCCGGTTTTAACCTTCTCCAGATAGGCTTTATCTTCCGCAAATTGACTTTTATACACCGCAGCGCTTCGGCTCTCTTCCGACGGTTCCCATTCCATCACAATCTGGATGTCGGACAAATCCTGTCTGACATCAGGCAGGATTGACATATTGCCATATCCCTGCTCCACCTGCTGTCCTTCGTTGACTTGGACGCTGGCAATCCGAAGGCCCGCCACGGTAGTCACTGCCAGTTCCTGGTTCTGAACTGCTTTCCCACTGACCTGGACCCGGTGGGCAAT
>CALXFW010000064.1 GCA_944387685.1 uncultured Oscillospiraceae bacterium
GCCAGACGGCAGGCGTTGCCGGACATGACCTGGCTGCGGGAGCCGCCGGCGGGGCCGGAGTTGGGGGTGATCTTGGTGTCGTTCATCACCAGACGGATCTGGTCGGGACGGATGCCCGCCTGCCGCAGGGTCTCATGGGCGGAGACCAGCGCGCCCATGTCGGCGCCCTGTCCGTGGTCCTCCCAGGAGACGTAGATGGTAACGGTGCCGTCGGGGTTCAGCTCGGCATAGGCCTGAGAGCTGTCCACGCCGTCCAGGCCGCAGCCGTAGACGCCGGAGGACACGCCGATGCCGTACTTGTACCGGCCGTCGGAGGCGGCGTTCTTCTCCGCCACCCGCTTCTTGGCGGCCTCATACAGGGGCCGGGCCACCTTGTACATACCCTCCAGGCAGTACACGTCGGGGGCGTAGCCCGTGGGGATGGTGGAGTGCTCGGACTCCTTGTAGCAGTTCAGCTCCCGGATGTCGAAGGGGTCCATGCCCATCTTGGCGGCCAGCACGTCGATGGCGATTTCGGAGCCCATGAAGGACTGGGGAGAGCCGTAGGCCCGGAAGGCGGAGCCCCAGGCGTGGTTGGTAAAGACGGTGGTGTTCTTGTTGCGGATGGTGGGGATGTGGTAGCCCGCGCCGGTGAACTGGCTGAGCCGGTGGGTCAGCAGGTCGCCGAACTCGGAGTACGGGCCGTGGTCAATATAGTTGTCGCCCCACAGACCCAGCAGCTTGCCGTTTTCGTCGGCAGCCAGCTTGATGTGCATGAAGGCGGGGCTGCGCTTGCCGGTGTAGGTGATGTTCTGGAACTGGTTGAACACCAGGGAGACCGGCCGCTGCAGAATCTTGGCGGCGGCGCCCAGAATGGCCTCGTTGGTGGGGGAGAATTTATAGCCGAAGGTGCCGCCGGCGTGGTTCTGGACCAAGCGGAGCTTCTCCATGGGCACGCCGATGCCGTCGGCGATCATGGGCATATGCAGGTGGATGCCGATGGACTTGGAGTGGACGGTAACCATGCCGTCCTCGTCGATGTAGGCGTAGCCGCAGTCCGGCTCCAGGTGCAGATGGGGCTGACGGGAGCAGTAGGACTCGATTTCCACCACGTTGGGAGCGGAATCAAAGTCAAAGTCCGGGCCCTTGATGCAGTTGGTCTCGTAATAGGCGTTGGGGGTGCCGGGATGGATTTCGATGGCATCCTCGGCAATGGCGTCCATGGCGTTCATGTAGGCGGGCAGCGGCTCAATGTCCACCACCACCGCATCGGCGGCGGCCCGGGCGTGGGCCTCGGTGTCGGCGGCCACAATGGCGATGGCGTCGCCGAACTGGAAGATTTTCTCGTCACACAGAACCGGGCGGTCCCAGCCGTCGCACTTGTTGTTCAGGGGCAGCATGACCAGACCATTGATCCGGTTCTTGCCGCCGGCGGCCACGATGTCCTTGGCGGTGATGATCCGGACAACGCCGGGCATGGTTTCCGCTACGGCGGTGTCGATGCCCTTGATCAGGGCGTGGCTGACCTTGGCCTGAACCAGGGCCAGGCGGAGGGTATCCTTGGGCATCTTCAGGGCGTCGTCGGCGCCGAAGTCCCAGGTGCCGGTGACCTTCTGGGCGGCGGAGGGACGGATGTAGGTGGTGCCCACAATGGAGTCGCCGGTGGGCTTGAATACCAGATCTTCCTTGGTGATCTCACCCCGGATGACCCGGGCGGCGTCCATCACCGCATCGATCAGAGGCTTATAGCCGGTGCAGCGGCACAGGTTCCGGTTCTTCTGGAACCAGTCCCGGACCTCTTCCCGGGTGGGGGAGGGATTGTTGTCCAGCAGCACCTTGGCGCTCATGATAAAGCCGGGGGAGCAGAAGCCGCACTGGGCGCAGCCGTGGGCCATCCAGGCCACCTGCAGCGGGTGCATATCGGAAATGGTGCCGATGCCCTCAATGGTGGTGATTTCCGCACCGTCCTTGATGCGGCTCATTTTCACAATACAGGACCGGGTGACCTTGCCGTCTACAATCACGTTACAGGCGCCGCAGTGACCCTCGCCGCAGCCGATTTTGCATCCGGTGAGCAGCAGACGCTCCCGGAGCACCGACGCAAGGGTTTCAGTCTCCTCAACCAACAGCGTGCGGGTAACGCCGTTGATGACCAGGGTTTTCTTAATCATGCCATTTCCTCCTTTTTATCTGGGATGGGTGTCCTTGTTTGCCTGATGGGTGCCGCAGGGGTCGGCGTCCGGGCCCTTCCCGGTGAGTCCCTGCAGCCGCTGGAGCCCTCTGTTGGTGTAGAACACCAGCTGGGAGAAGCTCCCGTCCAGATTTTCCCCCCGGAGCACCACGGTGTTGGCCGTCTCCCAATAGTCAATGGGAAGGGTGCGGCGGTAGTGCCTGCCGGTGCGCTCGTCCGTAACCTCCAGGGTTACCTCCCGGGCGGAGATTTCAAAAATCGGTTCTTCCATCGCTTCACCTCACGAAGCCGGCGGACTGAATCGCCGCCATGGCTCATCTTTATTTTACCTTGGGGCTCAGGCGGTTTTCAACTTACAAGCGATTGAAAGTCGCAGAATTCCATAGATGGCTTTTGTGCAAATAGCTTAAAAATAAATGGTTAAGATACGGTAAATTCGGCAGGACTCCCAAGAGCTCCGGGGGATTCGGGCAGGGAAATTCCGGTAAAGGGCAGGCCGGTTGACTTTACCGCCCGGAATGCGTATAATATACTGGAAATAATATGGATAACTATGGCAGGTAAGGAAAATGGCTACGAAAAAGCAAGAACAATACGGAAATTCCAGCATCTCCATGCTCAAGGGGGAGGACCGGGTGCGCAAGCGTCCGGCGGTTATTTTTGGCTCCGACGACCTGGAGGGCTGCAAGCACGCGGTGTTTGAGATTCTGTCCAACGCCATTGACGAGGCCCGGGAGGGCCACGGCAATACCATCATCGTCACCCGCTACGAGGACCTGAGCGTGGAGGTGGAGGACTTCGGCCGGGGCTGCCCGGTGGATTATAATGAAAAGGAAAAGCGCTATAACTGGGAGCTGGTATTCTGCGAGATGTACGCCGGCGGCAAGTACAGGGAAAATGGGGAGAACTACGAATACTCCCTGGGCCTGAACGGCCTGGGCTCCTGCGCCACCCAGTATGCCTCGGAATATTTTGACGCCACCATCCGCCGGGATGGCTACCGGTATGACCTGCACTTTGAGAAGGGCCGGAACATCGGCGGCCTGAAGAAGGAGCCTGCCGACCGGAAAAAAACCGGCTCCTGCTTCCGCTGGCGGCCGGATAAGGAAGTGTTCACCGACATCCGGATTCCTGTGGAATACTACCGGGATGTGCTCCGCCGTCAGGCGGTGGTGAATCCGGGAGTGACCTTCCGGTTCCGCAACCAGGTGGGAGGCAAGTTCGAGACCGAGGAATTCCGCTATGAAAACGGCATTCGTCAGTATATCGAGGAGCTGGTGGGGGACAACGCCTTCACCATGCCCACCTTCTGGGAGACGGAGCGCCGGGGCCGGGACGCGGAGAACCGCCCGGAGATGAAGCTGAAAATCACCGTCTCCTTCTGCTTCAGCAAGCAGGTCAGCCACCTGGAGTACTACCACAACTCCTCCTGGCTGGAGTACGGCGGCAGTCCGGACCGGGCGGTGCGGCTGGGCTTTACCGCTGCCTTCGACAAGTACCTCCGGGATAACAATAAGTACACCAAAAGCGAGGGAAAAATTATCTTCCAGGACATCCAGGACTCTCTGGTTCTGGTGACCAACTGCTTCTCCACCATCGGCTGCTTTGAGAATCAGACCAAGAAGTCCGTGAACTCCAAGTTCACCCAGGACGCCATGACGGC
>CALXFW010000065.1 GCA_944387685.1 uncultured Oscillospiraceae bacterium
CGTCCCCGAGGACGCTGTAGATCTTCAGGGCGCCACCGTGATTCCCGGCCTGGTGGATGTTCACAGCCACGGAAACTCCGGCGCCGACTTCTCCGACGGCGACTACGAGGGGCTGAAAACCATGGCCGGCTTCTATGCCCGCTGCGGCGTCACCTCCTTTGCCCCCGCTTCCATGACCCTGCCCTACGAGGTGCTGTCCAAGGCCTTCGCCACCGCCAAGCAGCTGCGGGAGGAGTCTCCTGAGGGCTGCGCCCGGCTGATGGGCATTCAGATGGAAGGCCCCTACTTCTCCTATAAAAAGCGGGGCGCCCAGAACCCTGACTACCTGAAGGAGCCGGACTTTGAAGGCTTCCGGAAGCTGTATGAGGACTGCGGCGGTCTGGTTCGGATTGTGGATGTGGCCCCGGAGCTGCCCGGCGCCGCAGAATTCGTGGCAAAGGCCAAGGAGCTCTGCACCGTGTCCATCGCCCACACCGATTCCGACTATGACCACGCCAAGGCCGCCATCGACGCCGGCGTCACCCATCTGACCCACCTGTACAATGCCATCCCCGGCAT
This sequence comes from uncultured Oscillospiraceae bacterium, assembly GCA_944387685.1. Lineage (GTDB taxonomy): Bacteria > Bacillota > Clostridia > Oscillospirales > Oscillospiraceae > Faecousia. Next base: position 559 of record CALXFW010000065.1, read on the forward strand.
TCACCACCGCAACCCCGGCGTGATTCCCGCCGCGGTGGAGAACCCCAAGGTTCGGGCTGAAATCATCTGCGACGGCGAGCTCATTCACCCCGCTTCCGTCCGTCTGGCCTTCTCCATGTTCGGCGGCAGCCGGATGATTCTGGTCTCCGACTCCGGCCGGTGCGCCGGACTGCCGGACGGCACCCAGTTCCAGCTGGGCGGTCAGGACTGCTGGCTCCGGGACGGCGTAGCCCGTCTGGCCGACGGCACCATCGCCTGCTCCGCCGCCAACCTGTGGCAGTGCCTGTGCAACGTAATTTCCTGGAACATTCCGGAGGAGGACGCCATCCGGGCCGCCAGCTACAATCCCGCTTGTGCCATCGGCGCTGCGGACAAGATCGGCTCCATCGAAACCGGCAAGCTGGCGGATTTCGTGATCTGCTCCGGCGATTACACCCAGAAGCGGGTCTTCATCGGCGGAAAGGAGATCTGAGCTCCTTTCCGGATTCTAAAATCCAATTGAGGTAAGTATGCTCCATCGTTACATCGGGGACAGGGCGTTCTACCGCCGTGTTCTGGGGGTTGCCGTCCCCATCATGATTCAAAACGGCATCACCAACTTTGTTTCCCTGCTGGATAACATCATGGTGGGCCAGGTGGGCACCGTTCCCATGAGCGGCGTGTCCATTGTCAACGGCCTGCTGGTGGTATTCAACCTGTGCATCTTCGGCGCCACCTCCGGGGCAGGCATTTTCACCGCCCAGTTTCACGGCTCCGGGGACAGCCAGGGTGTGCGAAACACCTTCCGCTTCAAGATTCTGGTATGTCTGCTCATCGGAGTGCTGGGCTGCGCCCTGTTCCTGCAGGGCGGCCCGGCCCTCATCGGCCTGTACCTGACCGGCGAGGGGGATGCCGCCACCGCCTCCGGCGCCCTGGACTACGGCCTGCGCTATCTGCACGTGATGCTCTGGGGCTTTCTCCCCTTTGCCCTCACCAATGCCTACTCCAGCACCCTCCGGGAAACCGGAGAGACCCTGCTGCCCATGCTGGGCGGCGTAGCGGCGGTGCTGGTCAATCTGGTGCTGAACTATGTGCTGATTTTCGGCCACTTCGGCGCCCCCAGAATGGGGGTGGAAGGCGCGGCCGTGGCCACGGTGATTTCCCGGTATGTGGAATTTGCCATTGTGGCGGGATGGACCCACTCCCACAGTCTGCGCAATCCCTTCATCGTGGGGGCCTTCCGGTCCTTCGCCATTCCCGGCAAGCTGCTCAAGTCCATTGTCATCATGGGAATGCCCCTGCTGGTCAATGAGTTTCTCTGGTCCAGCGGTATGGCCTTCCTGAATCAGTGCTACTCCACCTGCGGCCTGGATGTGGTGCCTGCCATGAACATCTCCAGCACGCTGTTCAATCTGTCCAGTGTGGTGTTCCTGTCCATGGGCAACGCCGTGGGCATCATCATGGGCCAGATGCTGGGGGCCTGCCTTCCGGAGCCGGAGGTGCGGGATTCCAACCGCAAGCTCATCACGGTATCCGTCACCTCCGGAATTCTGTTCGGAGCATTGATGGCCCTGTTCTCCGGACTGTTCCCCCAGATTTACAACACCACTCCCCAGGTCCGCCAGCTGGCGGGGCAGCTGATCTGCCTGTCGGCGCTGATGATGCCCGTGAACGCCTATATCAACGCCACCTACTTTACCCTCCGCTCCGGCGGTCAGACTATGGTTACCTTCCTGTTTGACAGCTGCTTCGTGTGGGTGTGCTGTGTTCCCCTGGCCTTCTGCCTGAGCCGGTTCACCCCGCTGACCATCCTGCCCCTGTACTTTATCTGCCAGTCGGCGGATTTGATCAAGTGCGTCATCGGCGCCGTGATGCTCAAGCAGGGCAAATGGATTCAAAATCTCACTGTTTAGCCAAAACAATCCCGCTTGCTTCGGCAAGCGGGATTGTTTTGGTTATCGGATGGTGGAGCTGCTGTTGAGCACCAGGGTGCTGTAGAGCATCAGCACATCCTGTCCGTGGAAATCCAGGAACTGGTCCAGCAGGTCAATCCGCACATACCGGATATCCACCAGGGTCACCCTGGCATAGTTCTGCACCAGCAGGGGTACCAGGCTGCTGCCGAAGGAATCCCGGAACACAATCAGCTCCCGGTCTGTGGATGCCTGGGGATTCTCGATGGTCAGCAGGCTCTTGGCTCCGGAGAGGAACACATCATACAGGTCCGGACTGTCCAGTTTGTCCCAGTTGTAGACGGCGCTGGTTTCCCCGGTCTCGTAGTCATAGACGGTGCAGCTGTCCAGCATGGCATTGCTCACAAGGTTCAGAGTGTCCGGCTCCATGGGCAGGGCCGCCTGACCGTAGTACACCCCATAGAAGGGGCGGGACAGGGTAACAGGGCCGTAGTCCCCCTCCTGGGGCGCCGGCACTCCCATGGCCTGACACACCGCCGCAGCGGTGTCCCACAGGCACTCCTGCCGCCAGTGGGTGTCGGTGCGGTAGTAGTCCTCCAGAGACAAGGTCTGCGTCAGGTCGATGTGGGTGGCCCAGGGCATTCCCTCCGCCACCATGGAGAACAGCTTCTCGTAGTCCATAGCCAGCTGTCCGGCGGGCTCGGCCAGATAGTAGCCCTTGTCCGGCACCACTGCCATATACACATCCGAATCCGTCAGATATTTCTCGTACAGGTAGCCGAACCGCTCCAGTGCGTGGGACACAGAGACTTCCTTCAGCGGATACTCCTGCTTGGCGGCGTAGCCCTGATACAGATAGATGCCGTTGTTGTCCTTCTGTCCCAGGACATAGTAGCAGAACAGGGACTTGATCTGACGGAATCGGTCCCGCAGGGGGAACTGGTCCAGGGCATAGTCCTCAAATTCATCCATGAATTTCCCATCCAGAACGGACTCCACATCCACCTCCGGCATCTGGGCCAGGGGCCGCCGCTCGGCGATGGAGAATTCCCCGGCAGGCAGGAACCAAGCCAGAGCCGTCAGCGTTACCCAGAGGAGCAGAACAATCAGTGCCGTATAATTTTTCTTCATTCTGTTTTCCTCCTCAGAACCGGAAATACAGGAAGGGACTGAAGGAGCCGTCCACCAGATAGCCGGTGCAAACCAGCAGCAGCGCCGTCATCATCAGAAGTTCCAGGGGAAGGCCCGCCCGGGTCTGGGCAATCCGCCCGGCACACTGCTTCACCGCCGGAGTGGACCCTACAATGCCCACCAGGAACAGTACCCCAAAGCTGCGCAGATAATACAGCGTCTCCTCCGTCACCAGAGGCAGTCCCCCCAGGCCGAACAGCCCGGCAAAATCCTGCCCCGCCTGGGTCAGGTTCTCGGCGTTGAACAGCACAAAGCTCAGCACAACCGCCAGCAGCACATATCCGTGGCGCACCGCCCCCGGCAGCTTCTGCAGGCCGGGGAAGGCCCGCTCCGCCAGCAGCAGCGCCGCAAACAGCAGGCCCCACAGCACGAAATTCCAGGCGGCCCCGTGCCACAGTCCCGTGAGCATCCACACCACCAGGATGTTGAACACCCACCGGGCAGGCTTCACCCGGTTGCCTCCCAGGGGAATATACACATAATCCCGGAACCAGCTGCCCAGGCTCATATGCCAGCGCCGCCAGAATTCCGCCACGCTTTTGGACAGGTAGGGATAGTTGAAGTTCTCAATGAAGTGGAATCCCAGCATCCGGCCCAGGCCGATGGCCATGTCGGAATAGCCGGAAAAGTCGAAGTAAATATTCAGGGTAAAGGCCACGGCATACATCCAGTAGAAAAGCACGGAGGGCTCTCCGCTCTCCCGGAACAGCTTGGCAAGCAAAGCAAAGTTGTCCGCCAGCAGCACCTTCTTCCCCAGGCCCACCAGGAACCGGCGCAGGCCCAGCCGGAGATTCTCCCAGCTGTGGGTCCGGCTCTCCAGCTCCCGGGCCACGTCCACATACCGGACGATGGGACCGGCGATCAGCTGGGGAAACAGGGCCACATAGGCGCCGAAACTCACCACATTCCGCTGGGGCGCCACATTGCCCCGGTAAACGTCAATGGTGTAGCTCAGACACTGGAAGGTATAGAAACTGATGCCTACCGGCAGTGCCAGCTTCAGCAGGGGCACCGACAGCCCCGTTGCGGCGTTGAAGCTGCCGATGAAAAAGTCGGCGTACTTGAACAGCCCCAGGAGCAGCAGACTGATGACCACGGAGACCGTCAGCCACCATTTTTTGGTTTTCTGACTCCGGGCCGCCCCGATGGCCAGGCCGCAGCCGTAGAACAGCAAAATGGTGAACACCATCAGCCCCAGCAGCTTCGGCTCTCCCCAGCCGTAAAAAATCAGGCTGGCCAGAAGCAGCACGGCGTTCTTCCCCCATCGAGGCACCAGGAAATACACCAGCAGCACCCCGGGGAGGAAATAGTAAAGAAAGGAAATACTGGAAAAGAGCATAGTTCCTCCTGACGCATCTTGAAAAAATGGCAGCGACCATCGCCGCTGCCATTTTTCGTATCCTCGTTAGCTCAGCACGAAGGACGCTTCCCCGCCCACGGCGGTCTGGAAGGCATCCACAAAGGACTGGGCCGTCAGATCATTGGCGCTGCTGACCATAACCAGCATCACCACATCGGCGTAGCCCGCCACCATCATATCGTCGGCCTCCACGCAGATCCACTTCCGGGGGTCCACGCCGGCCTTCATGCTCTCGGCCACTGCCTGGGGGTCCTGGCCCTCGGCCACCCGAACCATCACCATGGAGAAGGCGATGGAGCCGATCATGGGCTCAAAGGCAACGGCCTCGGTAATGGCCTCGGCGCTGTCCAATCCGGTATAGCTTTTGAGCATCCACAGACCAGTTTCACTGGTATCGGAAAGATCCAGATTGGTCACGTTGCAATCAAATTCCACCGGATTCAGTTCCGCAACCTGGCTGATCAGGTCCTCCAGGGTTCCCTCCACCGCAGCAGCAGGAGCCGTGGTGGAAACGGTGGTCTCCTCCGTCTTGGTGCTGCCGCAGCCGGCAAACAGTCCTAGGGTCATCACCCCCGCCAACATCAGGCAAAGCATCTTTTTCATATTCTGTCCTCCAAAAATCATGTTATCGTTCTTCTTTTGTAGTAGGTATGTCCCAAATAAAGCAGGATCATACCCGTCAGCACACCGCAGCTGTCCAGCGCCACATCCCGGATGCTGGGGCCCCGGTCCGGAACGAAAATCTGAATGGTTTCGTCCACACAGGCCGCGCCCACACCCAGAAGCAAGGGCCAGAATCTGCGCTTTTGCAGCATGCCGAACAACCATGCCAGGCACATTCCCAGCAGGGTAAATTCCGTGAAATGGGCTGCCTTCCGCAGCAGACCGCCGGAGGCGGGACTGGTCTCTCCCCCGGGAATTAGGCTCTGCAGGATATCCTTCACTCCGTCGCTGATGGCTCCGGAAATTTCTCCGGGAAGCAGAGAATTGCCCCAGATAAACACCAGATTACAGATCAGCAGCGTCACGCAGAGCCGAATCCGCTTGTCCGTCCGGATCATGGCAGGACCTCCAGATGTTCCAGCAGAATCTTCAGGCCCAGCAGAATCAGGATCACACCCCCGGCCATCTGGGCCTTTTTCTCAAACCGGCTTCCGAACACGCTTCCCACGCCCACGCCAATGGCGGACAGGGTGAAGGTACACAGGCCGATCAGGGCCACCGCCGTAAAAATGGGCACATCCCCCGCCATAGCCAGGGAGATTCCCACCGCCAGGGCGTCAATGGAGGTGGCCACCGCCATGACAAACATGGTTTTCACCGACAGGTCACCGTCGGATTGGGCGCAGTCGCATTCCTGCTCCCGGCTCAGGGCCTCCTTCAGCATATTGAAGCCGATCAGGCCCAGAAGGATGAAGGCAACCCAATGGTCCACAGACTGGATGGCTTCCGCAAAAATCGAACCAAGGAAAAATCCGATCAAGGGCATCAGCGCCTGAAATCCGCCGAACCAGATTCCGCAGGTCAGCCCTGCACCTACCGTAGCCCGCTTCATGGCCAGCCCCTTGCAGATGGAAACCGCAAAGGCATCCATGCTCAGGCCGATTCCCAGCAGCAGCAATTCTCCCATTCCCATAAAAAAACCTCCGTGCAATTACGTCAGCACAGAAGCTATGGAGAGACTGAGCCAACGGTTCTGTCAAGTCTCGTCATTTACGGCTGAACCAGGGGAAACCCCAGTATGTTGACTCAGCCCCGCTTACCGCGTCGACTACTCCCTCTTCGGGTTGGATTATAACAAGCCGGTCCCGGTTTGTCAAGCAAAACCGGGACCGGACACAATTATTTTACATATTCCCTAAAATTCGCGGATTTTTGTGCAAAATCTTAAGAAAATCTAAATTTTTCCTACCCCAGCAGATGGGCCGCGCACTGGCACACCAGTACGGCAGCGCTGCTGCTCAGGGCAACCACAATCAGGCTCTTTCCCCGGTAGGCCAGCACCACCGCCACCGCCAGAGCTGCCGCGCCGCTGAGGACGGACTCCGTGCTGGTCAGTATCGCCGGGAAGGTCATGGCGCTCAGGCAGGCGTAGGGCACATAGTGCAGAAACGAGCGCAGAAACCGGCTGCGAATGGGTCTGCGGAAAACGGTCAGGGGAAGCACCCGGATCAGGTAAGTGGTCAGGGCCATGGCGGCGATGTACAGGTACAGGTTCATATCCCGTCCTCCTCATCCGCCACCGGAAACAATGCCGCACAGACAGCCGCCGCAGCCACAGTGCAGATCACAATGGCAATACCCGCCGACACGGTTTTCAGGGCCGGGACCCAGGCGAACAGGCTGCTCAGCACCAGCGCCAGCACCACCGCCGCCAGCACAGGGCGCTCCTGCCGGGCGGGAGGCACCACGATGGCAATGAACATCCCATAGAGCATAACCCCCAGAGCGCTCCGGATGGACACCGGAAGCACAGAACCCGCCAGACCGCCGCAGAGAGTCCCTCCGGTCCAGCCCAGGATGGGCAGGGTGCCCAGCCCCAGCATATACGGAAGGGTCAGCGGCTCCCTCCGGGACATGGCCAGGGCAAAGATTTCATCTGTATTGAAAAAAGCGATGAGCAGCCGGGGCAGGATTCCAATCCGCTGCCCCATCCGCTGGCTCAGCGCCAGACTCATCAGGGCATAGCGGCTGTTGATAATCAGCTGGGTCAGCACCATCTCCCACAGGGAGGCGGCAGCCACAATCACGGTCAGCCCGGCAAACTGCCCGGCACTGGTCATATTGGTCAGGGAAATCAGGGCCGCATCCAGGGCGTTCAGGCCCTGGCTCACCGCCATGGCGCCGAAGCCGAAGCTTACGGAAAAGTACCCCATTCCCACCGGCAGGCCCCGGCTGACGCCGGAGCGATACTCTCTTCCTGTCATAGGCTTCCACTTCAGCAGTTCATCATGATTTCCAGAATGGTTTTGTCGGTTTCCCGCATGCCTTCCCGGGCCAGGCGGCCGATGTTGTGCACCGTGTTGTCTGCGCCCTTGGTCACAATGCCGTCGCCGCTGTAGAACTGCTGATTCTCCAGGAACATATGGTAGCCCAGAATGCCCGCATCCACCGCCGCAGCAATCTTGGCCGCGCAGGAGGCCTTGGCTCCGTCGCAGATGGTGCCGGACAAAATGGCAATGGCGTTCACCACCGTATGGGCAATGGTCCGGGCGTCGCCTCCCTCCAGGTAGGCAATGCCCGCCCCCGCACCGCAGCCGGCGCTGATAGCGCCGCAATAGGCGGAGAGCCGTCCGATGCCGGCCTTCTGGTGGATGGTCACCAGGTCGCTCAGGGCCACTGCCCGCAGGAGCAGCTCCTCCGATGCCCCGGTCTCTTGGGCATACACCGCCACAGGCACACTGGCAGTAATTCCCTGGTTGCCGCTGCCGGAGACGATTACCACCGGCTTCTCACAGCCGCTCATCCGGGCATCCGACCCGGCAGCGGCATAGGCAGCGGCCTTCTTTTCCAGGCTGTCTCCCTGCCGCCGGAGAATGACCCGGCCGATATTGGCGCCCCAGTCCCCGTTCAGGCCCTCCCGGGCAATCTCCATATTGCAGCGAATCTGCTCACCCACAAAGGGGCGGACATCATCCACATCCAGGCAGTCCGCGAACTCCACGATGGAGGCCATATTCAGGCAGGACTTGTCCGTCAGATGGTCCTCTGAGGACTCGCTCACCGGCAGCTCCAGCAAGGTCTGATCGTTTTTCTGAATCAGCACAATATTGGTATGATGGTTCACAATCCGCAGCCGCGCCTGGTCTGCGCCGGCGAAAACCCGCAGGTCGATGTCAAAGACCAGGCCGGATTCCGAGGGCACAATCTCCAGGTCTACATTTTTCTGGTAGTCCCGGATGTCCGTGTGGAGCTCCGCAGGAACCTGGCTGATAACCTGGAGTTCCTTGTCCGGGTTCCCCGCCACAATGCCCGCGCACAGGGCCGCCGCCATGCCATGGAGGCCGCCGGTATTGGGAACCACAACGCTTTTCACATTCTTAATAATGTTTCCGCTGACCGACAGCCGAATCCGCTCCGGAAGCGCGCCAAGCACCTGCCGGGCCTTGGCCCCGGCATAGGCCAGGGCAATGGGTTCGGTGCAGCCCATCGCCGGACGCAGTTCCTCCTTGAGAATGTTCAGATACTGCTGGTACAGTACATCGCCTTTTTTCATAGGGACACTCCTTTTTTCAGGTGTGCTCCGGCACCTGATCTGGTTGAATTATGTGCCCCCCATTATACCAGCCTGACCGGGTAAAATCAACAAAAGAATCCCGGTTATTCCAAAATCCCCCGGATTATTCCGGCCTACTCCGTCTGTGCGCCCTGGTACTCCAGCATTTCCAGCACCAGCTGTCCCCGCCGGGTCAGGGCCATGCTTCCCCGGATGGGGTAGTCCCGGTAAACCGCCGGGTCCGTGCCGGTCAGCGGTTTGTCATAGTCCAGGGAAATCAGCCCCTTCTTCTCCAGGCACTGAAGCACCAGAGAGAGCTTCTCCGGCTCTCCCTCCTCCAGGCACACCGGAGCCGGGTCCGCCGCCGTCCTGGCCACCGGCAGAAAGGGAATCTGCCCCAGATACCGCAAAAACCCAATCTCCTCCCGGGTCAGCACCAGCTCCCGGGCACAGCCGGAGCAGCCGGCGCAATTTCCTGTACAGCTTTCCATTTTTCGCCTCCTGATTTTTCTATCCTCAGTATGCCCCCGCAGTTGCATCGGATGCCGGGATGGGCTATACTGATTTTGTCAAATTTGGAAAATTGTTGTCACCTTCCGTCCCCCTGGGGACTCTACATAACAGATAGGCAAATACCTGTCCAACCCTTGCCAGACCGTGGAGGAATACGATGTGATCACAACCAATGATTTTTGCGAAAAAATTCGCGCAAGTCAAGGGAGTATGTACGCGCTTGCGTACGGCATCCTGCGAAATCAGCACGATGCGGAAGATGCCATCGGCGAGACCATTGTGCGGGCCTTTTCCAGTCTGTCCCAGCTGCGGGATGAGAAGACCTTCAAGCCCTGGCTGCTGAAGATTCTGCACAACACCTGCCTGGAAATGCGGCGAAAGCAGCCCGTTACCGTGGACATCGACGAGCAATTCGACCTGAAAGACGATTTCTCCTACCAGGAGGTCAACACCAAACTGGTTCTGTGGCAGGCAGTTTCCAAGCTGCGCCAGCCTTACCGAACCGATGTCATTCTATTCTATTACGAAAATCTGTCTGTTCAGGAAATCGCCGGTATCACCAGCACGTCGGTGGTGGCCGTCAAAACCCAGCTGTCCCGGGCAAGGAAAATGCTGAAAGACGCTTTGAACATGGAGGACTTTTACTATGAATCCCTTTGATAAAATGATGTTTCAAATGGCACAGCAGGAGAAGATTCCTGTTCCCCAACAGACCAGTGAGAAAATTGAGGACATCCTGTCCCAGCTGCCCCAGCGGAAGGTGGTTCGCTTCTCCCCCCTGCGCCGGATCGCAGCGGTTGCAGCCAGCTTGGTGTTCGTATTCCTGTTCCTGCTGCCCAATGTCAGCGTGACCTACGCCGAGACGCTGGAGCAGGTTCCCGTACTCGGAGAACTGATTCGGGTGGTCACCATCCGCAATTATGTATATTCCGATGACTATCATGACATGAGCATTGAAGTGCCCAACATCGAGGACGATACCCTGGGCGATGCCGCAGAGGAAATCAACAAGGACGTGGAGGCGCTGACCCAGCAGCTGATGGATCAGTTCTATGCCGACGTGGAGGCCATCGGGGACGAGGGGCACACTTCTGTGTACGCAGATTACGATGTGGTGACCAATACCGACCGGTGGTTTACCCTGAAGCTGACCGTGTTCCAAGCCTCCGGCAGCGGCAGCGCCTACTACGTCTACTACAACGTGGACCGGAGCTGCGATCAGATTGTCCAGCTGGGGGACCTGTTCACCGATGACAGCTACGCCGAGGTTCTCCGTCAGGACATTCTGGCCCAGATGAAGCAGCAGATGGAAGAGGACCCCAGCCTGGTCTACTGGACCGAGGACAGCGACATGGGCCAGGATTACATCGATTTGAAGCCTGAGCACAACTACTACTTTGACGATGCGGGGAATCTGGTCATCCCCTTCGACGAGTACGAAATCGCCCCCGGTTACATGGGCTGCCCGGAATTCACCGTCCAGCGCTCCGTGTTTGAGTCCCTGCTCAACGACGCTTACCGCAATTAATCATTGCTTTTCACAAAGGAGGGAAATACCATGAAAAAAGATCCCATGCAGAACTGGATTCTGGCTGCCATGCCGGCCCTTCTCTCTATTCTGATGGCCATCCTGATTACCGGCTGCAGCTTTTAAATAACGCCGGGCGGTGGAAACACCGCCCGGTTTTCATTTCTCCTGATTCTGATGGCGCAGGATGGCGCGGAAGGATTCGTCGCTGATGACGTGCTCGATTTTGCAGGCATCCGCCGTGGCGGTCTGCTCGTCCACCCCCAGCTTCATCAGCACCTGGGAGAGGACCGTGTGCCGCTCAAAAATCTTCTCCGCAATCTCCCGCCCGGCGTCGGTGAGGGTGATGCCCCCGTCCTTGTCCACATGGATCAGATTTTCCTTCCGCAAAATTCCCACCGCCCGGGAAACACTGGGCTTGGAATACCCCAGATATTCACTTACATCCACGGAGCGCACGAAGCCCGCGCGCTTCGTCAGCACCAGAATGGCCTCCAGGTACATTTCCCCCGATTCATGGACGCTCATGGCCTGACCTCCTTTGTCTTCCTTTTTTGTACTAGCATACCATACTCCCCCGCTGATTGCAAGCCATTCCTGATTTCCCCGCTCCGGGGAAACTTTTTCTGCCCCGGGGACTTTTCAAACCGGGAAAAATGTAGTAAAGTGTAGGCAATCAGATAAGGAGGTTTCTTCCCATGGACTATGCAAAAGAATCCCTGCGGCTCCACGGCCAGTGGAAAGGCAAAATTGAAGTGGTGGCCACCGTGCCCGTCTCCAACAAGGAGGAGCTGTCTCTGGCCTATACCCCCGGCGTGGCCCAGCCCTGCCTGGAGATTCAGAAGGATGTAACCAAGTCCTATGACCTGACCCGGCGGCATAACCTGTGCGCCGTCATCACCGACGGCAGCGCCGTGCTGGGTCTGGGTGATATCGGTCCCGAAGCCGGTATGCCGGTGATGGAGGGCAAGTGCGCCCTGTTCAAGGCCTTTGGCGATGTGGACGCCTTCCCCCTGTGCGTCAAGACCCAGGATGTGGACGAATTTGTCAACGCGGTTTACCTGATCTCCGGCTCCTTCGGAGGCGTGAACCTGGAGGACATTGCTGCTCCCCGCTGCTTTGAAATTGAGCGGAAGCTGAAGGAAAAGTGCGATATTCCCATCTTCCACGATGACCAGCACGGCACTGCCGTCATCACCCTGGCGGGTCTGCTCAACGCCCTGAAGGTGGTGGGCAAGAAGAAGGAAGATGTGAAAATCGTCACCTCCGGCGCCGGCGCCGCCGCCGTGGCCATTGTGAAACTGCTGCTGTCTGCAGGATTCCGGAACATTGTGATGACGGACCGCACTGGCGCCATTTACGCAGGCCGGGAAAAGCTGAACTGGATCAAGGAAGAAATGGCCCAGGTCACCAATCGGAACAAGGAAACCGGCAAGCTGGCGGATGTCATTCAGGGAGCGGACGTGTTCATCGGTGTCTCCGCCCCCGGCACCCTGACTACGGATATGGTCAGGACCATGGCCAAGGACGCCATTATCTTCGCCTGTGCCAACCCCACCCCGGAGATCTTCCCGGACGACGCCAAGGCGGGCGGCGCCGCCGTCATCGCCACCGGCCGCTCGGACTATCCCAACCAGATCAACAATGTGCTGGCCTTCCCCGGCATCTTCCGGGGCGCCTTTGATGTGCGGGCCTCGGATATCAACGAGGAGATGAAGATGGCTGCCGCTCAGGCTCTGGCGGAACTGGTCTCCGACGAGGAGCTCTGTGCCGATTACATCATTCCCGCCGCCTTTGACAAGCGGGTGGGACCCGCTGTGGCAAAGGCTGTCGCAGACGCCGCCCGGAGCTCCGGCGTGGCCCGGATTTGACACGGTTCCCCTGTTTCTCCTCCAGCAAAGAATGCACCCCACCGGGGATGCGGCAGGTATTGCCGCATCCCCGGTGGGGTATCCTTTTACCACAGCCGCTTCCCTGTATGCCGGGCTGGCCCTTTCCGTCCGTACCCATGCCTGCCTATTGGGGCTGGCAGGCTGACCGCAGAACCGCCGCCAGGGCGCTCTTGATTCTGTCCATGTCGATGGGCTTGGCAATGTGACCGTTCATGCCCGCTGCCTTCGCGGCGGCAATATCATCCTCAAAGGCATTTGCCGTCATTGCCAGAATGGGTATGGTCTTTCCGTCCGGCCGCTCCAGCTGCCGAATTTCCCGGGCAGCGCCATAGCCGTCCAGTTCCGGCATCTGTATGTCCATCAGAATAACGTCAAACGTTCCGGCGGGGCTGCGGTTGAAGGTATCCACCGCCTCCCGTCCATTCTCCACGGGTGTCACCTGCGCCCCCTCCATGCTCAGCAATTCCACAGCAATCTCCTGGTTCAGCAGATTGTCCTCCGCCAGCAGAATGCGGCAGCCGGACAGGTCAAACGCCTCCCCGCACTGCGGCTGGGTCTGGGTATTCTCCTCCGGCAGGGCGCAGGGAATGGTCACAATGAATCGGCTTCCCTCTCCCTGCCGGCTCTCCACCTGAATTTGTCCGCCCAGCATCTGCACAATGTTCTGCGTAATGGCCATGCCCAGTCCCACGCCGTTGGCTTTTCCGGTCATGGAGGTATCCTCCCGCTCAAAGGGAAGGAATACCTTTTCCAGGAAATCGGGAGACATTCCGATTCCCGTATCGGACACCGTGAACCGGAACACAGGCTGGCCCGGCAGTTCACTGCACAGCTCCTCCGCCTGCAGCGTTATGGACCCCCCGGCCGGAGTGTACTTCACCGCATTGGACAGCAGATTGTTGAGAATCTGATCCAGCCGGTTGCCGTCCGTAATGACCATCCGGTGCTCCAGTTCCACCGGCAGCAATGTGAAATGCTGATTTTGGGCTTTCGCCTGGAGCTGGAACAGAGAAGCCGTCTCCTCCAGCCGGTGAACCAGGTCCACCAGTTCCGGACGCAGTTCCATTTTGCCCTGCTCAATTTTGGCGGTATCCAGAACCTCATTGATGAGGTGCAGCAGCTGCTGGGATGCTGCCGTAACCTTGTCCAGACATTCGCCGATTTTCTCCGGGCTGTCCACATTGTGCCGTGCCAGGTCGGTAAAGCCGATCACCGCATTCATTGGCGTGCGCATATCGTGGCTCATCCGGGAGAGGAAATCGCTTTTCGCCTGATTCGCCATCCGGGCGCTGTCAAGCGATTCTCTGAGAATCTGATTCTTTTTCAGCTCGGCGGTCTTGCTGTCGTGAATCATACGGAACGCCAAAATAACCTGGCTGCGCTGCTCTCCAACGGAGAAAGCCTCCGCACTGACCCATCGGGGACCGGCAGGGGTCTGGCGTTCGTATTCCAGGTAGCGCTGCTCCTGACCACTGATGCCAAGCGTTCTGAGCTGGGCCAGGGAGAATTGTTCCAGAAATCCATCCCAGTCCTCGTTGTGAAGCATGGTGTTTTTCACCTGGCACAGGAGCTGGGAGTAGAGGTGAACCTTCTTCCATTTCGCGGAATCCTCCGCCTCCATTTTGGTTACCTCACAGGATTCCCGCTCCAAATCCACCAGCGCTACGCAGTAGTAGGTCTGTCCCAGCGCCTCAAAGCAGTTGGTCGCCTTCCGGTTGCGGCGGTCCGCCCGATAGGCCTGGACAAAAAAGTACACAATGGTCAGCAGGAATATCAGCTGAAGAATGACCTGAACCCAGAAAATCTTGGTTGCGGTTGCGGTGATGGAACTGCGGGGAATGGTTATGATACAGGTCCATCCATCCACGCCGACGATGTAGTAGTGCAGATAGGTACCCGATTTCCCCTCCCAGACGAGATGTCCCCGGGTTCCGTCAAACTCTCCCATCAGCTCAAGATAGTCCTGCTGGGAAAAGCTGTCCAGCGCACAGCTGATGTGCTCCTGCCCAATCTGCTGGTGCAGCACCACATTCCCCTCCTGGTCCAGAATCGTGGCCGTTCCGGGGAATACGTCGCTGCCCTGAGCCCACTCCACCACCACATCGCCTACCCGGATGTCCAGGGCAAGCACGCTTTCTCCGTCGGACAAAAGCTGGGAGAGGCTGATCATGCGCGTGCCGGTTCTGGCATCCTGATAGACCGTGGAGCGGGCGCACACCCCGCCTGCACTCACCGCCTGGATATACCAGGGGCGTTCAAAAATACTGTATTCCGGGCCGGGCCGCCATCCGCTGCTGTAAATTCCTTCCCCGCGAATGACGCCGTAAATTCCGCTTTCGTCATACTGCATGGTTTCGGCATACTGCTGAGAAAAGGCCGTAATCCACTGCTCAATTTCCCCGGCAGTGGCGTCCTGCTCCATCATTGCGTCCACCATATAGACGGCGTCCTCCAGAATCTGCTGATACTGCTCCACAAAGGAATCCACCTGCAAATTCAGGTAATCCGCAGTCATCGCCCCCAGTTCATTGGCGGACTGATAGGCTGTTCTCCCGGCTGCATACACCCCGACAAAGGAGAACACCACCGTCATGGCAAACAATATCAAGCTTTGCAGCAAAAACCGACGACTGGATTTTTCCAAGGTGCGCATCCCTGCCCCATCTCCTTGCAGCGTTTCGATTCACAGGCGGTTCAGGCCCCTGGTATCCAGCCCCCGGCCTGCCGCACAGAAACTCCTGTTATCTGAATTATAACGGAACAGACGAGAGCGGTCAAGAGAATTTCCATTCTCAGGAATTATTGAACGCTTCGAAAACCTGCACCGAATCGCGAACCGGTCTCGCCGCGTTCTGCATACACTGCTGACGGCTTCGCCGCCGATCATCAGATTCTTAAAGAAGCTCAAGATTCCATTCCTGATCACAGAATAAATCGTCTCGGGCTGAAAGTTTCTGAATCGTTCCCATAAGCAAAATCCGGCCATCCCCGAAGGGATGACCGGACTTCTTTAATTCAATGGGAAGTCAACGAAACCAGAAATCAAGCCTGGGGACGGCCAAACTGGCAGTCGTTGTTGCCGGAATCGCTGGTCCACATCTCCAGCATGTTCAGAGGATCGTTGTAGTCCATCAGCCAGCCGTTACGGGCAACGTCGAAGTTGCCGT
>CALXFW010000066.1 GCA_944387685.1 uncultured Oscillospiraceae bacterium
AGCGCAACCAGGAGAAGATCGAGGAACTGCAGCTGTTCATCCAGCGTTTCTCCGCCAACAAGGCCAAGGCCAAGCAGGCCACCGCCCGCCGGAAGCTCCTGGACAAGCTGACGGTGGAGGAAATGCCGGCTTCCACCCGGCGCTACCCCTTTGTGGGCTTCCAGCCGGAGCGGGAGCTGGGCAAGGACGTGCTCACCGTGAAGGATGTGTCCGTCACCGTGGACGGGGTCAAGCTTCTGGACAAGGTATATTTCTCCGTGAACCGCACGGACAAGATTGCCTTTGTGGGTGAAAACGAGCTGGCCCAGACTGCTCTCTTCCAGATTCTCATGGGGGAGCTGGAGCCGGACGAGGGCAGCATCAAGTGGGGCGTGTCCACCACCCGCAGCTACCTGCCCAAGGACAACAGCGCTTATTTTGAGGGCAACAAGATGGAGCTGGTGGACTGGCTGCGCCAGTATTCCGCCAAGAAGGATGACGTGTACCTCCGGGGATTCCTGGGCCGGATGCTGTTCTCCGGCGAGGACGTGTTCAAGAGCGTGGAGGTCCTCTCCGGCGGCGAGAAGGTCCGGTGCATGCTCTCCAAAATGATGCTGTCCGGGGCCAACGTGGTGCTGCTGGACCAGCCCACCAACCACCTGGACATGGAGTCCATTCAGGCGGTGAACAAGGGCCTGGAGGCCTTCCCCGGGGTGGTGCTGCTGGCCTCCCACGACCACGAAATGCTGACCTCCGTGTGTAACCGGGTCATCGCCTTCCAGCCCGACGGCACCATTGTGGACCGCTACGGCACCTACTACGACTACCTGGCCTGGCTCAGCGAACAGAAGAACAAATAAGCGTTGGAGCGGAAACAGCTATGGAAAAGATTTTGGATTTGATTACGGAGAAAATGCAGCAGGCGTTCTCCGACGCGGGATATGACCCCGCCTTCGGCCGGGTGACGGTGTCCAACCGGCCCGACCTGTGCGAGTACCAGTGCAACGGCGCTTTGGCCGCCGCCAAGCAGTATAAGTGCGCCCCCATCCAGATTGCCAAAGCCGTGGCGGAAAAGCTGGACGCCCGGGATTATGACATGGTGGAGGCGGTGATGCCGGGCTTCCTGAACCTGAAGCTCAGCGGCAGCTTCCTGCGGTCCTATCTGGAGCAGATGCGGGCCAGTGAGGATTTCGGCGTGGTGAAAACCGGGTCAGGAAAGACCATTGTGGTGGACTACGGCGGGCCCAATGTGGCAAAGCCCCTGCACATCGGCCACCTGCGCTCTGCCATCATCGGCGAGAGCCTGAAACTGCTGTACAAGTTCTTTGGATACCACGCCATCGGCGACATTCATCTGGGCGACTGGGGATTGCAGATGGGCCTGATTATTGCGGAGCTGAAGCGGCGGCAGCCGGAGCTGCCCTACTTCGACCCGGATTTTACCGGGGAGTACCCGGCCCAGCCTCCCTTCACCATCTCTGAGCTGGAGGAAATCTACCCCGCCGCCTCCGCCCGGAAGAAGGAGGATGCAGCCTTCGCCGAGCAGGCCCACACCGCCACCTTTGAGCTTCAGCAGGGCCGCCGGGGCTACCGGGCCCTGTGGCAGCACATTATGAACATCTCGGTGGCGGACCTGAAGAAGAACTACGACAACCTGAATGTTTCTTTTGAAAGCTGGCTGGGCGAGTCCGACGCCGACCCCTTCATTCCTCCCATGGTCCAGGACCTGAAGGACCGGGGCCTGGCGGTGGAGAGCGAGGGCGCCTGGGTGATTCCCGTGGCTCAGGAGTCGGATAAGAAGGAAGTACCCCCCTGCATTCTGGTGAAGTCCGACGGTTCCGCCATCTACGCCACCACGGACCTGGCCACCATGGTCCAGCGGATGCGGGATTTCCACCCCGACAAAATGCTCTACGTCACCGACAAGCGCCAGAGCCTGCACTTCGAGCAGGTGTTCCGGGCCGCCCGGAAGGCGGGCATCGTGCCGGAAACCACAGCCCTGGAGCACCTGGGCTTCGGCACCATGAACGGAAAGGACGGCAAGCCCTTCAAGACCCGGGACGGCGGCGTGATGCGGCTGGAAACCCTGGTGAAGGACATGACCGACTTTGTCCGGACCAAGGTGGTGGAAAACCAGATCGTGGCCCAGGACGAGGTGGAGGATACCACCCGGAGAATCGCCATGGCGGCACTGAAATATGGGGACCTGAGCAACCAGCCCACCAAGGACTATATCTTTGACCTGGACCGGTTCGCCGCTTTCGAGGGCAACACCGGCCCCTATATCCTCTATACCATCGTCCGCATCAAGTCCATTCTGGCCAGGTACGGCAGCTGGGAGAATCTGCCCATTCAGGAGCCGGCCAATGCGTTTGCCAAGGACCTGATGATTGCCATTACCAAGTTTGCCCCCTCTCTGGAGGGCGCTCTGGCTGCCTCGGCGCCCAATCTGATCTGCGCCTACATCTATGAGCTGGCAGGCTGTGTGAACAAGTTCTACCATGAGACCCGGATTCTGGGTGAAGAGGACCGGAACAAGCAGGCGGGCTACATCGCTTTGATTGGCCTTGCCAAGGATGTGCTGGAGCAGTGCATCCACATTCTGGGATTCTCCGCGCCGGAGAAAATGTGACCCTATGAGACAGCGTTTGGCAGTTCTGATCGGGTCCCTGCTGGCATTGGCAGGGATAACGGCCGGGCTTTTGTGGCTTGAACCCCGATGCCGGGCGCCCATGCCGGAGCCTTCCGTTCCGGCGGGGTATTATCAGGAGGCGTTTGTCCTTACTCTCTCTGCCCCGGAAGGCGGAACCATCTATTACACGACCGACGGCAGCGAACCTTCTCC
>CALXFW010000067.1 GCA_944387685.1 uncultured Oscillospiraceae bacterium
TTGGCCCCGCCAATATGCCCCGAGAGCAGGGAAATTACGAAATTTCCCCCCTCGTCCAGGCAGATCACCGCCGGGTCCGAGGTCTTGGACGCCACAAAGGGGGCAATCTCCCGCACGGCGATGCCGCAGGAGCCTACGAAAACCAGTAGCTCCGAGGCCCGGAATTTCTCTCCATAAAAATCCCGGGAGGGCTTGGGGATGGGGGCATATTCCTCCCCCGCCAGCCGCTCCGGGGCAAAGCACACGGTTTCTTCTCCCAAAGCCTCCCGCACCTTCCGCCCGGTTTCCATCCCCCGGCGGCTGTAGGCGAACAGGGCTGCCCTCACTGGGTCGCCTCCCGGAATTCTGTGGTGAACCCGGGGTGATACAGCAGCGAACGCAGGTAATGGTCCCCCATGCACCGGCCCACCACAATCAGTGAGGTTTTGGTCAGGCCGTTCTTCGTCACCGTCTCGTGGAGGGTATCCACGGTGCAGCGGAAAATCTTTTCCTCCGGCCAGGTGGCCTTATACACCACCGCCACCGGGGTGTCCCCGGGATAGCCCCCTTCCAGCAGCTCCGTTTGCAGCTTTTCCGTCAGGGATGTGCTGAGGAACAGCACCATGGTGGCCTGATGGGCCGCCAGGGAGCGGATGGACTCCCGCTCCGGCACCGGGGTCCGGCCGGCAGCCCGGGTGATGATCACCGTCTGGCTTACATCCGGCAGGGTATACTCGGTTTTCAGAGACGAGGCCGCGCCGCAGAAGGCGCTGACCCCGGGACACACGTCATAGTCAATGCCCCGCTGGATCAGTTCGTCAAACTGCTCCCGCACCGCGCCATAAATACTGGAATCTCCTGTATGGAGCCGGACGGTGGTTTTTCCCGCCTGCTCCGCCTGCTCCATGACGGCAATCACTTCCTCCAGGGTCATTTTTGCGCTGTCGAAAATTTCACAGCCTTCCCTGCAGTTTTCCAGCAGCGCCGGATTCACCAGAGAACCGGCATAGATCACCACATCCGCCTGCTGGAGCAGCCGCTGCCCCCGGACCGTTATCAAATCCACGGCGCCGCTGCCTGCGCCTACAAAATGCACCATGATGCACCCTCCTTGCATTTTTCCAGCAGTTCCCGGGCAGTTTCGCTCATGCCCAGGATGCCGTATTCTTTGGAATAAACAATCACGCCGGTTTCCAGAGATTCTCCTCCGAACCGGGCCAGATGCTCCCCGATTTTCTTCGTCAGCCCGGCAAGAGCGGGCTCCCAGCACGTCCCCTCCCGGAGAATCCGCAGGGCCTCGTCACAGGCCACGCATTCCAGCATTTTGCCGATGCGCACCCGGTCCAAACCCGCCGCTCCGGCGTGGGCCGCCAGAATTTCCATCCGGCAGTCGCCGTACTTGGAGTGGGTGTTGCCCATACCCCCGGCCACCTTCACCAGCTTGCCGATGTGACCGATGAGCAGGGCCCCCCGGAATTCCAGCTCCCGACAGATTCCCAGAGTCGTCTGGATGTAATTGGAGCACTGCACCGCCAGGGCGGAATCAATGCCCAACTCCTGCCGGATGAAGTCCGAGCCGTAGTTGCCCGGGGTCAGGAGCACATACTCCGCCCCGTTTCTCCGGCGCTGGGTCAGTTCCACCCGGATGGTGTCCACCAGGGCCTTCTCACTCATGGGCTCCACAATTCCGGTGGTGCCCAGAATGGAAATACCCCCCACAATGCCAAGCCTTGGATTGAAGGTCTGCTTCGCCAGCCGCTCCCCCTCGGGCACGGAGATTTCCACCCCCAGCCCGCCGGGATAGTCCGTCAGGGCCATGACCTCCGTCACATTCTCCCGAATCATCTTCCGGGGAACGGAGTTGATGGCCGCCTCCCCCACTGCCTGGTCCAGACCGGGTTTCGTCACCCGGCCCACGCCAGCGCCGCCGTCAATGACTACGCCGGGAGTCTCCTGCCGGTACACCCGGGCATAAATCCGGGTTCCGTGGGTCACATCCGGGTCATCGCCCCCATCCTTGCGGATGGCGCAGGTAACCTGGGTTTCCTCCCGGCGGATGTCCTCCACCGGCAGCTTCAGTTCCATCCCTTTGGGGGTCATCAGGGTAATTTCCCCCTTCTCCCTGCCGGTCAGGAGCATCCAGGCTGCCGCCTTGGCCGCCGCCGCAGCGCAGGAGCCGGTGGTATAGCCCAGCCGAAGCCGTTTTCCGTCTTTTTCAATGTACGCTTCCATAGTTTCAGCGCAGAATCTGATAGAGCAGGGCATTGCAGATAGCCGCCGCCACATTGCTGCCGCCCTTCCGGCCCCGGGCCACAATATAGGGAACATCCAGGGGCAGGATCATCTCCTTGCTCTCCACTACGTTGACAAATCCCACCGGCACCCCGATAATCAGGGCGGGATGCAGGTCCCCCGCCAGAATCTGGTCATGGAGGGAGATCAGCGCCGTGGGGGCGTTTCCGATGGCGAAAATGCAGGGCTTGTCCAGCTTGGCCGCCCGCTCCATGGAAACCACCGCCCGGGTTACGCCTCGCTCCTTTGCCTCTGCCGCTACCTCCGGGTCGGACATGAAGCAGTGGACCTGTCCCCCCAGCCGTGCCAGAATGGTCTTGTTGATACCGGCCTTTGCCATCTGGGTATCGGTGACGATGTCGCAGCCGCCCCGCAGGGCTTCCAGCCCCTTTTCCACGGCGTGGTCGGAAAAGGTCAGACTCTCCACATAGGAAAAATCCGCAGTGGTGTGAATCACCCGTTTGATAACAGGCTCCTGGACCGGGTCCAGCTTGGTGTCGCCCAGCAGTTCGGTGATGATTTCAAAGCTGCGTTTTTCAATCTCTCCTGGTTTCCTGGTTTCCAGCATGACGATGTTTCTCCTTTCGGCAGGCTTCATAGAAATTCCGGGCAAAGTCCGGATTGGCATAGAAATGAAAATGGGGAAATCCCGCATACAGGGTGGATGTCGCCACGGCGCAGGCCCAGGACTTCCCGCTGACCTTTTCCGCCGTAAAATCCCCCCCGGGGACGGTGCAGTCCCAGTGGTGGAACTCGTGGGCCGGTATGGATTCCCCCGCCCGGCACAGCAGATTGTCCTTCCGGGCCGTCAGGGTCACATACCCGAAGCGGGTGAGTTTCCCGGTGTCAAAGCAGGTTCCCTCCAGGAATCCCGCCATGGGCTCCCCGGCAACAGCCTGGGTCAGATACATGAATCCGCCGCACTCGGCGATACAGGGCAGCCCCGCCGCCAGGGCAGTCCGGATGGATTCCCGCATGGTGCGGTTTTTTCCCAGCTGCTCAGAGTACAGCTCCGGATAGCCCCCGCCCAGATACAACCCCTGGCAGTTTTCCGGCAGCTTTTCATCGGTCAGGGGGCTGAAGTACACCAGTTCCGCTCCCATCTCCTCCAGGGCTTTCAGATTGTCTCCATAGTAAAAGCAAAAGGCCTTGTCCATAGCCACGGCGATGCGCACCGGCTCCCGGCGCTCCAGGCAAACCGGCTCACAGGAGAGGCTCGGCGCCGACTGTGCCAGGGCCAGCAAGCCCTCCAGGTCCAGGCTTTTCTCCGCCTGGGCTGCCAGCAGGCTCAGCTTCTGCTTCAGGTTCTCCACCTCCTGGGCGGTAACCAGGCCCAGGTGGCGGCTCTCCAGAGCGCATTCCTGCATGGGGGGCAGATAGCCAAAGGGGAGCACCCGGTCCCCGAACCGCTCCCGGATGGCCTGAGCCAGGGCCGGGTAGCTCATGGGGCTGCACTGGTTCAGAATCACACCCCGGATGCCGCTGTCCGGTTCCAGCTCCAGAAAGCCCCGGATGGTGGCCAGCACCGAGTAGGCCGCTCCCCGGGCATTCACCGTCAGCACCACCGGGCTGCGGGTTTCCCTCGCCACGGCATAGGTGCTGGCCCGGGTGGAGGTCAGACTCAGGCCGTCGTAAAATCCCATGACCCCTTCCACGATGCTCACGTCGCATCCCCGGCTGTTCTTTGCCAGCAGATCGTTCAGGGTATTGGGAGAAAAAAAGAACAAATCCAGATTGGCGCTCTGGGCACCGATGACCCGGCTGTGGAACATGGGGTCAATATAATCCGGGCCGCACTTGAAGGCGCCCACCCGCAGTCCCCGGTTCACCAAAGCCTGCAAAAGGGCGCAGGTCAGGGTGGTTTTGCCGCAGCCGCTGTTGGTGCCTACCAGCAAAAGTCTGGGCACGGAACACTCCATGGCCCTTTTCCTCCTTCCGCAACGCATTTTCCCGGGGCAGTCCTCAGCCGTCTGCCCGGCGGAAGGTCAGCACCCGGTCATACCAGGCTTCCCGTCCGGAACTCCAGGCGGCACAGTTCACCGGCCGGTCCAGAGCTGCAACCGGGAAGGAAAACACCGATTTTTCTCCCGCCCGGGGCTGAATCCAGGCTTCTACCGGAGCTTGAGCCGCTTCCGCCGCCCGTCCGGGGTAGAGACGGCTGTATCCGCCGCCGCTCAGGGTCATCTCCGCCGTCATATGCCCCTGTTCCACCCGGAGAACACACCGGGTCACCCGGAACATGGGGGAGCTGGAATCCACGGCGAGAGAATACACCCCATCGGGCAGCCGCTCCGGCAGCGGCTCCGCCGCCGGAGGTTCGGTCACATCCTCCCCCCGGAACTCCCCTCCGGCAATGGCATCCGCCACATGGCCAGCCAGCATCTGCTGAACGGCGGGGTACTGGCCCAGGCCTTTCAGCTGACAGCGGACCGGATAGCCGGCCCTTTCAAAAATATCCTTCCAGGAGCCCTCCTCCGGGCCCGCCATATCGTTTGTGGCGTGGTCCCCCGCCACCAGCATCAGAGGAATCAGCACCACCTGCCGGGCAGGGGTCTCCCGCACCAGCGCCAGCACATCCTCCACCGTGGGCTCCGCCTCCACGGTGCCCACAAAATAGTTGGAGAAGCCCCGGTTCCAGAGCTTCCGCTGAAGCCTGTGATAGGTCTCGTTGGCGGCGTGCTCCGTCCCGTGGCCCATATACACCACAGCGGTATCCTCCGAAATCCAGGGTGCGGTATCCTCCGTCAGAATCCGGATCAAGGCGTCGTAATCCTCCTCCCGGGTCACCAGGGCGCGGCCCACCTTCACCGAGGCAAACTGGGGAGCCCAGGCGGCAACCTCCCGGAGCACATCGTGGTATTCACTTCCCGTCATCACATGGGTGGGCTGGATTACCACCTCCCGGACACCGTCGGCAGTCAGCCGCTCCAGGGCCTGGCGCACATTGTCAATTTCCAGGCCGTCCCGCTCTTTCAGAATGTCCAGAATGATCTGGCTGGTGAAGGCCCGGCGCACTTCATATCCGGGATAGGCCGCCTGGAGCGCCCGCTCCACCGCGCCGATGGTCAGCTCCCGGGACTCGTTATAGCTGGTTCCGAAGGAGACCACCAGCAGCACCGGCCGGGGGGCAGTTGGACTGTTGGACATGGCAATTTCCTCATTTCTTCTGAGATGGGGGAATGGACGAAAAAGAACAGCCGGAGCCCTCCCCGCAGGGACAGCTCCGGCCGGTTTTCCGTAGCAAATACCGGGTTCCGTCTCATATCCGAAGACAACCCGGGGTGCTGCATTTCAGCAGGTCTCCTGACTTGCGCCTCCCCAGCCGGGGCACACCTTCTCAGACCCTTGGTCCAATGGCCGACTCTCGTCCCGTGCCCGGCCTCCGCGCTTACAGTGGCGGTACCGTTCCGGATTCTCACCGGATTCTCTATTCTCCGCCCCTTCCTCCTATGGGTCCGGGCAGCACTGAAATGGCTATTCCGCTATCCATAGGATACTCGTCTTTCCCGGGTTTGTCAAGGAAAAATCTCCCCTTCCGGCCCCTGCCGTATTGACAGCATCCTCCCGTGGGAGTATAGTGAAAGGCAAGAGGTGATTGCCATGACACGAGAAGAAATGCTGGCTCTGGCCGCTGAGGAAGGCTTTGCCGCCGCAGCCGTCATCCCCACCAGCGGCATTGTCTTTGACCCATCTTTCCGCCCCTATTGCGAGGAAAATCTCTGCGGACAGTATGGGGCCAACTACTCCTGCCCCCCGGACTGCGGCTCCCCGGAGGCTATGAAGGAGCGGGTGCTCTCCCACCGCCATGCCCTGGTCTTGCAGACCATCTGGGAGATTTCCGACTTTTCCGACGCCGCCGCCATCAAGCAGGCCAAGTCCGCCCACAACACGGCGGAAATTCAGCTGGTGAAAACGCTCCGTTCCCAAGGCTGTCAGGGCTTCATCGTAGGCGCCAGCGGCTGCGCCCTGTGCCACCCCTGCAAGCAGACCCTGGGGCAGCCCTGCGCCTTCCCGGATTACCGCTACAGCTGTATGTCCGCCTACTGCATCTTCGTCAAGAAGCTGGCGGATGCCGCAGGGATGGAATACGACCCGGGAGAGGGTCTGCTGTCCTTCTTCGGAATGTACGTTTTTGATTGACAAAACAGGGCCCGCGCATAGGCGCAGGCCCTGTTTCTATTTATTTGCCCAGGAATTCCAGGGTGACCTCCACAATGTGCTCGGCGCACAGACCGAAGGCCTTCAGCACCTCGGCGGCAGGGCCGGAGAAGCCGAACTGATCGTTGACGCCGATGCGCCGCACCGGCACCGGATAGTGCTCGCTGAGGAAGCTGCACACCGCCTCTCCCAGTCCGCCGATGATGGAATGCTCCTCGCAGGTGATGACCTTGCCGCACTCCTTGGCAGCCTTCAGCACCAGTTCCTCGTCCAGCGGCTTGATGGTGGACATATTGATGATCCGGGGGTGAATCCCCAGCTTCTCCAGGGCGTCCGCCGCCTGGATGGCCTCGTACACCATCAGGCCGTTGGCAATGATGGCGATGTCGCTGCCATCGCGCATCACCTCGCCCTTGCCAATCTGGAAGGTGAAGCCCTCTTCATGGAATACCGGCACCGCCAGCCGGCCCATCCGCAGATATACGGGACCCTTGTGGGCATAGGCGGCCTTGGTGGCGGCCTCCGCCTCCACACCGTCGGCCGGGCAGATCACCACCATGCCGGGAATGGAGCGCATCAGGGCGAAATCCTCGCAGCACTGGTGGCTGGCGCCATCCTCACCCACGGACATACCGCCGTGGGAAGCGCCGATCTTTACATTCAGCTCGGGGTAGCCGATGGAGTTGCGGATCTGCTCATAGGCCCGGCCGGAAGCAAACATGGCAAAGGAGGAGGCAAAGGGCACCAGCCCGGTGGAGGCCAGTCCTGCCGCCACGCACATCATATCCGCCTCGGCAATGCCGCAGTTGAAGTGCCGGTCGGGGTAGACCTTGGCAAACATTCCCGTTTTGGTGGAGCCTGCCAGGTCGGCATCCAGCACCACAATATCGTCATGGTCTTTCCCCAGTTCCACCAGGGCCTTGCCGTAGCCCTCCCGGGTGGCCATTTTCTTTACATCTGCCATATCACATTCCCTCCAGTGCCGCAAGTGCCGCCTTCAGTTCCGTCATCGCCTGCTCGTACTGGGCGTCATTGGGGGCGACGCCGTGCCAGCCCGCCTCGTTTTCCATAAAGGAAACGCCCTTGCCCTTGACGGTGCGCATCACAATGGCGCAGGGCTTGCCCTGGATGGTTCTGGCTTCGTTCAGAGCCTCCTCAATGGCATCCAGATCATGGCCGTCAATGGTGCGGACATGGAAGCCGAAGGCCTCCAGCTTGGTGTCGATGGGATACGGACTCATGACCTTGGCCACGTCGCCGTCAATCTGCAGCCCATTGTTGTCGATGATGACACACAGATTGTCCAGATGGTAGTGGCTGGCAAACATACAGGCTTCCCACACCTGGCCCTCCTGAATCTCACCATCGCCCAGCAGGGTATACACCCGGTAATCCTGCTTCTTCACCTTGGCCGCCAGAGCCATGCCGCAGGCGGCGGAGATTCCCTGGCCCAGGGAGCCGGTGGACATATCCACGCCGGGAACGGAATTCATATTGGGATGCCCCTGAAGGTAGCTGCCAACCTTCCGCAGCTGCACCAGATCCGCCACCGGGAAGAACCCCCGATGGGCCAGCGCGGCATACAGGCCGGGGGCGCAGTGGCCCTTGGACAGCACAAACCGGTCCCGGTCTGCCCACTGGGGATTGGCGGGGTCCACCCGCAGCTCCCGGAAGTACAGATAGGTGAACAGGTCCGCAGCGGACAGGCTGCCGCCGGGATGACCACACTTGGCCGCGTGGGTACTCTCAATGATCCCCATACGCACTTTGCAGGCCGTAACCTGCAGCTGCTTCTTTTCCTGGGATGTCATAGAATCCTCCTTATATCGTTGGCGAATTGCCATATCTCCGCTAGTATACCCACATTATACATAGGTTCGACTTTGTTTGTCAATGGCAGGACTGGCAAAAAGGGCACGGGAAAAACCGTGCCCTTTTGTTCATCCTACAGAATTCCGTTTTTTTCCAGGGCTCGGTTTCCCAGATACCGGGCTGCCAGCGCCAGGACAATCACCACCAGCAGGCAGCCGCTCATCACGCTGTAGGCAAACACCGCTTCGTTTCCCCGGCGCTGGACGTAGTACTCCATGTACCCGGCCCCGCCCACTGCGGCCAGCTGCGCCAGCCACAGCGGCACACACCACCACCGGAAGCCGCGGCCCTTTACCAGGCGTACGGAGAACATCACCGCGCTGAATGCCATGGCCACCGCAGCCAGCACCTGCACCATGCTGACAAAGCCGTTGCTGCGGAAAAACAGGGAATCATACCGGGTGCTGTCCAGCACCACCTGGGAAGCGCCGTAGAACAGCAGAAATACCAGGCAGGTATCTCCGTCCCGGCCCCGGCCCTGCCGGTGGCTGCGCCAGTCAAACACCGCCAGCCCAACAAACAGGACACCCGCCACCATGGCCTGAATCACAAAGGTGGCCAGCCGATACTCCAGGGCTCCGGAGACCGCGTTGGTCACCGGATACACAAAGGGCAGGGACTGGATGGACTGGACAATCTGCCCCCGGTCAGAGCTGTTGAAGAAGGAGGCCAGCCGCCCCACCGCCATGCCGGCGCAGCCGGCAATGGCCATGCAGTCCAGCATCTGGGGCAGATTCCGGTTCAAAAACAGCAGCCGGACGATTCCCGCCCCCAGCAGGCACCCGGCAAATACCCCCAGCAGTGCGTACCCCCCGGAGGAATAGTCCGTCATGGCTGCAAGGAAGCTGTCATAGCTGTCCGCCCGGCAGTACCAATGGACAAACCGGGCCAAACCCAGGCTCAGCACCAGGGCCAAGGGGACCACCGCAAACCCGGCAATGGCATTGCCGGACTTCCCCAGATAGCAAGCCAGGAAGAAACAGATGGCCACCGCCGCTGCCGCCGTCAGCAGAATGGAATTCCAATAATAGAACGTCCCGCCGGAAATAAAGGCAATCTGGTCCATGGGTCAACCTCCCTCCGGCACTGCCGTGGCAAAGTAAATGATATCGCTGATTTTGCGCTGCTGGCCATATACCGGACGATTCACCAGCTGGTCGTTCATCACGATGGTGGCAGTCTGGCCGCCGTCCAGGCAGTAGGCGTTCTGGCAGCCGGTAGCCGCCACATATTTGGAGAACAGCTTCACCGTGGGAATGTCCTGGTAGGCCCCCTCGGTATTGGCGGTAACCACAATATAGTGCAGCGGCCCCATCTGGCACAGAGCAGCCCGGGCATAGCCCTCGTTGATCTCCCCTACCCCATACCACTCCGGGTTTTTGACCTCATAGTTGTCCACCAGAACCGGGCCGAAAGCCAGGGAGAAGGAGATGTCGTGCGCATCCACAAACTTCTGCACATCCTCCACGGTGAGCACCTCCCCGCCATAGGTGAAGTGCATATCGCCGTTGGCGTCGATATAGCAGGTTTCGGCGTAGGTTCCCTCCACCCGGCGGGCCACGCCCTCATAAACCACCGCACCGAAATCCCGGAAGCGGTAAAAATCTCCTGCGGAGGCCACCACCGCATTGACGCTGGCCGCCATCTCCGTGGTCAAATACTGCATCTCCGAGCCGTATTCGCCCCCCGCCAGATGCCGCCGGAACTGGGACGGATGGGAAACCTTAATCTCGGAGAAGGTGTACACCGATCCCTCATGGACCTCCTTCCAGGTCACGGCGAAAATGCTGTCATCCAGGTAATACTGCACTGTACTGCCCGCAAACAGCTCCGCATCCGGCCGGAAGTAGGTGGGCTGGTCCTCCAGCAGCCAGGCAGCGTCCTCCAGCACCTGGGCCAGAACCTCCGGGTCCGTGGACTGGCCGTAGCAATCCGGATTGGGCTCCGGGGCCACCTGGGTCCCTTCCTCAATCCAGTAGCGTTTGTGAACAGGCTCCACCTCCACCTCGGCGATTTCCGGCTTTTCTCCGGACCGGAGCGCCGTGCGGATGGCTTGGTCCCGGGCCGATACATAGCTCTCGAAATCCAGCAGAATGGTCTGATTCTCTGTCTTGGCGGGAGCCGTCTGCTTGGGCCGTCCCACATTCTGAACCATGCCCAAGAGCAGCATCCCGGTTGCCCAGGAGGCGGCAGGGACAATCACCATTCCCAGCAGAATCAGCAGAGCCCAGACACCGGCGCTGCGTTTTCTGACCGGGCGGGACTCTTTTCCCGCAGGCCGCGGAGCGGGAGCATTCCCCTTCCGGGCAAACTTGGGTTGATATGCCATACGCGTTCCCCCTTATGCCAAGTCGGCAGACATGGCCCGCAGCAGTTCCCCATTGGGCCTCACCCACCACTGGCCGTCCCAGAACACCAGCTCCAGGGTGATGTCGTAGGTTTTGGTCTGGGAGGGCTGGGACGCCGCTTCCGCCGCCGCCTGCTCTACCACACTGTCAATCAAATCCTGCCGGAAATTGTTGTCCTCGTCATACAGCTCCGACATTTCCGTGGCAGTTTCCACCTTCTGACTCAGCAGGGCCTGACACCGGCTCTGAAAGTCTGCCGTCATGGCAGAAAGGTCCAGGGTGGTGACGGTAACCTGCCGGGCAAAGCCTCCGTCGGCGGCATAGCAGTCCCCGGCAAAGGAATAGGAGACGCTGTCCAGGAACGCATCCCAGAACAGGGCCGCCGTGGGGTCCTCCGGGCCGCCCATGCCGCCCAGGTCAGGCTGGCCGTACAGGCACTTCCCTGCCCCCGCATAGTCTCCCTGGGCGAAGGACGCCATCAATTGTTCCGTGCAGTCGGCTGCCTCCTGGGGATACTCCAGTACCTTTGCCGGCTTATCCAGAGAATACAGGCACAGCCCCACCGAGCCCAGCATCAGCACCAGGCCGGCAGCGGCAAAAATCGCTGCGAAAAATCGGGCAACTTTCATGGCTTCTCCTCTTTCCTTTCGTCTCTTGCCGAAAATGCACCGCCCGGCGGGGAGCGGTGCATGGGAATTACAGGACGGACTCGTAGATATTTTCAATGGCCTCGCCGAAGTTTTTCTTGTCAAACGCCGCAGCGATCTGTTCGCTGCGCTTGGCGGCGGCATCCCGCCACTTGGGGTCGTGGAACACCGCGTCAATGGCGTTGAGGAACTCCTGGGCGCTGGTGTACTCGTATCCGTTTTCCCCCTCCTGGAGCACGTCCGCCAGGCAATCGTCCTGCCGGCACAGCAGCGGCAGACCGTTGGCCGCAGCCTCTATGTAGGTCAGGCCCTGGGTCTCGCTGGTGGAGGCGCTGACAAACACATCTCCCAGCTGGTAGTAGTTCTGCACCTCCGCCGGGTCCACCATGCCGGTAAAAATCACGTGCTCCGCAACGCCCAGCTCCTCCGCCTGCTCCTCCAGAGACAGGCGGGCCGGACCATCGCCCACAATCAGGAACTTCAGGTTTTCGTTCTGCTTCCGGGCCTGGGAGAACAGGCTCATCAGCTCCCCCAGGTTCTTCTCTCCGCCCAGACGGCCCAGGTTCAGCAGCACCTGGTCGGTGTCCGCAATGCCCAGCTCCCGCCGCTTCTCCATACGCTGCTGGTGGGTCAGCCGCTGGTGGTGCTGCTCCAGGCTGATGCCGCTGGGCACCACGCTGATGGGGGCCCGCATTCCGTAGCCCTGGAGGGTGTTCTCCACCTTCTGGGTGGGGGCAACCAGGGTTTTGACCCGCTT
The DNA here is from genome assembly GCA_944387685.1 of uncultured Oscillospiraceae bacterium. Classification (GTDB taxonomy): domain Bacteria; phylum Bacillota; class Clostridia; order Oscillospirales; family Oscillospiraceae; genus Faecousia. The sequence continues at coordinate 12,054 of CALXFW010000067.1, forward strand.
CAGGCGGTTCCGGGAAATGACCTTGGCCAAAAATTCTCCCAGCCGTTTGCTGGGCACCACATAGGAGGTCAAATACTGCTCGTACAGCGTGTGATATGTGTGGACAATGGGTGCGCCGGTAATCCGGGAAATCCGGGCGGCGAACTGGAAACTGAAAAACTCACACTGGCTGTGCACCACATCGGGCTTCCAATCAATGATCTCCTGTATCAGCTTGTGCCGGTAGGATACGGGCATCCGCAGATTGGGATATACCGCCTTCAGGGGCACCGAACGAATATAATAAACCGCCCCCTCCTTGTGGGAGTGCAGGTTGTCGGAAATGGTCAGAATGCGCACATCGTGGCCGTTAGCCGTCAATTCATCAAACAGATTCTTCACCGAGGTGACCACGCCGTTGGTCTCCGTGGTGAACAGGTCTGTGGTAATCAGTATTTTCAGCTTGATATCCTGGGATGGCATGTTTCTCCCCTCCGTTTTCGCCAGTATTTCTGTCCGGGAAACAAACTCTGTTTCCCTATTATACCAGATTCCCTCCAAATTTCTATTGGCAAACTTCTTAAGTTTTTCTTACTTTTTCCGGTAGGTCTTGTGTTTTCGCCGGAAGGCGGGGGAATGCGCCTTGCTTTTTCCAGAAATTGTGCTATAATGCGGGAAAATAACCCCTGGGGGTGAACAATGCAGACCAAAATCCGGCGGTTTGTGCCGCTTGCCGCAATTCTTTTTGCCCTGCTTGTGTCCACCGTAGGCGGCTGGTTGTGGTATGACAACAACGTGGACCGCAGCGGCTGGATGGAGCGGGACGGCGTCCGCTTTTACCGGGATTTCCATGCCGACCCGGTTTCCGGCTGGCTGGAGCTGCCGGAGGGAACCTACTATTTCCAGGAAGGCGGCATTCCCCTTCTGCAATGGCAGGAACTGGACGGCTTTACCTACTACTTTGGCGATGACGGCATCATGACCACCGGCTGGCTGGAGCAGGGAGATAAGCGCTACTATTTCGGCGCCAACGGCGCCATGGTTCCGGGCTGGCTCTGGCTGGGAGCGGACCGCTACTATTTCCGGGACGGCTATGCCGTTACCGGCTGGCAGGAGATTGAAGGCCAGACCTATTATTTTCAGGATGACGGAAAAATGACCTCCGGATTTGCGGACATTCAGGGGAACCGCTACTACTTCACGCCGGAGGGCACCCTCACCACCGGATTTGCGGATATCGACGGCAGCCGGTACTATTTTGGCACAGAGGGCATACTCGCCACGGGACTGACAGAGGTGGACGGACGGACCTATCTGTTCGGAGGGGACGGCGTGATGTACACCGGCTGGGACGAAGGTGAAGAAGGCCGGCGGTATTTCCTTCCCGACGGCACCCTGGCCCTGGGCTGGCAGGAGGCCGACGGTCTGACCTGTTATTTTGGGGACGACGGCTGGATGCGCACCGGCTGGCTGACCCAGGGAGAATATGCCTATTACCTCTTCCCGGAGGGCGGGCTGGCCACCGGCCCCACCAAGATTGACGGCGCCACCCACTACTTTACCCCCAAGGGAATTGAGGTCATCCTGGTCAACGCCAACAACCCGGTGCCCAGTTACTATCAGCGGGATCTGGTAAACGTGACCGGCTACCACGATGTGGACCGGCGGTGCTACGACGCCCTGATGCAGATGCTGGATGCCTGCGAAGCCGCCGGGATTGAATACCGCATCAATTCCGCCTACCGCACGATAGAGGAGCAGACGGAAATCCTGGAGCAGCGCACCCAGGAGTACATGGAAACCTATGAGCTGGAGGAGGACGAGGCCCGGGAGAAGGCCCTGGAATCCGTGGCCATCCCCGGCACCAGCGAGCATCACCTGGGACTGGCCCTGGACCTGCTGGGGGATGAGGCGATTCCCTGGTTCCAGGCCAACTGCTGGGATTACGGCTTCATCGTCCGCTACACCCAGGAAAAGGAGTATTACACCGGCATCATCGACGAGCCCTGGCACTTCCGGTACGTGGGTAAAGAAGTCTCCCTGGAGATGAAGAACTCCGGGCTGTGCCTGGAGGAATATTTGGGCGCACCCCCGGTGGGATAAGAATAATTGCCGCCGCATCCCGATGGATACGGCGGCAATTTTACTGCTCTTTCTGCTCCGCCCGGGCGATTTTCTCCCGGGTCCAGCGGTCGATTTCGCTCTTTAATTCCCGCAGGCAGGGAAATTCCCGGACGTTTTCCGCCCCGTAGGTCAGCTGCAGGGAATATTCCAGGGGCAGCCAGGTGGCGATGTCCGACTCGTCGTGCTGAATCACAGCCTCCAGCCGGTCCAGGGCCTTGGCAAGCCTTGCCTCCACCGTCTCCTGGTCCTCCCACTCCCGCCAGAGCCCCTGCCACTGTCCCCGAATTTCCAGGGGCAGCCCTTCCAGCCACCGGGAGAACAGGGCGTCCTCTCGCCGGGAATCGGCATCGGTTTTCTCAAAGGTGGGAATGTCCCCGGTGAAGGCCTCCCCCAGGTCGTGAATCAGGCACATCCGGATCACCCGGTCCATATCCAGCTCCGGAAATTCCCCGGAAAGCAGCATGGCCATCAATGCCAGCCGCCAGGAATGCTCCGCCACACTCTCCGGCCTGCCGGTGGAGGTAACGCAGTGGCGGGTGTTGCATTTTAGCTTCTCCGCCACCCGGAGAATATCCAGCAGTTCTGTTGGTTTCATACGCTTCCCCTTTCAGACGGATGCGGGCCGGAGTTCCGGCCCGCAGCGGGATTTTTCAGGACAAAACCATTTTGTCGTCCACTTCGTCGGAGCCGGAAGCCTGGCTGAACAGGCTGAGCAGATGCTCCACCGTCAGCTTCTTCTTCTCCTCTCCGGACACGTCCACCACCACATGGCCGTCGTACATCATAATCAGCCGGTTGCCGTAGGCGATGGCATCGCGCATATTGTGGGTAATCATCAGAGTAGTCAGATGGTCCTTCTCCACAATCCGCTGGGTGGCGTCCAGCACCTTGGCGGCGGTCTTGGGGTCCAGGGCGGCGGTGTGCTCGTCCAGCAGCAGCAGCTTGGGCCGCTGCAGAGTGGCCATCAGCAGAGTCAGCGCCTGACGCTGGCCGCCGGACAGCAGGCCCACCTTGGCCGTCATCCGGTTCTCCAGGCCCAGGCCCAGAATTTTCAGCTGCTCCACATATTCCTCCCGCTCCACCCTGGTGATGCCTCCCCGGAGGGTGCGGCTTTTTCCCCGGCGGGCAGCCAGGGCCAGATTTTCCTCAATCTGCATGGTGGCAGCGGTGCCCATCATGGGGTCCTGGAAGACCCGCCCGATGTACTTGGCCCGCTTATATTCCGGCAGGTTGGTGACGTCCACGCCGTCGATGAGAATTTTTCCGGAATCCACGCCGAATACGCCCGCCACCGCGTTGAGCATAGTGGATTTTCCCGCGCCGTTGCCGCCGATGACGGTGACGAACTCCCCTTCCTCCATGGTCAGGTTCAGGCACTGGAGGGCAACCTTCTCGTTGATGGTGCCGGGGTTGAAGGTTTTCCACACATTTTCCAGTTTAAGCACGGTTCTTCACCTTCCCCTTCTTGTGGAAGTACTGCTCCTGCCAATAGGGAATGGCCAGGAACAGCGCCACGATCAGCGCAGAAATCAGCTTCATGTAGTTGGTATTCATCTTGAATTCGCTGATGACCAGCTGAATCACCACATAGTAGATGATGGAGCCGAAGGATACCGCCAGCAGCTTCAGGCCGAAGTTCCGGAAAAGCTTGCCGAAGGCCACCTCTCCGATAATGATGGCCGCCAGGCCAATGACAATGGCGCCCCGGCCCATATTGATTTCCGCAAAGCCGTTGTACTGGCACAGGATGGCCCCGGATAGAGCAACCAGGCCGTTGGACACCGCCAGGCCCAGCACCTTATTGAAATTGGTGTTGATGCCCTGGGCCCGGGCCATGTTCTCATTGGCGCCGGTGGCACGGATGGAAGCACCCAGCTCCGTTCCGAAGAACCAGTACAGCACCGCAATCACCGCCAGGGTCACCAGCAGAACCACAAAAATGGGGTGCTGCCAGATGGGGCGGGTACCCTTCTGCACCTCCTGGAGATAGCGCAGGGAAACCAGCAGGTCATAATTGTTGACGTTGATGGACACATTGGCCTTCATGTCCATAATGGCCAGGTTCACCGACCAGAGGCCCAGCTGGGTGAGAATGCCGGACAAAATGGCGGGAATGCCGCATTTTGTGTGGAACAGGCCGGTAACCAGTCCCGCAGCCAGGCCCGCAGCCAGAGCCAGCAGCATGGCCATCCACAGGGGATACCCCGAGGTCACCAGCACCGCGCACATGGCGCCGCCGGTGCAGAAGGAGCCGTCCACCGTCAGGTCGGAAACGCTCAGCACCTTGAAGGTGATGTACACCCCGATGGCCATAATGCCCCAGATCAGGCCCTGGGACACGGCGCCGGGCAGGGCGTTGAGAAAGCTTGTCATAGAAATGTCCTCCGAATGGATTTCGCCGGAAGTGGGCGAGGTAGCACAGCTGCCTCGCCCGCTTGTTGGGTTGGTTTGAAAATCAGTCGAGGGTTACGGCCTCGTAGCCCTCCAGAGGTGTGATGCCCAGGGCTTCACAGATGGCAGCGTTGTACTTGGGGGAGAAGTTGTCCGCATAGCCGATGGCCATGGTGGAGATGTCCGCCTCCCCGGTGAGAACCTGGGCCGCCATCTCGGCGGTCTTCACGCCCAGGTCATAGTAGCTGATGGACAGAGTAGCCACACCGCAGCCTTTGCAGATGCCCTCTTCACCGGTAATCACCGGAACACCGGCAGGCTGGCAGATGCCGTCCACGATGCCGGCAGAGGATGCCACGGTGTTGTCGGTGGGCACGTAAATCACGTCGGAATTATCGGCAGCAGTCTGGGTCACAGCCTGCAGGTCATTGGAATCGGCAAAGGGATACTGGGTGCAGGTGAAGCCCATTTCCTCCAGGTAGCTCTGAACGGTGTCCACCTGGTACTGGGAATTGGGTTCTGCAGAGCAGTACAGCAGGCCGACAGTCTCAGCATCCGGGAACCAATCCTTCACCATCTGAGCCTGCTGGTCCAGAGGCGCCAGGTCGGAAGTGCCGGAGACGTTGCCGCCCACAGTGCCGGTGAAGCCCTCAATGCCCAGAGCCACGCCGTACTCGGTAATGGAGGTGCCCAGGATGGGAATGTCCGCAGTGGCAGCGGCGGCAGACTGGAGAGCCTGGGTGGCATTTGCCATAATCAGGTCCACTTCATCCGCCACAAAGGCGTTTACAATGTTGGCGCAGGTGGCGGAGTCACCGGCGGCAACCTGAACATCAAATTCCACGTTGTCCTCGCCCAGCAGCTCGGTGAGCCGGTCTACAAACCCCTGGGTCGCGGCGTCCAGGGCGTCATGGGGCACCAGCTGGCATACGCCAACCACATATTTCTCTCCGGCGGTGGCAGCAGCGGCAGTTTCCGCAGCGGCGGCAGTGGTGCCTTCTGCGGCAGCGGCGGTGGTCTCAGCGGTGTCGCCGGAAGCGCCGCAGGCGGTCAGAGTCAGCAGCATGGCGACTGCCAGCATCAAAGCAAACAGCTTTTTCATAATTCTTTTCTCTCCTTCTTCAATTTTCCATGCACATCTGTGCGTGCAGGGAATACTGGATGGGACCTACTATACCACCCCGCAAAAACCATGTCAATGGATTTTTATGAATCTATTCTAAGCATTTAATTTTTCAATGCTTAACCAGGAAAATCGGCGGTTCCGGAAAACCGAAACCGCCAAAGAATCAGGAAACCGTCAGCTTCCGGCAGGCAGCCGCCAGCTCCCGCAGGGTGCTGCAGGGCACCATGGTGCACACCTCCGCCACCGCCTGGACGCTGCGCAGATACTGCCACTTGCTCTGGCTGATGGGGTTGAGCCAGAGCACCCGGCCGGACTGGCGCTTGGCCTCGATCAGCGCCCGGATGGCCCGGGGCTGGTCGATGGTCTTGGTGTCGGAGAGAATCAGCAGGGTGGTGGCGGAATTGAGGATGGGGGGCTGGCTGAGGCACAGCTGCTCCAGAGCGGTGCCCAGGTCGGTGCCCCGGCCGTAAATTCCCGTCTGGCCCACATAGCTGCGGAACAGGTCCATGTTCTGCAGCTGGAAGGCGTCCGCCTCCACCATGGTCTCCGAGAACAGGAAGGTGCGGGAATTGTCGGACACCTGGTTCAGGCTCTGGATAAACCGGAGGGCAAACTCCGAAAACTGCACCATGGAGCCGGACACATCGCACAGCAGCACCAGATGCCGCCGCTGGGCTTTTTTTCTCTTGTACCGCAGATGGTAGAAGCTGCCGCCGGTCTCCAGGCCCTTGCGGATGGTCCGCCGGAAGTCCAGCTTGCCGGTGTGTCCCCCCCGCTTGCGCTTGGCGGACAGCTCCCCGTTGATCTGCCGGGCCACCGCCTGGATAATATCAATGGCTTTGGGAATTTCCGTATCCCGGAATTCGGAGATGTCCCGGTAGAGGATGCCCAGCTCCGGGTCCAGCTCTTCTGCGCCCACCCCGGCGTTCTCCATGAGCATCTGCTGCTCCAGCAGCGTCCGGGCGAAGACGGAATGGATAAACTCTCCGTAGAGCTTGGGGTTGCGCTCGACGGTGCTGCGGTACTTCTCCATGAAATTCCGCAGCCGCTGCCGGGCCTCCTCGGGCATGGCGGCGTAGGTCTCCCGCTGTTTGTCATCCAGGTCCATGGGCTGGCCGTTGATCTGCAGTTCCTCCTCCGCCTCCCGGCGGTGCTGCTGCATCTCCTGCTCCCGCTGCTGCTGCTCCTTGGCCTGCTGGCGCATTCGCTCCTCGGAGATGAAAAAGCTGTCGAAGCACCTGTCAAAGGTCAGCTGCTCCTCCCGGGACTTGGCATACACCGTCCGCAGGGCGGTTTTCACCTGGCTCCGGTCCGCCAGGCCCAGATCAATGAGAATCCGGGCGGCGTCCTGGGTCTCCTGGGGGCTGACAATCAGTCCCTCCAGCCGAAGCATCCGGGAGAAGGCGGACAGCTTTTCCAGGTATACCTGGGGCTCATCCATGATGGTGTCCCCCGCAGGCGCCGCAGTGGGCCACGTCCTCGTCCTCCAGGGCGGCAATGTCCTCGTGATTTTTCAGCACGAACCCGGCGGTCTGCCGCAGGGCATCGGGGGTCAGTTCCCGGATGCCCAGGGCATCCAGCGCCGCCGCCCAGTCCAGGGTCTCCGCAATGGAGGGCTTCTTCAGGATGGTCTCGCTGGCGCGGAGCTTCTGCACCGCCAGGGCAACCTGGACGCACAGCCGGTCGTCCACATGGGGCAGCTTGGCCCGGAGAATGGCCAGCTCCTTTTCCATATCCGGATATTCAATGTACAGGTACGCGCACCGGCGGCGCAGGGCCTCGCTGAGGGGCCGGGCCCGGTTGGAGGTCAGCACCACAAAGGGAATGGACTTGGCCTTCACCGTCCCCACCTCGGGGATGGACACCTGCATTTCGGAGAGCAGCTCCAGCAGGAAGGCCTCGAATTCCTCGTCCGCCTTGTCGATCTCGTCCACCAGCAGCACCACCGACTTCTCCGACCGGATGGACTGGAGCAGGGGCCGCTCCAGCAGGTATTCGTCGCTGAACAGGGACTTGGTCAGGGCGTCCTTGTCCTGGGTGTTCATGTTCACCTGAATGGACAGCAGCTGCTTCTGATAGTTCCACTCGTACAGGGCCTTGCTCTCGTCCAGTCCCTCATAGCACTGCATCCGCACCAGGTCCCGGTCCAGGGCATAGGCCATCACCTTGGCAATCTCCGTCTTGCCCACGCCGGCAGCCCCCTCGATCAGCAGGGGCCGTCCCAGCTCCAGGGCAACATACAGCACCGTTGCCAGGGTTTCATCGTAAATATAATGGGCTTCGTCCATTTTCTGTTTCAATTCTTCAAAGGTCATGGCAGACGCTCCTTTGTCTGTTGTTTTCTTCATTATACCACAGCCCCCGCCGGATGGGAAGGAAAATCTCCCGGAACACAGCAAATCCCCCGGCTTTCGCCGGGGGATTTCAGGGCAGCACTTATTTGCAGGCCACGGCTTCAATTTCCACCAGAGCGCCCTTGGGAATGTCCTTCACTGCGAAGGCCGCCCGGGCGGGGCAATTCCGGGTAAAAAATTCGGCGTACACCTCATTCATGGGTGCAAAATCGGCAATATCCGCCAGCAGCACCGTGGTTTTCACCACGTCGGCGCAGGTATAGCCGGCCGCCTCCAGAATGCTGCGGATGTTGGTCAGGGCCTGCCTGGTCTGGGCGGCGATGTCCTCCCCGGCAAAGGCGCCGGTGGCCGGGTCGATGGGCAGCTGTCCGGAGACGAACAGCAGGCTGCCCGCCTGAACCGCCTGGGAGTAGGGTCCGATGGCAGCAGGGGCGTTCTCGGTGTGAATGGGCTGATTCATGGGATTATCCTTCCTTTCTGATTGGTTATTCTTCCTCTTCCAGATACCAGCCGGTATTGTTGGGCGCATGGGGGTACTGGAAGGCTTCCTGAATCAAAGCATACTGGGGCAGCGGGGTGATTTCGTCCTCGTCATACCGCCAGCCCACGCCGTAGGGCTGGGAGCCGGTAAAGCTGGACCAGCAGTCCGGATGCTGCTCCATGAAACGCTCCTGCTCCTCCTTGGGTACCCGGCTGCCTCCGGCAGGGTTCAGCCGGGCGCACAGATGGGTCAGGGGCAGGTCGTCCAGGGGAGACAGGTCTGTTGCATGGGTATTGCTGATGTTCAGCATCTCCAGGCTCTCGCAGGACGCCAGAGGGCTCAGGTCCTCGATATACTCACAGAAGGCGATTTCCAGGAATTTCAGCTTCTTACAGTTCTCAAAGGGGGTCAGATCCTTGATGGGGGCGCCGGAAACAATGATATATTCCAGATTCACCATTCCCGCCACGAAGGGCACCGCATCCAGATACTCATTGTGTCCGATGTCCATGAACCGGACATCCTCGCAGTAAATCAGGTCGGCGCAGTTGTCATCCACCAGATCATAGGTGCAGCGGATGACCTCCACATCCGTCAGGGTGCTGCCGCCGCCAAACCAGATCCGCCAGACCACCTTGGTCCGGTCCCGGTAGTCGTCCCGGATTTTGGCCATCACCTCATTCGAAAGCTTGCAGTTGTCCAGCACGAACCGGTCACAGTTGGTAAGCAGGTCCAGGGCGGCGCGGACCTGTTCCTCCCCGTCGTCGCCGATGTTCTTGTTGGTCAGAACCACCTCCGTATCGCTGGTGGAGAGGGTCTGGCCGAAGAAGTCAAAGGTGTAGTGGAACACCACTTCCGGAGCCGTATCCATGAGCAGCTTCACATCCTCCAGAGTCAGCTGGCTGGTTCCTTCGGCGTCCATCAGCTCCACGCTGGCCAGGTTGGGAAGCATGGCCAGCTTCTGGGCCGTCTCCGCTGCAGTTTCCGAGGTCATGGCAGACAAATCCAGCTCCGTGGTTTCCGTGTCATACTCCTGTCCCAGCAGCTCCACGGTACACTGCACCGTCACCCCTTCATAGGCTTCCTTCAGTGCGTCCAGTTCCTCCAGGGTCAATTCGGGGGTCCGCAGCTTCAGGCTTTCCAGCTGGGGCAGGTAAGCCAGATTGGTCATCAGGGTGTCGTAGGAATAGTCCTCCGGCATCAGCTCCAATTCCTGGGTCTTCCAGTCACAAGCCGTTCCGCCCAGGTCCACCTGGTAGGTCACGGCACACTCCGGCCGCTTCGCCCGGAATTCCTCCAGCAGGTCATAGGCCTGACACCCGGAGGCGTCCAGGGTTTTCAGATTGGGGAAGTAGGTCAGCAGAATCGTCAAATCCTCCTGGGTCAGGGTCGTGATCGTGATGGCATCTGCTCCGTTGTCAATTTTCTGATCCTGGAAGGGTACCATCCAGGCAATCTCACAGTTGGGCAGCTGGGCGTGGAGGCTGTCGTACTCCTCCCGGGACATATCCTCCTCCCGCAGGTCCAGGCTGACGGCATGGATGGAATAGGGCTTTCCCCCTACAAAAACGTGGTTATCCCGGTACCAGAGGAAGCCGATGGTTCCACCCACGCCCAGGCAGGCAATCAGGATTACCACCAGCAGAATGGTCAGGACTTTCTTCATATGCCAATTGACCTCCCAAAATTCGTTATCCGATATCATAGCACACTCCGGTGGGAAATGCAACCGCCGGAGGCAACTTGGGCCGCGGACGGCGTGTCCGCGGCCCAAAAGGCAGCTTATTCCCGGCGCAGAGCCTCGATGGGGTTCAGGTTTGCCGCCTGGATGGCCGGCAGCATACCAAACACCACGCCGATGAGGGTGGAGAACACCACCGCCACCGCAATGGCCGGCAGACTGATGGACACGGGAATCTGCACCACGCTGGAGATCAGCTGGGCCATGATGACGCCCGTAACCACGCCCACCAGGCCGCCCAGGCTGGTCAGCACCGCAGACTCCGTCAGAAATTGCAGCAGAATCCGCTTCTTCTTGGCGCCGATGGCCTTCTTCAGGCCAATCTCTCCGGTGCGCTCCGTAACGGACACCAGCATGATGTTCATCACGCCGATGCCGCCCACCAGCAGGGAAATGCTGGCAATCCAGATCAGCTGGGTGTTGGTGGATTCCGACATCTTCTGCAGCTGCTCCGCCTGCTCCAGCATATCCTGGCTGCGGTAGTCAAACTTGCTGCTGTCGGGGTTGACAATCTGATTCTGGGTCAGCAGCTTGGCTGCCTCCTGCCCCACCGACGTCATGGTGTCGGTGTTTTCCACCTTGATGGCCACGCTCTGAGGCTCGTCAAAGCGATAGGCGGTGGGCCAGGTGGTGCCGGGCAGGTAAATCGCGCCGGAGGAGGTGTTCATGTACATCTGATAATCCTGCATATTCTGGATGGACGGGGCAAACTCCTCGGACAGCGCCACCACGCCCACCACCGTGAACACATCCCCGTTCATCTCCAGGTTCTCCCCCACAGGGTTGTCCCCGCCGAACAGGTTGCGCACGGCGTTGGTATCCACCAGGGCCACCTTGCGGCAGTTGTCATAGTCCTTCTGGGTGAAACCCCGGCCGCTTTTCACCTGGAGGCCGTACACCGCCAGATAATAGGGGTCGATGCCGAACACCTCGCCGTTGTACTGGGTATTGAGATAATACACGCTGTCGGCGTAGTTGCGGGAGTAGTACAGAGAAACCTGCTCCACCCCCCGAATCTCAGCCAGCTCCCGGCGGGTATCCTCGGTGATGGTGCGCACCCCCTGGGGGATGTCGTTCCAGCTCAGGTCATAGGCGTGGCCGTCCTGGTTCAGCTGGACGGTGACCACATTGTTGCCTGCACCGATCAGATTCTCCTTGATCTGTTCGTTGGTACCCTGGATGGTGGAGACAATGGTGATGATGGCCGCGATGCCGATGATGATGCCCAGCATGGTCAGCAGGGACCGAAGCTTATGCCCCCAGATGCCCTGGATGGCAAGCCGAATATTTTCTGTCATAGCTGCCCTCCTTAATAACCGTACAGGGTATTCATATCCCCTTCCACCGTAGCGGCGCCCTCTTTCACGTTCTTACCGTAGGGGAAGGCCACATAGTCCGTCTCCAGCAGGCCGCTGCGGATTTCCGTATAGCTGCCCCACAGGGACTTGCCCACGGTGACATACCGCTTCTCCAGCTTTCCATTTTTCCCCTGAACATATACATAGGACTTTCCATTCTCCGTACGCAGGAAGGGATTCTGGAGATAAATGCCGTTCTCACCGGAGCCGGTGGTGTAGGACATATTCACATACCGTCCGGCCTGGAGGTCTGCGCTGCCGTCCACAAAGGCGGTGAAGGGGTAGTAAGAGGAATTGGGATTTTCCATGCCGTTCCAGCTGTTGTTCGAGCTGGGGAAGTCTCCAATGCTCTGCACCGTGCCGGTGTAGGTCATGCCTGTCTCCCAGTCGCTGACTGTGACCTCCTGGCCGATGCGCAGATTGTCCCGCTCCAGCTCATTGACGGTGCCCTCAATGTAGAAGCCGCCGCCGCCGGATACCTTGAGGATGGGGGTCTGGGTCTTTTTGGCCTCCTCCTCTGTCAGCACGGATATCACCTCTCCGTCAATCTCGGCATAGATATTGCCGTCGCTGACCTCGGTCTGCATGATCTTGTAGTCCGCATCCGCCATCTTGATTTCAAATTCCAGGTCCTTGATCTTCTTCTGCTGCTCCGAGCGCATCTGGGCAATCTGCTCTGCGGTAAATCCGCTGCCAAAGTCAAAGTCCGGAATATCCATACCGGGGTCTTCCTCCCCCAGGTCCATCAGGGTGTAGTCCGGCAGGAAGGATGCGTCAAAGAACCGCAGGGCATTTCCTCCGGAGACGTGGATTCCCTGCCAGACTGTTCTCTGTCCCAGGGACATATTCCCCTGGGTAACCTTGAACACCACATAGAAAGACGTCACCTGCACCGGTTTGACTTCCGGCTGTCCTTCCTCCGTCATAGCAGAGGCATTGGAAATCACATTTTCGGGCTGCCCATTGTTCTCCCCTTCCGGCAGCCCTTCCGGGGTCGGCGTCTCACCGTTGACCGGGTTTTCATTGGCGTCTTCGTTTCCCGAGTTTTCACTGCTGCCCGGCTCTTCGCTGGGGCCCGTGCCTTCGCTGGAGCCCGGCTCTCCACCGGACTCGGAACTCTCGCTGGACTCCGAGCTCTCGCTGGACTCCGAGCTCTCGCTGGACTCCGAGCTCTCGCTGGACTCTGAGCTCTCGCTGGAACCCGGCTCTCCACCGGACTCGGAACTCTCGCCGGACTCCGAGCTCTCGCTGGAACCCGGCTCTTCACTGGGCACGGAGCTCTCGCTGGGGTCCGACTCTTCACTGGGGTCCGACTCTTCGCTGGGGTCCGAGGATTCCGTCTCGTCGGGCTCTGTGGGTTCCGTGGGAAGGTTTGCCTCCTGCAGTGCCTGGGCCTGCTGGCGAATCACCTCCAGAAGGGTGCTGTCGATGGCGGTAGTGTCCTTGATCCAGCAGATCAGCGCCTTTTCCTGGGTGCTGCCGTCATAGTCCGGGTTGTTGGACACCTGGTATGCCTGGGTCAGCTCCGTTCCCATATCCGCTTCGCTGTCCCCGCCGCCGGGCATATCATCGTAGCTGGGGAGTTCCATCGGCTTCATGCCGTTGATTTCCCCCAGATAGGCCTGGGCATCCTGCAAATCCAGCTTCAGCTTCTCCACCGCCAGGCGCTTGCGCTCCAGGGAAAGCTCCGAAAGGGTGGTGTCAAAGGTCATCAGCAGATCGCCCTTTTTCACCATGTCTCCCTGTTCGACCAGAATTTCCGTCACCGTCTGGGTATCGGACAGAAAGACGGTCTGAATCTTATCCGTGGTTACAGGGCCGTAGCTCTCTTTGGCATCTCCCCAGAATTCCGTCATGCCCACATAGCTGAAGGGGTACACCCCCACCGGTTCCGCGCCGCCCCGGACGCCAAACCAGATTCCGGCCACCAGGGCCACCGTCAGAACACCGGCGGTGGCTGCCACCACCGGCTTCTTAAGCTTTCCGTTCCACTTCTTCATTCCCGTCACCTCCCGGGGCCGGCTGGCCTGTGTGCAGTTCTCCGTCCAGAATCCGGTAGGTCTTATCCGCGCAGGCGGCAATCGCCGGTTCATGGGTTATCATAATGATGGTCATGCCATCCTGGCTCAGCTGGCGGAAAATATCCATAATCTGGTTGCCCGCCTTGGTATCCAGGGCGCCGGTGGGCTCGTCCGCCAGCAGCAGGTCCGGCTTTCCCACCATGGCCCGGGCAATGGCCACCCGCTGGCACTGGCCGCCGGAAAGCTGATTGGGCAGGAAGTGCATCCGCTCCTCCAGGCCCACCGCCTTCAGCGCCTCCGCCGCCCGTTCCCGCCGCTCCTTCACCGACACGCCGGCATAGAGCAGCGGCAGGGCCACGTTGTCCAGAGCGTCCATTTTGGGCAGCAGGTGAAAGCTCTGGAACACAAATCCCAGATGCCGGTTGCGGATGTCCGCCAGCTCATCATCGGTCAGGTCCTTCAGGTTCCGCCCGTCCAGCTCATAGCTGCCGGAGGTGGGTACGTCCAGGCAGCCGATGATATTCATCAATGTGGTTTTTCCGGAGCCGGAGGGGCCCATAATGGCCAGGTAGTCCCCCCGCTCCACCGTCAGGTTCACGTTTTTCAGCACCCGCACCGGCTCCTTGCCCTGGATATAGTCCTTGCAGATGTCTGTCAGTCTCAGAATGGGCATCAGGCCACCTCGCCTTCCACCGGAAGTTCCTCCTCCGGCTCTGCCGCGGCGGGCTCCTCCCGGGTGGTGGGTGCGCCCTCATGGCAGAGGGTCTCATCCGGGAAGGCTATGTAATCCTCCACCGTCAGTCCGCTGACGATCTCCTGGGTGTCGGCCATGGGGTTGTACTCTCCCAGTTCCACAGTCCGCTTCTCCAGCTTTCCATTCTTCTCCGCCCAGACAAAGGCGCTGCCGTCCTCGTCGTAGCACAGGAAACTGCTGCTGATGCTGGGGCCGGCAGTCTGGCCGTCCTCCGTCAGCAGTTCCAGATACACATGCTGGCCCAGAATCAGGCCGTCGGTGGTGTCCAGCGTCACATAGAAGGGATACTTGCTGGAGGCACTCATCTCGTCCACCGTGGTGCCGTAATAGTTGCTACTGTTGCCCTGAGAGGGGTTCTCGTAGTCCACCAGGGTGACGGTCCCGCTCCAGGTCTGGCTGTCGTCGGTCCGGGAGAGGATTCTAATCCGGGTTCCCTCCAGGATGCTCCCCCGCTGGAGCTCCCCGATGGTCCCCTTGACCCGGTAGGAGCCTACCTGCTGGATGGTGATATAGGGCAGCGGATTGCCGTAGTTGTCCGTGCCGCCCTCGCTGATGGCCTGCACCCGCCCGTCAATGGGGGAGGTCACCACCGCGTTGGCCAGCAGGTCCTCGGATTGGGCCACCTCGTTCTCCTTGGTTTTTCGGTTCAGCTCCGCCTCCTTCAGGTCCACCTGGGTGGTCTGAATCTGTACGGTGTATTGCAGCTTGTCCGTACCGCCCACAGTCTCCCGCTCCCGCTCCAGGGTGGCAATCTGGCTCTTGTAATTCTCAATGGAGGCATCCAGCTGCTCCAGTTCCAGCCGCTGCTTATCCAGGGTCAGCTGAAGCTGCTCGGTATCGTAAGCAAAGAGCTTCTGCCCTTTTTTTACATCGTCTCCGGCCTTCACATATACTTCTTCAATGGTCTTGTCCCCATCCTTTTCGATTTCCGTCACGTTTTCGGAAACCACCAGCCCGGCGAACCGGTCTCCGGGGGCAATGCCGCCCATCCCGGCCAGCACCTCCACGGACTGGACATACACGGCGGAATCCGACCCGCACCCTGCCAGGGAAGCGGACAGGCAAAGGGCCAGGGCCAGAGTCAGGCATCGTTTCATGTTCATATGGATAACCTCCTGCTGTGGTTCAGTTCTTTTGTGCGCTGGTCTCTATTATACGGTTTTTTTATCCAGGAATCAACTATTCCTCGATTAAGGATTTATTAAGTTATTTTCCCCCGGGTTTTTTCTGGAAAATTTCGCCATTTTTTCCAAAAAATCCGCCTCCTGAACGAGGCGGATTTCGGGAATATACATTGTTTGGCTGCTTGTCTCAAGCTTCCCCCACATACACGATGCCGCAGCCGTTGGGGCCGATGTGGCTGCCGATGGCGGCGCCCACATTGATCAGGCGGTTTTCCGGTACGTCGTATCCCAGCTGCCGGATACGCTCCGCCAGGACCTGGGCATTGTCCCGGTTGGCGGTGTACATCACATACAGCGGGAAATCGGCGCTGGGTTTGCGCTGCTCCAGGAACCGGCACAGATAGTCCATGCCCTTGCGCAGGCCCATGGCCTTGGAGGGGACCTCCACCTTGCCCTCCCGGGAGACCCGGATAATGGGCTTGACCTGCGCCAGGGTACCGATTTTGTAGGCGGTATGGCTGATCCGTCCCCCGTGATACAGGTATTCCAGGGTGTCGATACAGGCGTAGAGCTCAATCCGCTCCCGCAGGCGCTCCACCCCTTCCGCAATCTCCGATGCGGACCTTCCTTCATCCCGGAGCCGAACGGCGTACTCCACCAGAAGGCGCTGACCTCCGGTGGCGTTTTTGCTGTCCACCACCCAGATGCCCTCTTCTCCCGCCATCTCCCGGGCCATGCAGGCGCTCTGGTAGGTGCCGCTGAGGGCAGAGGACAGGGTAATGTACACCGCCTCCTGACCCGCCTGCCGGGCCTGGTTAAACTGCTCCACCACCAGCCCCGGCGATGCCTGGGCGGTTTTGGGCGCCCCCTCGTTCTCTGCCAGAAGCCGGTAAAACTGCTCCTTGGATAAATTCACGTTTTCCTGATACTCCCTCTCCCCGAAGATCACCGTCAGGGGGATGCAGGAGATGTTCTGTTTTTCCAGCTCCCAGGGCTCAAAATCTGCCGCGGAATCCGTAATGATTTTAACCATTGGCGCCTCCATCCACACACTGGGCAATTTTCTCCGCAATCCGGCCCTTCACCAACTCTGCCACTTCCGTGGGCTTCAAATCGCCATACTCCTCGTAGGGAATGGGCTTGAGGTAGTGAATCTGCACGGAAACCGGCTTGCTGCCCTTCTGGTCCAGCACCCGAAAGCAGTCAATCAGGGCGATGGGCACAATGGGGCACTTGCTCTTGGTGGCGCAGCGGAAACTGCCGCCGTGGAATTCCAGCATCTGATTGCCCAGCTTGCTCCGGGTTCCCTCGGGGAAAATCAGATAACCCCGGCCCTTTTTCACTTCTTCGGTGACCTTCTGTATCACCGTCAGCGACTGGCGCACGTCCTCCCGGTCCATGGCAAACGACTTGGTGCACAGGGCGACCTGGTGTATGAAGGGAATGTTGTACAGTTCTTTTTTCAGCACCGCGCCAACCGGGCGGTCGCAGGTCACCGCGATGGCCAGCACATCGAACATTCCCTGGTGGTTGGCGTAGAACATAAAGCCCCCCTCCTGGGGGATGTTCTCCGTACCGGAAACCGTCAGGTCAATGTTGCCGCCCTTCACCGCACGATTCAGAATGAACTGGATATGCCGGTACTTTTCCAGCTCCGGATAGTCCTCGGTATGGTTGGCGTACCGGCACAGCTTGATCCAGGCCCCCGGCACAATCCACAGGTTCTTCAGAACCATGGTCACAATTCGGTTCATATATCCTCCCTAGCAGAACAGGATTTTCTCTATGGTAACACACTTTCCGGAAACTTGCAACAAGGTTTCTCCCAAGATATGGAAAAGCGTTGACTTTTCCAACATTATCTGCTATACTAAGGTTTCCTTTTGTAAACCCTTTCTTTGCTTCCTCCGGGAAGCGAAATTTTTGCCCATATGTTGACGCCTCAACAAATGATAGAAAAGGAGATTTCCATGCATCCGGTTCGAAAGCTGTACTGCCGCTGTTTCCAGGGCGCCCTGCGGCTGGCCCTGCCCTTCCTGCCCTATCGTTCCCCCCGGATTGTCCACAGCGTCCGGGACATTCCTCAGTGTCTGCTCCAGAAGAAGATCACCAATGTGCTGGTGGTCACCGACGGCTTCCTTCACATCAGCGGTATGCTGGAGCCCATGAAGCAGGCGCTGAAGGAGCAGGGCATTGCCTTCACCGTGTACGATGAAGTAACCCCCAATCCCACCGTCCTGAACGTGGAGCTGGCCCGGGAGCGCTACCTGCAAAACGGCTGTCAGGGACTCATCGGATTCGGCGGCGGTTCCGCCATTGACTGCGCCAAGGCCGTGGGCGCCCGAATTGCCCGGCCCAACAAGCCCATCCCCAAAATGCGGGGCATTCTCCAGGTGCTTCTGCCCATCCCCTATCTCATTGCAGTCCCCACCACCGCCGGCACCGGCAGCGAAACCACCCTGGCCACGGTCATCACCGATGACAAGAATGCCCATAAGTTCCCCATCAACGATTTTCCCCTCATCCCCCGGGCAGCGGTGCTGGACCCGGAGATGACCCGCTCCCTTCCGAAAAACATGACCTCCACCACCGGTATGGACGCCCTGACCCACGCCATTGAGGCCTATATCGGACAAACCACCACCCGCCAGACCCGGGCCGACGCCCTGGAAGCCGCCCGGCTGGTATCGGAGAATCTGGAACGCGCCTATGCCGACGGCAATGACATGACCGCCCGGGACAATATGCTCCGGGCCGCCTTCCTGGCCGGGCGGGCCTTTTCCAAGTCCTACGTAGGCTACTGCCATGCCGTGGCCCATTCCCTGGGGGGCCGGTACCACATCGCCCATGGTCTGGCCAACGCCGTGCTGCTGCCCTATGTGCTGGAAGCCTACGGCTCCGCCATCGACCGGAAAGCCAAGGACATTGCCGTTGCCATGGGCATAGCGGACAGCCAGACGCCCCCTGCCCAGGCCACCCGGACTCTGATCGCCAAAATCCGGCAGATGAACCGGAATATGGGGATTCCGGACAAACTCCCCGGCATCCGGGCAGAGGACATCCCCACGCTGGCCCGCTACGCCCACCGGGAAGCCAATCCCCTGTATCCCGTTCCAGTGCTGATGGACGCCAAGGAACTGAAGCCATTCTACTATGATGTTATGGAGGAAGCCCAATGACCTCGTCTGAAATTGAAGCCCTGTACCAAAAGCAGCGCGCCTTCTTCGCCTCCGGCGCCACCCTGGATGTGGCCTACCGGATCACCGCCCTGAAAAAACTCCGCCAGGCACTGATGGAGAATGAGGCGGCCATTGCCCAGGCGCTGCGGGAGGACCTGGGAAAGTCCCCCGAGGAAAGCTATATGTGCGAAACCGGCATGGTCATCAGCGAAATCCGCTATCTGCTCCGGCACATCCGCCGCTACACCCGGGAACGGACCGTCCCCACCCCCATGGCCCAGTTCGCCGCCCGGAGCTACTGCAAGCCCACTCCCTACGGCGTGTGCCTGATTATGAGCCCCTGGAACTATCCCCTGCTGCTGACCCTGGACCCCCTGGCCGATGCTCTGGCAGCGGGCAACACCGTGATTCTCAAGCCCAGCGCCTATTCCCCCGCCACCAGCGCCCTGCTGCAGGACCTGCTGGGCCGGATTTTCCCGGAGGAGTATGTGGCGGTGGTCACCGGCGGCCGGGCCGAAAACGCCTGTCTGCTGGAGCAGAAATCCGACTACATCTTCTTCACCGGCAGCAAATCCGTGGGCCGTCTGGTCCTGGAGAAAGCCGCCCTCCATCTGACGCCCGTCACCCTGGAGCTGGGGGGCAAGAGTCCCTGCATTGTGGACAGCACCGCCAAAATCCCCCTGGCCGCCCGGCGGATCGTATTCGGCAAGTTCCTCAACTGCGGCCAGACCTGCGTGGCTCCGGATTATATCCTCTGCCAGGAGTCGGTGAAGGAGCAGCTGATCGATTGTCTGAAGAAGGAAATCCAGAAGCAGTACGGCTCCAGCCCCCTGGAGAATCCTGCCTACGGCAAAATCATTACCCAGAAGCATTTTCACCGGATCTGCAGCCTGATTGACGGGAAGAAAGTGGTCTGGGGCGGCGAAGCCGACCCCGCCTCCCGGAAAATCTCCCCCACCCTGATGGATGCCGTCACCTGGGAGGATGCCGTCATGGGGGAGGAAATCTTTGGGCCGGTGCTCCCCATTCTCACCTTCCGGGACGTCCGGGAGGTCGTGGAGACCGTCAACGCCCAGGACACCCCCCTGGCCCTGTATGTGTTCTCGGAAAGCAAGTCCTTCATCCGGCAGGTCACTGCCCGGTGCCCCTTTGGCGGCGGATGTGTCAATGACTGCGTCATCCACCTGGCCACCAGCGAAATGCCCTTTGGCGGCATGGGGGAAAGCGGCATGGGCGCCTACCACGGCAAGGTGGGATTCGACACCTTCACCCATTACAAGAGCATGGTGGACAAGAAGACCTGGCTGGACCTTCCCATGCGCTACCAGCCCTACAACCGGCTGGGAGACTGGCTGGTGCATCGGTTCCTGCGGTAACGACAGAAGCCGGGAGAAAACTGACGAATCGGATTTCTCCCGGCTTGTTTTTCAGTGCTTGCGATAGGTGGAGGGTGCGAACAGCATGAGCATGGGGAAGATTTCCAGCCGCCCGGCCAGCATATCAAAGCTCAGCATCAGCTTGGACAGGTCGCTGAAGGGGGCATAGCTTCCCATGGGACCGCAGATGCCCAGGGCGGGGCCGATGTTGTTGATGCAGGCCGCCACCGCCGTCAGGTTGGACACATGGTCGTGCCGGTCCAGGGACAGCACCAGAATGCTCAGGCAGAACAGCACCACATAGGCGGTAAAAAACGCCTGGATGCCGGAAATGGTGGGCTTGTCCAGCTGCTTACCCTCAAATTTCAGGCTCCGCACAGACCGGGGGGAGCGCATGGCGCACAGCTCCCGGTAGGCATTCTTCACCAGCACCACCACCCGGGAAACCTTGACGCCGCCGCCGGTGGAGCCGGCCATAGCGCCGATGAACATGAGCATCACCAGAATGGTCTGGGAAAAGGAGGGCCAGAGGCTGTAGTCCGCCGTGGTATAGCCGGTGGTGGTGATGATGCTGGACACCTGGAAGAAGGCATAGCGCAGACTGTTCAGGAAGCTGCCGTACTGGGGCAGAATATTCATCGCAATCAATCCCACCGCAATGGCGATGATGCCCACATACCAGCGCAGCTCCTCGCTCTTGTACACGCTGACAATGTCTCCCAGCAGCAGATAATAATACAGGTTGAAGTTGACGCCGAACAGCATCGTGAAGATGCCGATGACATAGTCCACATAAGCGGAATTGTAGTAGGCAATGCTGGTGGACTTAATGCCGAAGCCGCCGGTACCGGCCGTGCCGAAGGCATGGAGCATGGAATCGAACAGGGGCATCCCTCCCAGCACCAGCAGCACAATCAGGATCACCATCATGGCCAGATAGATGCCATAGAGAATCAGGGCTGTCTGCCGCACCCGGGCCACCAGCTTGCCGCAGGTGGGGCCAGGGACCTCCGCCTTCATAATATACAGGGTCTGGGCCTCGGATTTGGGCAGAACCGCCAGCACGAACACCAGCACGCCCATGCCGCCCACCCAGTGGGTGAAGCTGCGCCAAAACAGCATTCCCTGGCTCAGCGCCTCCACATTGGTCAGAATGCTGGCCCCCGTGGTGGTGTAGCCCGAAACGGTTTCAAAGAATGCGTCCACGAACCGGGGAATCTCCCCGGAGATAACAAAGGGCATCGCACCGAATATGGACATCAGTGTCCAGGACAGGCCCACTATCAGGAATCCTTCCCGGGCGTAGATGGCGGTGTTCCGGGGCTTCCGCCAGGCCATTCCCTGACCCACCGCCAGCAGAGCGGCAATGGTCAGCAGAAACGCCGCAGGGCTTTCCCCGTAGAACAGGCTCACCGCCGTTGGCAGCAGCATCAGCGCCGCCTCCACCTTCAGCAGGGTCCCCACCGTATAAAAAATCATGTACCAGTTCATGCCGCCGTCAGACCTCCGCCAGGGTATCCCGCAGGTCCCGCAGTCCCGTCAGGGTGGTGACCACCGTCACCAGGTCCCCGGGGAGCATGACGTCGCTGCCCTGGGGGTGAATCAGCTTCTCCCCCCGGACGATGCCCGCAATCAGCACGCCTTTGCGGAACTTCAGCTCCTGCAGGGTCTTGCCGGTAAAGGCAGCCTTCTCGCTGACCTCAAATTCCAGGGCCTCCATCCGCCCGTCCAGCAGCCGGTACAGGGTGCGGATGCCGCTGCTGCCATGGGAATTGGACATGGCCCGGACATACCGCAGAATCTGGTCTCCCGTAACCGTCCGGGAGGAAATTACGCTCTCAATGCCCACGCTGCGCATGATGGCCAGCAGGTTGGGCCGGTTGACCTTGGTGATGACCTTTTTCACGTGCTGCTGCGAGGCAAACATGGACACAATGATGTTTTCCTCATCCACACCGGTGAGGGCCACGCAGGCATCCACCGAGTCGATGCCCTCCTCCCGGAGCAGCTCCTGGTCGGTACCATCCCCCAGAAGGATCTCCGCCTTGGGCAGGGTATCGCTGAGATTTTCGCAGGTTGCCTCGTCCTGCTCCACAATCTTCACCCGGATGCCCAGCCGCAGCAGCTGAGAGGCCAAGTAATAGGCAATCCGTCCGCCGCCTACAATCAGCACCGAACGGACGCTGTTGCGGTACAGACCGGTTTTTTTGAAGAAGGTATTCATATCCGCGTGGGTGGCGGAAAGATTGATGTGATCCCCGGCCTTCAGCACAAAATTGCCGGTGGGAATGATAATCTCCTGTCCCCGCTCCACGGCGCATACCAGCACCTGAGCGCCGAATTTCCCCTGCAGTTCCTGGAGGGACACCCCATCCAGCGGGGTCTGCCCCGGCAGGGTAACCTCCGCCATCTCCAGCCGCCCCTTGGCGAACAGCTCCAGCTTGGTGGCGCTGGGGAAGCGAAGCATCCGGCCAATGGCGTTGGCTGCCTCCATTTCCGGGTTCACCGCCATGGAAAGCCCCAGCTCCTCCTGAAGGAAGGGCATCTGCTGGAAATAGTCCGGGTTGCGCACCCGGGCAATCACGTGCCGGGCGCCGTTCTTCCGGGCGATGATGCAGCACAGGATGTTGAATTCATCCGAAGATGTCATGGAGATGAACAGCTCTGCCCGGGAAATTCCCGCCTCCTTCTGCACCCCCAGCGTGGCGCCGTTGCCGCAGATTCCCAGCACGTCATACCGGCTGGTCATCCGCTCCACCACGTCTGGGTTGCTGTCCACAATCACCACCTCATGGCCCTCCCGGGCCAGGTACTCCGCCACGGTGCTGCCCACCTTGCCGATTCCCACAACTACGATGCGCATATTGCCTCCCCTGTCCCGATTCCGGACACAATATCTGTCCGCTGTCCGTCAGGCCCGGACAGCGGAATCCAAATGACCAAATAGGCAGAATTTCACCGCCGCCCGGCTGAAACAGCCCCGGCGGCGGACAAATCCCGCTTGCCATATCATACACCCCATTGGCAACAAATGCAACCCCTTCCCCTGTTTGCGGAGAAAATCCCGCTTTTTCTCCAAATTTCTCCCGAATGTCCAGGGGATACCTGAGCAAAAAAGAAGGAACCCCAAGTCCTGGGATTCCCTCCGTTCTTCAGAGTGTGGCAGCCATAACGGCCTTGATGGTGTGCATCCGGTTCTCCGCCTCGTCAAAAACGATGGACCGTTGGCTTTCAAAGACTTCGTCGGTGACCTCCATGCAGTCGATGCCGAACTTGTCGTAAATCTGCTTTCCGATGGTGGTGTTCAGGTCGTGGAAGGCAGGCAGGCAGTGCATAAAGCGGCACTGGTTTCCCGCGTTGTCCATCAGGGCCATGGTCACCCGGTAGGGAGTCAGGTCCTCAATCCGTTCCTTCCACACGCTGTCCGGCTCGCCCATGGACACCCACACATCGGTGTAGATCACATGCGCCCCCTTGGCGGCCTCCATGGGGTCCGTGATGAATTCCAGCACCGCCCCGGTCTGAGCCGCCACGGCCTGGCACTGGGCAATCAGCTCCGGGCCGGGGAAATATTTCTCCGGGGCGCAGGCCACAAAGTGCATACCCATCTTGGCGCAGCCCACCATAAGCGAATTGCCCATGTTATACCGGGCGTCGCCCATGTACACCAGTTTCTTCCCCTCCAGGGAGCCGAAATGCTCCCGGATGGTGAGAAAATCCGCCAGAATCTGGGTGGGATGGAACTCGTTGGTCAGGCCGTTCCATACCGGCACGCCGGAATACTTCGCCAGCTGCTCCACAACCTCCTGGCCATAGCCCCGATACTCAATGCCGTCAAACATCCGGCCCAGCACCCGGGCGGTATCGGCGATGGATTCCTTCTTCCCCATCTGGGAGCCGGTGGGCCCCAGGTAGGTGGCCGTCATGCCCAGGTCCGCCGCCGCCACCTCAAAGGCGCAGCGGGTGCGGGTGGAGTCCTTTTCAAACAGGAGCACCACATTCTTTCCCTGGTGCATCCGGTGGGTGATGCCCACCTTCTTCTGCTGCTTCAGCTCCGCTGCCAGATTCAGCAGGGAGTCGATTTCTTCGGGGGTGTAGTCCAGAAGCTTCAGAAAGCTTCTTCCCTGCAAGTTGGTCATGCCATCCGCTCCTTTACATACGCAATCTGGGCCTGCACCGAGGCGGCAGAGGTGCCGCCCTGGGAAACCCGCTTCTCCACACAGGTGGTCAGATCAATGTCCTGGTACAAATCCGCTTCGAACAGGGGGCTGAAGGACTGGTACACCTCCAGGGGCAGGGTCTCCAGCACCTGGCCGTCGGCGATGCACTTGGCCACAATCTGGCCGGAAATCTTATAGGCGCTGCGGAAGGGCAGCCCCTTCTTCACCAGATAGTCCGCCACGTCCGTGGCGTTGATGAAGCCCCCCTGGGCTGCTTTTTTCATGTTCTCCGGTTTGGCGGTCATGGTTTCCACCATGGGGGCAAAGACCTTCAGGCACATCTTCACCGTGTCCACGGCATCGAATACCGCTTCCTTGTCCTCCTGCATATCCTTGTTGTAGGCCAGAGGCAGACCCTTCAGGGTGGTGAGCAGCGCCATCAGGTCGCCGTAGACCCGGCCCGTCTTGCCCCGGACCAGCTCCGCCATGTCCGGGTTCTTCTTCTGGGGCATGATGGAGGAGCCGGTGGTGTAGGCGTCGCTGAGTTCGATGAACTTGAACTCCCAGCTGGCCCAGAGGATGATCTCCTCGGAGAACCGGCTCAGGTGCATCATCAGCACGGAAATGGCGCTCATCATCTCCACGCAGAAATCCCGGTCGGATACGCCGTCGATGCTGTTGCGGGCGATGTCGTCAAAGCCCAGAGCCTTGGCCTCCATCCACCGGTCGGTGTGATAGGTGGTGCCGGCCAGGGCGCAGCAGCCGATGGGCGACACATTCATCCGTTTCCGGCAGTCCGCCAGCCGGTCCAGGTCCCGCAGCAGCATCATGGCATAGGCCATCAGGTGGTGGCTGAACAAAATGGGCTGGGCCCGCTGCAGATGGGTGTAGCCGGGCATGATGACATCCATGTTCTGCTCCGCCTGGCCGACCACCGCCCGGAGCAGGGCCTTGACCAGGGAAGAAATCTCGTCAATTTCAGAGCGCAGGTACATCCGCAGATCCAATGCCACCTGATCGTTCCGGGACCGGGCGGTGTGGAGCTTCTTGCCCACATCCCCCAGCCGCTGGGTGAGCACCTGCTCCACAAACATATGGATATCCTCGCAGGTATCGTCAAAGTCCAGTTTCCCGGACTCCAGATCGTCCAGAATTCCCTGGAGGCCGTCAATCAGGGTGTCCGCCTCCTGTTTGCTCAGGATTCCCTGGGCTCCCAGCATGGCGGCGTGGGCCATGGAGCCGGTGATATCCTGCTTGTACAGCTTGCAGTCAAAGTGGATGGAGGAATTGAAATCATCCGCAATGCTGCTGACCTCGCCGGACGTCCGTCCGGCCCACATCTTTGCCATAGTCCGTTACCTCAAATCCAAAAAATTTACAGAGACAGTCCTGTGCCTATCCGGCAAAACCTCCCGCACAGGCTGCAAGTGTGAAATTTGTCCCCCTCACGGGGGACAAATTCCGGGTTTCATTCAAAATCGGTTCTTACAGCTTTCCCTGCTCCCGCAGCGCCTGAACCTTGGTGGGCAGGCCCCACAGGTTGATGAAGCCGGCCGCCTGGCCCTGGTCGTAGTCGCTCTCGCCGAAGGTCACCAGATTCTCGGAGTACAGAGAGTAGGGGGAGGTGGTGCCGGCGGGGATGATGTTGCCCTTGTAGAGCTTCAGCTTCACGGAGCCGGTGACATACTCGTTGGCCTTGTTGGCGAAGGCGGTGAGGGCCTCCTGCATGGGGGAATACCACTTGCCGTTGTAGATCATGTCGGCATAGTCCACCGCCAGCTTCTGCTTGATGTGCAGGGTGTCCTTGTCCATGGTGATCATTTCCAGCTGCTGATGGGCAAAGTACAGGATGGTGCCGCCGGGGGTCTCGTACACGCCCCGGTCCTTCATGCCTACCAGCCGGTTCTCTACAATGTCGATGATGCCGATGCCGTTGGCGCCGCCCAGGGCGTTCAGCTTCTCAATGATCTTGGATGCCTTCATCTTCTCTCCGTCGATGGCCACAGGGGCGCCGGCCTCAAAATCGATGGTCACGT
>CALXFW010000068.1 GCA_944387685.1 uncultured Oscillospiraceae bacterium
GGCGAACCCTTCGCCACCTATATGTACACCCTGTTCCTGCCCGAAGTGTGCGTGGACACCCAGACCGGCAAGGTCACCGTGGAGAAGTTCACCTGCGTGGCGGACGTGGGCACCATTATGAATAAGCTTTTGGTGGATGGCAACTTCTACGGCGGTCTGGCCCAAGGCATCGGCCTGGCGCTGAGCGAGGACTTCGACGACCTGAGCAAGCACACCAGTCTGAAGAACTGCGGCATCCCCTACCCCAAGGACATCCCCGACGACATTGAGCTGCACTACACCCAGACCTATCGGCCCAACGGCCCCTATGGCGCGGCAGGCTGCGGCGAGGCGCCCCTGGATGCTCCCCATCCCGCCATCCTGAACGCCATCTTCAATGCCACCGGCGCCCGGATTACCCGGGTTCCCGCCCTGCCCGAGGTGGTGCTGGCCGCTCTGCAGGAGCTGAAAAACTGATTCCCTTAGAAGCACATTTGTGGTATGATGGAGAGGCGGGAAACCGCCTCTCCAAGTTCTTACCCACCCCGAAAGGAAGGGACCGCCATGCAGATTGAAGAACGGGTTTCGACCCACATCTACCGTCAAAAGCAGATGTTTACCAAAGAGGAGCTGGAAGCCCGGGAGCATCTGTGCGTTCACGAACAGCCCGCCTACTGCAATGCCGCCTGTCCTCTCAAGCTGGACACCAAGGCCCTTGTGGCCGCCGTCGCCCGGGGAAACTTCGAGCAGGCCCTGGGCCTGTATGAAAAAATCACACCCTTCCCCCACATTCTCAGCGCGCTCTGTGAAGCCCCCTGCGAATCGGCCTGCAAGCTGTGTTCTCTGGGAGAGGGCATCTCCATCCGGGAGCTGGAGGCCGCCGTCCTGCACTGGGGCAGCAGAAGCCGGGGAAAAAGCTTCCTGCGCAAGAAACCCACCCGGGTTGCCGTTTTCGGCAGCAGTCTGTTCACCCTGTTTCTGGCTGGGGAGCTGGCAAAAAAGCGCTACCCTGTAACCGTGTTCTGCGCCCAGGAAACGCCCCGGGATTTTCTCGCCGCCTGCGCTCCGGCGCTGTCGGAGCAGGTCCGGGAGGCCGCCCTTGCGGATTTGCATCAGCTGGAGATTGCCTTTGTCTGGGGCTGCGCCCCGGAGGAGGCCCTCCGGGCACAAGGGTCCGTATTTGACCTGACCGCTGCGGAATACGCCCTGGCAAACCGGCTGTTCCCGGATTTGGAGGCAGACGAGGGTGTGATGGTCAGCCGGAAATACCATCTTCTGACCGGCCCCACCCAGGGGGTGCTGGGGGCGGCCTTTGGGGCAAAAAGGGCAGCCCTGTCTGCCGACCGGATGGCTCAGAAGCTGGACCCCGCCAATACCCGGGGCGAGGAAGGTCCCATGGAAACCAGGCTGTATACCTCCCTGGAAGGCATCACCGGTTCCAGGCGAATCCCCGTCGCCGACCGGGGCAGCGCCATGGCGGAGGCTGCCCGCTGCATCCAGTGCCGGTGCGAGGAGTGCATCAAGGGCTGCGCTTACTTGCAGCACTACCAGAAATTCCCCCGGATTCTCACCCGGGAAATCTATAACAACGTGTCCATCATCATGGGCGACCATATGATGAACAAGCCCATCAACGCCTGCTCCCTGTGCGGGCAGTGCAGCTTTACCTGCCCCAATGGCTACGACATGGGGGAGATCTGCCACAAAGCCCGGCAGAACATGGTTTTCACCGGGAAAATGCCTTTGGCCCCCCACGAATTTGCCCTGCAGGATATGCTGTTTTCCAATGATGAGGCTTTCCTGTGCCGTCCCCAGCCGGGGTTCAGCCAATGTGAATATGTATTCTTCCCCGGCTGTCAGGCTGCCGCCATTGCACCCGCCACGGTGCGGGCGGCTTATCAGGACCTGTGCGCCCGCTTGGATGGGGGTGTGGGGCTGCTGCTGGGCTGCTGCGGCGTCATCAGCGACTGGGCGGGGCGGTATGAACTCTACGAGCAGACGGTGGAATTTCTCCATCAGCAGCTGGAAACCCTGGGCAATCCCAAGGTTATCGCCGGGTGCCCCACCTGCAAAAAGTCCCTGTCCTCCCATCTCAGTCAGGAGGTCGTGGGAATCTGGGAGATTCTGGAAACCATCGGTCTGCCGGAGCGTCCCCTGCCCGCCCCCCGGCCCATGGCCCTCCACGACGCCTGCGGCGCCCGGGGTGACGCCGCAACCCAGCAAAGCATCCGCCGGATTGCCCAGGCCCTGGGCTGCCAGCTGGCGGACATCCCCTATTCGGAGGACCTGTCCCCCTGCTGCGGCTACGGGGGACTGACCCAGTACGCCAACCGGGAGGTGGCGGCGGAGATGACGGACAAGTGCCTGGAACGCTCCGACCTGCCCTGCTTAAGCTATTGCATGGCCTGCCGGGACCGGTTCGCCCGGCAGGGACGGGAATCGATGCACATTCTGGAGCTGGTCTACGGCACCGCCGCCGACCAGTGCCCGGACATCAGCGCCAAACGGTACAACCGGCTGGGCCTGAAGCAGCAGCTGCTGGAAGAAATCTGGAAGGAGAAGCAGGATGCAATGGAACTGGAATTTACCCTGACCTACGCCCCTGGAGCGGAAGAACAGATGGACGACCGGATGATTCTGAAATCCGATGTGATTGCCGTCCTGCGGCATCTGCGGGAAACCGGCGAGGCCGTTCTGGATGCCGACACCGGACTGTGTGTCACCCGGGCCCGGCTGGGCAACGTGACCTTCTGGGTCAAATACCGGGAAATTCCCGGGGGGTATCAGGTATTCGG
>CALXFW010000069.1 GCA_944387685.1 uncultured Oscillospiraceae bacterium
GTCGACATGGAGGAATTGG
Source organism: uncultured Oscillospiraceae bacterium (assembly GCA_944387685.1). Lineage (GTDB taxonomy): Bacteria > Bacillota > Clostridia > Oscillospirales > Oscillospiraceae > Faecousia. The sequence continues at coordinate 20 of CALXFW010000069.1, forward strand.
GGTGGATGGGTGCTGAAATCGGCAGCGATATCACAGAGTTTACAAATAATGACGGGTCCGCTTCTTTCAACTTCAACGCCTCCTTGCCGGAATCGCCGGAAGCCACACCCTTCACAGCCAGAACCAGGGCGTTTACCCAATGGGAAGCCCATGAAATTGCAGAACTTGTGTTCCCGGAAGATGTGTCAACGGATATTCATGTCAGCCCGGATAGTCTCTCTATCCGCCGCAAGGACAGTCTTCCACTGCAGTGGGAAATCCCAACTCAGGAACAGATGGATGCCGCAATGACACAGGCACAAAGCATTCTGGACAGCATTGGGATGGGGCAGTGGAAGGTAACCGGTGTGACAACGGTGCAGTATGGAGACGTCAATGTCCTGGAGTATGGACTGATCGTTCAGGCAAGTCAACTTCTCAATGGGCTGGAGTTGACATCGCAAGGAAATGGCGCAGCCCTGCATTTCACGCCGGATGGTACACTGATAGAAATATTCTGCGGATCTTTGCTGGAAGTTGTGGAGGAAACTACGGCGGAGCAGTTGAAGCCGGAGGTTCTGATGGAGCGGGCAAAATCGATTCTGGCATCCTATCCGGAAATTCAGATCTTTGGAAAAACTGCGGAATATTCTGTGGAAATAACGGACATTGTTTGGGGCGGTTCGTTGTCATCGATGGACGAGCAGACGGGTACTTATCATTTCGTTCCCAGCCTGATTCTCCGTGGGGATATCCAGTTCCAAGGGCCGGAAGGGCAGTATCTGTATAATGAACTCCTAGGAACACAGAATCGTTTGATTCTCAATGCTGTGGATGGAAGTATTTTCTATCTGGGACTGCCGGAATAATATGGGTTTACACCAAAACCGTAGGTTCTCATACAAACAGCAATATCCAGCTGAACATTGAGTGGGACATTATATCCCCAAAATTCATCTGGGCCTGTCGCAAAAATGCAATTTTCAGGCCCGAACAGGAAATCTGCGCATTAAAAAAGTTAGCGGGGACCACCGTCTGGATGGTTCTCGCTAATTTTTTTTGGCCTGTTTTTTCAAAATTATATTTTGCAACGGGCCCAATTTTATAATCGATAAATTCTGCCATTGACAAATTGATTTTTGCTGTATATACTAATTACATCAAAGTATTTTGATGTGAGGTGAGCGGATGGGGAACCATCAGGAGGATGCCAAGATTTTCAAGGCCTTGTGTGACCCGAAACGCCTTGCCATTTTGGAACAATTGCGAAGCGGCGAGAAGTGTGCCTGTGTTTTGCAGGAACCCATGGACCTGACCCAGTCCGGCTTGTCCTACCACATGAAAATCCTGTGCGATTCCGGGATTGTGACCTGCCGACAGGAAGGGAAGTGGACCCATTATCGCTTGAGCACGTCTGGCGGAGCCAAGGCGATGGATCGACTGCGGGCCATTCTGACACCCAATACAGAACCGGGAGATTGCTGCTCTTCCTGCAGCAAATAAACGCCATCTGATCTCGATGGCGTTTCTCTTGGAGCGAAACATCAAAAATTCTTGATGTGTTATTTTACATTATGCAAAGTGAGGTATCTGTCATGGGTGTGTGGCGATTCATTCAGAACGAACTACTGGGAATGAAATGGCTGAACAGGTCCATTGGGAGGGGGATTACTCTGCTCGGATTGGACATCAATGGGCGAGTGGGCGGCAGCATTCAGTTTTTCCTCTATGATGTAATCAAAATTACCATTCTTTTGTGTGCCCTGATTTTTGTGATTTCCTATATTCAAAGCTATTTCCCGCCGGAGCGCAGCAAAAAAATTCTGGGCCGCTTTCACGGAATCGGCGCAAATGTCGTTTCGGCTCTGCTGGGAACGGTGACCCCTTTCTGCTCCTGCTCCTCCATCCCGCTGTTTATTGGATTTACCAGTGCGGGCCTGCCGCTGGGGGTAACGTTCTCATTTTTAATCTCCTCCCCCATGGTGGACTTGGGAAGCCTGGTGCTGCTTATGAGCATCTTTGGCGCAAGAGTCGCCGTAATCTATGTTCTGGTGGGATTGGTGATTGCAGTGGCAGGAGGCGCATTGATAGAGAAACTGCACATGGAAAAATATGTGGAGCAGTTTATCCTCTGCGCCGGAAGCGTGGATATTGCATCTCCCACCCTTACCAAAGCAGAGCGTGTGCAGTATGCAAAAGAGCAGGTTGTTTCCACCTTCCAAAAGGTTTTCCCCTTTATTTTGGTGGGGGTGGGAATCGGAGCCGTGATCCACAACTGGATTCCGGAAAGCTGGATCACAGCTGTATTGGGCAGCCGCAATCCCTTTGGCGTGATCCTGGCAACCCTGGTGGGAATTCCCATGTATGCGGATATTTTCGGCACCATTCCGGTGGCAGAAGCCCTGCTGGCAAAAGGCGCTCAGCTTGGCACCATCCTGTCCTTCATGATGGCGGTAACAACCCTGAGTCTGCCGTCTTTGATAATGCTCCGCAAGGCCGTCAAGCCAAAGCTGTTGGCGCTGTTTATCGGTGTCTGCACCGTTGGCATTATCCTGGTAGGCTATCTGTTCAATGTATTCCAATTTTTATTCATTTAATTCAGGAGGTATGAACCATGGGACTGTTTCGCAAGGACAAAAAAGAGGAAAAGGCTTCCTGCTGCTGCGGCAGCTGCACACCGGAAACAATGTCTCAGGCAGAGGCGGGAAAAGCATCCGGCGGCGTCAAAGTGCTTGGCTCCGGCTGCGCCAAGTGCAATGCCTTGGAGCAGGCTGCCCGGGAAGCACTGGCGGAGCTGGGTATGGAAACCACCATTGACCATGTGACGGATTTTGCCCAGATTGCTGCCTACGGGTTAATGAGCACCCCGGCTCTGGTGGTGGATGGCAAGGTGGTGTCCTACGGAAAAGTTCTGAAAAAGGACGAGGCCAAAGCACTGATTCAGAAGGTGCGGAGGTAAGGCATGGCGCAAAAACCCAAAGTAGCCTTCGTGTGCGTTCACAATTCCTGCCGCAGTCAGATAGCAGAAGCTCTGGGCAAGCTGCTGGCCTGCGAGGTATTCGAGAGCTACTCCGCAGGGACCGAAACCAAGCCGCAAATCAATCAGGACGCCGTCCGGCTTGTGAAGCAGCTCTATGGTGTGGATATGGAGCAGACACAGCGCAGCAAGCTTCTGCAGGAGCTGCCCCCGGTGGATATTGTCATCACCATGGGCTGCAATGTGTCCTGCCCGTCGCTGTCCTGCCGATACCGGGAGAATTGGGGACTGGAGGACCCCACCGGCAGGGGAGATGATTGCTTTCTGACTGTAATCCATTCCATTGAGCAAAACATATTGGAACTGAAGAAGAGAATCATGGATGGACAGCTGTAGTCATCAAAGCGGGTAAGCCCTTGCAGTGCTTACCCGCTTTCCCAATTTCGGGACATTAGCCATGGTCCAAGTTGGTGTTTTGCCAGATTCCATGATTCTCCGGCGGTTACAGCATCCAGTTCATTCATCAGATACTGCCGCAGCCCTTCCGCAAAAGCGTGATGTCCCGCTTCCGTGAAGTGAACCCCGTCAAAGGCCAGGGATACGTCCCACTGTCCTGCATCTGCAAAAAAGGTGTGAAGCCTACGGGCCAAATGCTGATAATACTCTGCCAGCTTCTGGGATTCCGCAATAAGAGACGGCTCTGTTACCCAGGTACCAGGATGCATAGGCGGCGGGGCGATGAGCAGAATCGGGGGGCAGAGGGGGTGGAGGTACCGCAGGAATTCTTCCATTCGCAATGCGGCTTCCTGAGCAGTGGCCCCCTGGAGAAGGTCGTTGGTTCCCAGCATCACTGCGAAAAGACTTGGCAAGGTTCGGGCAATCTGCCGTTCTACTTGCTGATATTGAAGAACTGTTCGGGGGATTTCTCTGCCGTTTTCTCCTGCGTTCAGGATTGTCCAGCCGGTTTTCCCGGACAGAATATCAGCCCATCTGTGCTCCTCTGGGTATCGGCCACCCAAAAAGCCCCGTGGGTCATAGCCATAGGTGTTGGAATCTCCAAAACACAGTAGCACCGGAGCGCTCTCACGGAATGGGTCCATTTTGTTTTCCTGCATAGAGTTGCGCTCCTTCGCTTGCATCGACACAGCTTTTGATGGCTAGCCTGCTTTCTTCACCGGGTGCCGGATTACCGTCTTCCATTTTTCCGGTGCAACTTTCCGGGCATCACTCAGGTAGATCTCATGGTGCAGCCGCGTGTCGGAGAAGTCGTTTTCAAAACCGGTTTCCATCAAGTATTGGTTCATAACCGCCACCGTGGCAGGCTCGTCGTCATAGGGACCAATGTGCATAATCTGGACACACTCACCCTCGTCTATGGTCAGAAACTCCGCCATAGAGCAATCCAGCTTTTTCTTTCGGGTGGCTTCCGCAACTGCCCAGTCAAAATCCTCCTGGGTGATAAAGTCCGGCAGGCGGATGACGCTGATCCAATGGAAAGCGGCCTTGTTGGCATAATCCACGCCCTGAATCCCTTCCTGCCACCAGAAGCCCTCCAGAGGTGGTACCACGAAATCGTAGTAGCCGTCAATCCGATGATCGCCCAGCTTGCTCATTTTGATGGTGTAGGCAACTGCATATAATACAGCAATGGCGGCCTTGTAAGCGCCGCCTTCTTCATTCGGGTCGCCTGTTCCCCGGACAGCGGCGTAATGCATGGGCGGCACTTTCACAATCTGGGGGGTAGTTTTCGGCAGATAAAATTCCTTATACTCTTTTTTGAAATCAAAGGCCATTATTGTCACTCCCTCTGAATGGAATTTTTCAGGCAATGAACCAGCCCATTAGCCAAAGGCCTTTCGCTTGGTTTGTGCAGTCCATTGCATCCTGGCGGCCCCGCAAATATTGGCAAATGGGCATTTCCATGAATAAACTATAACATAGATAACCGGAAAAGTACAGGAACTTTCCGAAATGATCAAACTAATTATCTGAGCCGGGGTTAGACGTCTGAGAATAATCTGCTGCTTGATGTGCAAACAACCGTGGCTCTTGCAATCGGCGCCTCTTTCTGCTATGATTCTATATCATGATTGCTTCACAAAGGAGGACGCTCGGCGTTGGAAGTGGGAAAGAAGAAACTGGAGTTGCAGCTTTGACCGTCTGATTTCTCAGTTCGATGGAGCGTTCATGTTTTCCCGGGAAAGGAGAAGAAAAACACCCATGATTGACTGCATTTCGGTAGAAAATATGCGCCGCAGCGACGCCTATACCATCGCTAACTTAGTGCCGAGCCTGGAGCTGATGTATCGGGCGGCGTATGGGGTTTTCCTGGCAGGGACCTGGGAAGGACGCACCGCAATCGTGGTTGGCTCCGGAAATAACGGGGGTGACGGATTTGCCCTGGCCTGGATTTTGAAGGAACATCACTGCGATTGCACGGTGTTTACCGTCAGTCAGCATCTGTCACAGGACAGCCGGTACTATGCGGAGAAAGCCGCCTCCGCAGGGGTCCCGATTGACTCCTTTGAAGCGGAGTGCCTTGCCGGTTACGGAACCGTGGTTGACTGCTTGCTGGGTACCGGCTTTCATGGGGCGCTCCGGGAGAACTACCGCGCCGCAATTGAGGCCATCAACAAATCCAAAGCCTATGTGGTCAGCGTGGATATCAACAGCGGCATGAACGGCGATTCCGGGGAAGCTGATCTGGCGGTGTGCTCCGACCTGACCGTTACCATCGGATATGTCAAGCGTGGCTTGATTGCGCCCAACGCCGGACGATATATGAAACGTCTGGTGTGTGCTGACATCGGCATCGTCCTGGAAACGAAAGAGTGGAAGATATGCGGGGAACATGAACAGCTTACCGAAGGCTGCTTCCCGTGCCCGCAATGGCTGGATATGCGCCCGATTGAAGCAATTTCAGTCAGAGAAACAGAATAGGGCAGGGCGGTGCCCGCTCCTGCAGACAGGTGAAGGAAAAATCCTTCGCCTGTTTTTTGCTTTATCCTGTCCGTTACAAAGCATGACGGGAGGCATAGGGTCATCCATTTCCCGGCCCGGCATAGAATTTCAGTGGAAGGAGGGCTGGCAGTATGGCAAGGCGATATGCGTCCCTGGAAAAAATCGAGTATAATCGGCGGATAACCAAAGAACAGGACGCGCAGTTCCTGCATCGTCTCCAAAGCGGCCTGCTGCTGGCCCTCAAAGAGCAAGGGCGGCTTAACGAAATGCAGTACCGCTATGCTCAGGACCGCCTGGAACGCCAGTACCGGGAATGGGTTCAGAAACAGGGGCAGAAAGGGGAGGGAACAGAATGAAAGTTGCGAGCTATTGCCGGGTATCCACGGACAAGGAGGACCAGGCAAACTCCTTTGAAGCCCAGCAGCGGTATTTTCAGGAGTATATAGCCCGGAACCCCCATTGGGAGCTGTACGCCATTTATGCGGACGAGGGAACGTCCGGCACCAGCACCAGGAAGCGCGTACAGTTTAATCGGATGATTCAGGATGCCCATGCCGGAAAATTCCAGCTGATTCTGACCAAGGAGGTCAGCCGGTTTTCCCGGAACATTGTAGACACCCTGAGCTATACCCGGGAACTGAAGCGAATCGGAGTTGCGGTGGAGTTTGTGACGGACCATATCAATACCATGGACGGCGATGGAGAACTGCGGCTGTCTATCATGGCAACCATGGCCCAGGATGAAAGCCGGAAAACCTCCAGTCGGGTGGTCTGGGGCCAGACCCGGCAGATGGAAAAGGGGGTTGTATTTGGCCGTTCTCTTTTGGGTTACGATGTGAAGGATGGGAAGCTGTCCATCGAGCCGGAAGGGGCAGAGGTTGTAAGGCTGATTTTCCAGAAATACGCAGTAGAGCAGGTGGGGACCGCAGAGATAGCCCGCTTTCTCAACCGGGAGGGATACCGTACTTATTATGGCGGGAAATGGAAATCCGGTGCTATTATCAAAATCCTGAAAAATGAGAAGTATGTGGGGGATTTGGTGCAGAAAAAGACCTATACCCCCGACTATCTGACCCATGAGAAGCGAACCAACCGGGGCCAGGTGCCTCAAATCCGAATGGAGAATCATCATGTGCCCATTATCAGCCGGGAAGTCTGGCACCATGCCCAGAAACGGCTGGAGCAAAACAACAAGCACGGGGCAGGGGAGAACGGTCATTCCAACCGCTATGTATTCTCCGGCAAAATCAAATGCGCCCTCTGCGGCGCCAGTTTTGTCGGACGGATGCGAACCTTGGGGGACGGCACCAGGGTTCGCCGCTGGAGCTGCGGCACAGCGGTGCGGGAAGGCACAGACGGCTGCCAGATTGGCAAGCTGGTTCGGGACGATGACGCCATGCGCATGCTGAAGCTCGCTATCCGGAGCCTTCCAATGGATGCCAGGCCCATTATGGACAATGTGACGGCGCTGGCTCTGGAAGCCATACGTGCCGGCAACAGCGGAATCCGGGATGACCCGGAGCGGCTGCGATTTGAGCTG
>CALXFW010000070.1 GCA_944387685.1 uncultured Oscillospiraceae bacterium
CACACGATTTTGAGTCGCGGTCGTCTGCCAATTCCGACACACCGGCATTTATATTTTAATTTCCCTTGTGTCCCGCACATCTCAGATTTTGGAGGGATGTGCGGGAGGGATATTAAAACCAAATGAATTTATGAAGTTGTGAAAGCGCCGATTTATCAAGGGTTTTGCCAGGGTACCCAACATTCTACGAAGTAGATTTTGAGTCCACTACGTCTACCAATTCCATCACACCGGCATGGGAATGTGGAACGCTATACAGTATAATACAATCCCCGGGAAAATGCAAGCATAACTTTTCCGGGACTTTGTCCGGAACCGGGGGAAATCCCGCTTCCGGACAGAATCCTTATTTTTCCAGAATCACCGGGCAGTTCCCTTCGTCCAGAGCCTTGCGGATATGCTCCGCCGCCGCCTGGGGGGAGAGCTTCACCTGCTCGCCGGTTGCCATATTCTTCACCGAGCACATTCCCTCGGCGATCTCGTCCTCACCCAGCAGCACGGCGAAAGGCACCGCCAGCTTGTTGGCGTAGGCCATTTTCTGCTTGAATTTCTTCTGCTCGCCGTAAAGCTGCACCCGCAGTCCGGCAGCCCGCAGGGTCTCCGCCAGGGCTATGGCGGGAGCCGGGTCCTGAGTCATGGGCAGCACCAGAGCATCCGCCGGAGCGCTGGGCAGGTTCGGGTTCAGCAGGCCCTGCTCGTCCAGCACATAGAAAAGCCGGGTCAGACCGATGGAAATGCCCACGCCGGGCAGCTGCTTTTCAATGTAGTAGCCCGCCAGATTGTCGTACCGGCCGCCGCTGCACACCGAGCCGATTTCCGGATGGTCCAGCAGGGTGGTCTCGTACACCGTACCGGTGTAGTAGTCCAGGCCCCGGGCAATGGTCAAATCCACGGCAAAATTCTCCTCCGGCACCCCGAAGGCCGCCAGATTGGCGCACACCGCCTTCAGCTCCGCCAGACCCTGGTCGAACAGGTCATTGCTGCCGGCATAGCCCTCCAGGGCGGCAAGCACCTGCTCGTTGGTGCCCCGGATGGCAATGAACCGGAGAATCTCCTCCGCCTGGGTCTGCGTCAGGCCGCAGTCCTCCAGCAGGATGACCTTGACCTTGTCCGCGCCGATTTTGTCCAGCTTGTCCACGGTGCGCATAATGTCGCCGCTGCGCTCCGACAGCCCCAGCCGGGCATAGAAGCCGCTGAGAACCTTCCGGTTGTTCACCCGGATCTGAAACCGGGTCAGGCCGAAGCCCCGGAATACCTTGTAGATAATGGCGGGAATCTCCGCCTCGTTGAGGATGTCCAGCTTGCCGTCGCCGATGATGTCGATATCCGCCTGATAAAACTCCCGGAACCGGCCCCGCTGGGCCCGCTCCCCCCGGTAGACCTTGCTGATCTGAAAGCGCCGGAAGGGGAAGGCCAGATCGTTATAGTGCAAAGCCACATACTTGGCCAGAGGCACCGTCAGGTCAAAGCGCAGCGCCAGGTCGCTGTCCCCCTTGGTGAAGCGGTAGATCTGCTTCTCCGTCTCGCCGCCGCCCTTGGCCAGCAGAATCTGGGCGTCCTCGATCACCGGGGTGTCCAGAGGGGCGAAGCCGTAGGAGGCGTAAGTGGTGCGCAGAATCTGGGTCATTTTTTCAAACTGAATCTGCTTGCCGGGCAGCAGCTCCATAAAGCCGGACAGGGTCCGGGGCTTGATAATATCCATAGTCTTTCCTCCGTGAAATCACAGCCGCCCGGCAGACCCGGGCGGCCGCTTGTCAATATCTGGTCTTGGTGCGCAGCATTTCCCGCCAATCCAGGTCGCCCCGGCGCAGGCCCATAATCAGCATTTCCGCCGAGGCCAGGTTGGTGGCGATGGGGACGTTGTGCTTGTCGCAGTAGCGGATGGTTTCAATCATCTGGCTGTCGTCCCAGGGGTCGGTGGTATTGGGGTCGGTGAACAGCAGCACCAGGTCAATTTCGTTGTAGGCGATCCGGGCGTTGATCTGCTGGTGTCCGCCCTGTTTATGAGAAAGGAGCAGCGTCAGGTTCAGGCCGGTATTGTCGGCAATCAGCCGTCCGGTGGTGGCTGTGGCGAACAGGTTGTGCTTCATCAGGACGCTTTTGTAGGCGGTGCAGAACTGCACCATCAGTTCTTTCTTCTTGTCATGCGCCAAAAATGCGATATTCACAGCACTCACTCCTTGTTATATTGAGATCATCCCTATCGCAGGGGAAGGGGGGCGGGGAAGCCCTGAATCCGCCGAGCAATCCGCTTCATGGCCTTGGCTGCAGGGCAGCCGGGGGCATACTGGAGCAGCGGCTGGCCGAAGGACGCCGCCAGGGTCACCCGGGGGTCCTCCAGAATCACCCCGATCAGAGGCAGTCCGGCGGTGTCCATCACGTCGTCGATGGTCAGGCTCACGGCCCGGAGCATCTTCCGGCTCACCCGGTTGACAATCAGCCGGATATTTCCCTTGCCCATCAGCTCCAGCAGGTCTCCCACCCGGGCGGCGTCCCGCACGGCGGCAGGGCCCGGGCCGGTGACCAGCAGGAACCGGTCCGCCGGTTCCGCTGCCAGACGGAAGCCTCCGTCCACCCCGGCGGGGGCGTCCAGAAACACATAGTCGAACTGCCCTCTGGCCTGGCGGAGCATATCCGAAAAGGCAGGCAGGGAAATCGCCTCCATGGGACGGTTCACCGGAGCGGTGAGGAAGCAGAGGGTGGGGTACAGGGGATGGACCGCCGCCTGCTCCAGGGAATACCCTCCCTGGCATACGTCCCAAAAGGACAAAGCGCCGCAGTCCGTCATTCCCAGAGAGATATCCAGATTCCGCAGACCTACGTCGCAGTCGATGCACAGAACCCGTTTTCCCTCCTGGGCCAGAGCCGCGGCGATTCCGGCGCATACGGAGGTTTTGCCTGTTCCTCCCTTGCCGGAGAGAACCGCAACCAGTTCACCCAACAGGCCATCGCCTCCATTTACCAGAGTTTGGTTTCATTATACAGGGAAATCGCACAAAATGCAAGAGGAATTTCGCCGTTTTTGAAATACTTTTCATCAGATTGAACAAAAATTCTTCCAGTTTCCTTTTTCGCCGGATTTCCCCGGGGAAGCGAAAAAAGAGTTGCGCCCCGGGAAAAGGTGCGGTATAATTACCTTGTAAAAATACGGGCTTTGACCCATAATATGGAGGTATGATACCCATGTTTCAAGCGATGATCGAGACTCTGAAGGCAAATCCCCGGAAAATCGTGTTCACCGAGGGCCATGACGCCCGGATTCTGGAGGCCACCGCCCGGCTGGTGGAGGGCGGCTTCCTGACCCCCATCCTAATCGGCAACGTGGATGAGGTGAAGGCCAACGCTGCCAAGGGCGGCTTCAACATCGACGGCGTGGAAATCATCGACCCGCTGACCTATGACGGCATGGACGCCATGGTGGAAAAGATGGTGGAGCTGCGTAAGGGCAAGATGTCCCCCGAGGACTGCCGGGCCGCTCTGTCCAAGGGCAACTACTTCGGCACCATGCTGGTGAAGATGGGTTATGCCGACTCCCTGCTGGGCGGCGCTACTTACTCCACCGCCGATACTGTCCGTCCCGCTCTGCAGCTGGTCAAGACCAAGAAGGGCGCACACCTGGTGTCCTCCTGCTTCATCCTGGTTCGCGGCGATGAGAAGCTGGCTATGGGCGACTGTGCCATCAACCTGAGCTACGAGGATACCGTGGACAAGGACGGCAACGTGACCCTGTCCGCTGCCCAGAAACTGGCCGAGGTTGCCATTGAGACTGCCAACACCGCCAAGGTCTTCGGTATTGATCCCAAGGTTGCCATGCTGAGTTTCTCCACCAACGGTTCCGGCAAGGGCGGCACTGTCAAGCTCAGCCACGATGCCACCGCCGTTGCCAAGGAAATGGCTCCCGACCTGCTCATCGACGGTGAGATGCAGTTCGACGCTGCGGTTG
>CALXFW010000071.1 GCA_944387685.1 uncultured Oscillospiraceae bacterium
TCTCCAGGCTATCCAGCAAATCCTGCTCTGACAGTCCTGCGGTACTGCTCTGCTCCCGGCGGAATGCCTCCAGTGCCCCGTTGGCGTCCTCCATGGCGCTCTGCGCCTGCTGAACAGCCGATTCCGCCTCCGTGAGCCGTCCGGCATAATGCGTCCGGATGGATTGGGCAATCTGGTCCCTTTCCGCCTGGGTCAGCGTCTGTGGCTCCGGTGTCTGCGCCTGCGGCAGCTCAGCTGTCTCGGAACCCTCCGGTTTGGTAGTGTCGGACTGCTGCAGGATGGGCTCCGTGGGTATTTCGGATGGTTCCGGCTGCGCTTGCTCCGCCTGGGCAATTGCATTCTGTATTTCCGTTTCAATCTCCTGGGTCAGCTGCTCCCACGCAGTGACTGCAGCGTCATAGGCCGCTTTTGCGGTCTGACAGGATGCCATCAGGGCGTTCTCCTCCGCCTGATCGGCAGAAGTACCGTTGTAGTAGGCATCCAGTGCAGCCTGAGCCCGGTCCAAGTCCCGCTTTGCCCGGTCCAGCACCGTTTGGGCCTGGGAGACAGCGGATTGATAATTTTCCTCCGCCTGAGTCTGGGCATTGCTGCGCTGCTGGGCGCTGGCGTTGCTTTGGCTCCAGGCATCCTGAATAGACAGCTTCTGCTTCTGCATCTCCTGCTCCTGGGCTGTGATGGTTTCCTCCAGGTAGTCCAAATCCAGTGTAAACAGCACCTCTCCCTGCTTTACCTGCTGTCCTTCGCTGACTTGAACGCTGGCAATTCGGAGCCCTGCCACAGTGGTCACTGCCAATTCCTGGTTTTGGACTGCCTTTCCACTGACCTGCACCCGGTGAGCGATGCTTCCGTTGCCCGGAATGGTTGTGGTAACCACGGCGATGCTGCTTTGATAAAGTACCCGGGACAGTACCGTAAAGACAATCATAGCGGCAAAAAAAATTCCCGTCCACTTCCAGAGCCGCCCTGTTCCGTTCCGAATATCCATTTACTCTTTCCCTCCCGACAGAGCGATGCCCCGCTCCAAATATTCCTGACAGTTCCAAAACAGCAGCAGTGCCGGAATCAACATCAGCAGCGCTGCTGCAAATCCCATTCCCATATCCGGCAGGGTAATCTCCGGCAAAAACAGAGACAGCGGCCACAGGGATTTTGTTTTCAGATAGGTCATGGGCTGCTCAATCAGATTCCAGGAATCCAAAAACGTTAGAATCGCAACGGACAGGACCCCTGGCGCTCCCAGAGGCAGGCCAATCCACAGAAAAATGCGCCCCTCTCCTGCCCCATCCAGCCTGGCTGCCTCGATTATTTCCTGGGGAATTGCCTGAAAAAAACGATGCAGCATAAATACCGGGAAGGTTGAAAAAACTGCGGGCAGAATCACCGCCCACAACGTATCCAGCAGATGCAGGTCATCCAACACCAGATATTGGGGGAACATCATCACCTGAAAAGGCATGAGCATCAGGACAATATAAGCAGTGAGGATAGCCTTCTTCCCCGGAATCGGGAGCCTGGCCAGGGCCCAGGCGGCAGGAATATCCACCAGCAGCTGCCCCAGCAGAATACCGGCGGAGATTGCCACGGAATTCCAGAACATTGAAAAAAATCCTGGACTGTCCAGCAGCACCTCCACCAGGGACCGCAGGGTGGGTGCCTCCGGCAGAAGGGGCCAGGCGGCCATTTCCTGTCCGATGGAGAACAGGGGTGACAGATTTTCTTCCAATTCCCATTGGGAAGAAAAGGCCCCCGTCACCGCAAACCAGATGGGATAGCAGATCAGAACGCTCAGGACCAAAAGAGCAGCCAGGACCACACCTTTTTTCACAGTTTTCATTCCCCGTCCTCCTTGTCCCAGGCCCGCCGGAGCATCCCGATCAGCAGAAGAATCACCACGGAGCACATTACGCCCGCCGCTGCAATCTTATCGAAATCCAGCTCCCGAAACCAGTTGTTGTAAAGGTGCTGCAGCAGATACATACTTTGGTCCGGATAGTCCCCCGCAACCAGCCATGCCTCCCGGAAAACCTTGAAGGAATTCAGCACCGACAGCACCACCAGAATGTAGGCGGTTCCCTTCAGATTCGGCAGAGTGATCCAAAAGAATATCTGGCGGGAGGTGGCTCCGTCTACCTGGGCCGCCTCGTAACAGCTTTGGGGGATGGCTGACAAACCTGCCGCCCACAGCACCATGGTGTAGCCCAGGTTTTTCCAAAGGTAGCTGATCACCAGCATCCAGAACGCCGCACCAGAGTCCATCCAGGCGACAGTGTCCGCTCCCATATTCAATAGGGCATGGTTCAGCAGTCCGTTGTCGTGGAACAGCGCTTTCCATACCAGCACCACGGAAGCTGCCGGTATGGCCATGGGCATGAGGAAGATCGACCGAATGTGTTTGCTCACAGCGGGAAGGGACTGTATCCCCACTGTCAGAATCAGGGACACCCCGACCAGGACGGGCACACACACCAGGATGAATTTCGCCGTATTGGACACTGCGAGGCGAAAGGCGTCGTTGTTCCACACCGTCAGATAGTTCTTCAGTCCCACCCAATTTCCGCCCACTGCGCTCTGAAAAGACCGCACCACCACCTGAACCATGGGCAGCAGCGCAAAGCAGAGTACCCCCGCCATATGCGGCAGGAGAAAAACTGCCGCCATACTCCACTGGATATTGGGATGGGAACATTTCCTTTTTTTCATTCTCTGTCGTTCCCTTCTGTGGTGTATAGTGCTCAGTATACCGGCTTCGTCTCTAAGGAGTCTCTAAAACAGACATGGGGAAAATGGCGCAAGGCAACCGCTTCCCGAAAAAGGGAAGGCGATTGCCTTGAAAAAATCATCTGTTTCCTTTGCGTCTCACTTACTGGCTCTGTTGATTATAAAACATCTCCTTGTAGCAGTATCCGCCGTATTTCCGGTCTGTTTCCACAATGGCCTGCTCCAACCGCAAAGAGCGGAATCATGCACGTCATAATAAAATTTTATGCCGGGCAGGGAAACTTCCCTGCCCGGCTGCTGCCTTAATTTTCAACATCTGTCTGATACGCTTGGGCATAAGGTGACTGGGCAATGGGTGTCAGCGTCAAATCCATGGGGATGTATTGATCCCGGATAGATTGGGCCTGTTCCGCAGATACCGGAATCAGGCTCACATCCTGACCAGTGGCATCGGTACTGTAAAGCCAGGGATTTTCCGGGTTCACATCGGCGTCGTAACGCAGATAGTCCACCAAAACGGCCTGATTCCCGTCAATACGGTAATAGCAGTAAGTTTTGTTGTCCCCGCTGTAGGACTGGATCTCTTCCACAACGCCGTCCTCGCACACCGTCAGATCCCGCCCAAAGAGGAGCATGATCATATCTCCCTGGTCCATAGTATAAACCATTTCCCGGCTGTCTTCCTGCCATACCAGTTCCTCCTGACCGTTTCCGTCCAGGTCCAGGGTGGCATACTGCCAGCGGTACCAGCGCTCCGGTCGGTTGGTGAGATATATGCGAATCATAGCTTCATAACTTTCATAATAAGCGCTCTGCCTGAATGTACTGCGGGCAATCGGTTCCTCCAACGGGTAATCCAGCAGCGGCTGCATGGCAACCGGGATTCGGATATTTGCATCCAAAATCTCCTCAAACTCCTGCTGGGTGATGGGTTCATCAGTCAACCAGTCAAGATACCGATTCCAATGCTCCGGTTCCAGCGGTGTTTCCGGCACATATTGGATACGGGTCGAGGCAGTTGTTTTCCCCGCCTGAATGGTTCGGATGTAATAGTCAATGCTATCTGCCTCCATCACACTGACCAGAATCCCGCCTTCACAGGGATAGTTCCACATATACGTGTCGGTGTCGGCATAGGTTACAACCTCACCATCCACTTCCGTGTAGATATGGGTGCAGTATCCATCTTTTCCAATGAGAAGTTCTTCCGCTCCGTCACCATCAATGTCCAGGAAGGCATAGCCCAGGCGCTCCGGTTCTTTGGTTGACTCCAGAAGTCCCTTGACCTTCTCATCATAAGTCTCGATTTTTGGTGCTGAAGGGATACTTTCTGGAATTTTGAGGTTCGGAAAGTAATTTTCAACGTCATATTCTGTGACATTCATCAGCTCTACAATTTCTGGAGACAGGGGCTGGGGTGTGAAGGAATAATCAAAGATTGCAGCAAACGATTCCAAATTCCTTCGGGACATGGTGCGCACATTGCCCTGCAAATCCTGAAAGGATGGATTCTGTATCTGAATAGTCAGGAAAAAGCACTCCTGGTCCAGCAGAATCAGGCCCATCCGCTGACTCACCGCAAGGGAGAGTTGGGTTCCGTCCGGCGCAGAGTACGTCCACTGGTCGTATTCCCGGATGTCTCCCACATTCAGATAGGTGTTGTCGAACACGTCCTTCATCACGCATCGAAATTGAAATTCGATGGGATCTTTCCAATCGGATTGGGGAAGCGTTGCCGTCCCAGAGAAAGAAAAGCTCCCTCCTGAATAGCAGTCAGCATTATTTGTCTGCACATCCGCCGTTGTGGGGATTCGGATAATGTGGGGGATTTTCACGGCATACAGCACATTTTCCAGCTTGGAAGTATGAGATGTTCCCAGCAGCTTCAAATCGTAGGTCTCACACAGTTCATCTATTTTTTCCTTTCCCTCCTGAGAATAACACCTGTATACAAAATACTCCCGATCGATGACCTCTGAATCGTCATAGGCAGATTGATCTGTCTGCCAGAATTCATACCACTCCTGGGTGGCTTTATAATTGTCCGAACCGACAAGTCCCTGCAGGGAAACCAGATTCCAAACCTTGGTCTGGCCGGTACGCTGATCTGTTTGTTGTTCCTGACGGAAGGAAAGGCTGCTCAGATTCAGCAGCAGCGCTACCGCACAGCCAACCAGCAGCAAAGCAAGGGCAATGGCCGCCGCAATCAGCGCAGCCCGACGCCAGGAAATCCGATATGGCGGTTTTTCCCCGCTGCGAATGGCTGCCCCTTCTGCAATGTAGGAATCCCGGGCAGCGCCGATGGCTTCCAGCAAATCAAACCCGTTCAACAGTACCCCTCCTTTTCCAGATGCCGCCGGAGTTTTTCCCGGGTTCGGCGGAGCATAGAGTTGACCCTCGCAGTGGTGAAACCAAAGGTATCGGCAATCTCCCCAATGGAATCCAGATACCAATAGCGGCAGAGAAACACATTGCGCTCTGTGGCTGACAGGCGATCCAGAAAACGGTTTACAGATACTTCCAGTTCCCTCCGCTCATAGGCCAGTTCCGGAGTCTCGCCGTCGCTGATGCAATCCTCCAATTCATCCAGGGCCAAAGGCACTTCCCCGCCGCCCCGCTTAGCCGCACTTCTGCGGCGCCACCGGTCCAGGGAAAGATTCCGGGTGATTTTTCCCAGAAAGGAGGAGAAAATTCCCGGGCGGGTGGGCGGAATGGTATTCCAGGCAGACAGGTAGGTATCCGAGACGCTTTCCTCGGAATCTTCCCGATTGAACAGAATGTTGTAGGCGATGGAATAGCAGAATCCACCGTACTTCCGATCCGTCTCTACAATGGCATCCTCCGAGCGAGAAAAATACAGCTCGATAATCCTGTTATCTTCCAAACTAACACCTCCCTAGTTTCAGGGGATTTGGGCGTTCCCATCCAGGGGTTCCCCGTCCAGGACTACCTCTTTACAATCCGTCAGCATTATCCGGTCTCCTCCCAGATCCCGGAATTGACAGTCCTGAATGGACACACCGGAGACACTGATCAGCATCAGCCCTCCCTCGCTGCATTCGTAAATCTCAGAATTTTTCATATTAAGGTTCGAGCAGTCCATAGCCCGGATTCCCAGAATGCCGCAGCCGAACAGGCCGCACTGTTCAATCCAGATATCATCACAATCTCGGAAACACAGTACGCCGCCTGCACAAATACCCGGCTCCTGAGTATGTCCTGCCGTGAACCCGGATAAAACCAATCCGTCGCAATGAAGAAAGGTCAGCACATCAGCGTACCGGGGCTCAGCGGAAATGGTGCAGCCGTCCGGATTTCCGCCGGAACTGCGGATGGTGAGATTCTCTGCGCCGGATATCACCAGGGCTGGGCCGTCATGGGCTTGCTCCCAATAATAGAATGTTCCGGAGTCCACGCCATACCCCTGAGCAGACCTCAGGTCAAACATCTCCCCTTCCAGGACGATCTCCCGGTTGGGTCCAATGGCTGCCAGGAATTCATCCACAGTGGTGACGGAAATCGATTCCACCTTTTCCGACGTCCCGGTTTCCTCTGAATGCAGCAAAGCATCCAACTGTGCTTCTGTCAAAGTAGTCCCCTGAAGATCCACTGCACCCTGGGAATCGGCATACCAGGTGCGGACCTGACAATCCACAAAGGTGTTTCCATCAAAGACCAATCCCGAACCATATAAATCAAGGGTGCTTCCACTGAACCGGGTGTTTTCCACAACGCAATCCGTCATCTGAACATCCGCACACGGGTAAGATACCAGCAAAGATTCCAGCGTACACGCAGACAGGGTGCAGTTGGCGATTTGCACATTATCTGTCATCCATAAGTAGATGGCGGATATCCCTTCCCGGGGAGCCCCGCCGAGCGCATATATCCGACACCCTTCCACCAGAATGTTCCGGCTGCTTTCCGCAATGAGTCCGGAAAGGACGCAGTCGTATAGGCTGCTGTCCGTCAGCTGAAGGTTTCTGGACAGTTTGGCTCGAAGCCCGTATACCCCGCAGCGGTGCAGGTTCACCCCATGGAATATCACATCCTCGCAGTTTTCCAGCAGGATACCGCCGCTGCTTTGGCTGTCAACTTCTCCAGTGTGGGACAGGGAGATGTTCTCCACGGTTATTCCTTTGGAATTCTCCACCACCAGAATATCCGATGTCGGCTTAACCATGGTAATCCGGCAATCCTCATCTCCTTGTATGGTGAGATTTTCCACCCCCCGGAGAATCAGGGAATATCCGCCATTCTTCTCCCTCCAGGTGTAGTGGGGATTGTCAGAAGGCTGACCGTAGTCTGATGCCTGGCTAAGTTCATACTCCCCCGATGCCAGCTGAATGGTCCTGTCTGAACCAATGGCAGAAAGCAGTTCGTCTACAGAGGATACCTGCACCGTCCCCGGTTCCTCGCTGCACCCGGCAAACAGGAATATGCAGACGGACACCCATACAATACCCTGCAAAAAAACGGGAATTTTCATTTTTCTCACATCCCAGCCCTCCTTCTATTGTTGCCCTCTACCTATCCAGACGCAAAAAATAACAATATCATTCCAAAACACAGAAAAATTTATTTTCATTTTGACATAGCGTGTTCCCAATGTCAAGGATGCTCGGAATTGTTTATATGGGAAAGTAAACTGTAATTTTTTCTCAGTGTGGGAATTCTCGGCGTTTGCAAACACATCCCATATATTTTTTCGACAGGATAATCACAGTTTCGCTCAATTCCCTTTTCAAGAGAATCAAAATAAGTTAAACTAAGGTCAAGACCTTTTAATCCCTTCCTGAAAAAATTTGTGAAACGTGCGCTTTCTCGTCCGGAAACCGTTTATTAGGGTGAGGACCCCATTACACAAGCGAGGTGAAGCAAAGTGGAAGACAGTAAAATACTCGAACTGTTCTTTGCCAGAAATGAAGATGCCATCAAACATACGGATGAAATCTATGGACGACGGCTTTACCATCTGGCGGACAACATTGTCCAAAATGGTCAGGATGCAGAAGAAAGTGTCAGTGATACCTATTTCAAGGCGTGGGACTCCATTCCTCCCCACAGGCCCCAGTATTTCTTTGCGTATATTGCAAGAATTTGCAGAAATTTCGCCCTGGACAAGCTGGACTGGAAAAATGCCGCAAAACGGAAAGCGGAGATTGTCAGCTTAACGCAGGAAATGGAATGCTGCATCCCGGACATCCAGCGGGACCGGACCCTGGAGGGAAAGGAGCTGGGCATGATTCTGGACGGGTTTTTGAGAACATTGAGCGCAGAGAACCGGATGATATTTATGCGGCGCTACTGGTATGTGGATACCCTTGCGGAAATCGCCGTGCGGTATGGAATCAGTGAAAGCGCTGTGCGGATGCGGCTGAACCGAACCAGAGACAAGCTGGCAGGCTATTTGAAACAGGAGGGTGTACATTTATGAATGGAAGAGATCTGTTCCTCGGGCTGAAATACGTGGGAGAAGACCTGATTGACGAAGCGGAAAACCAACCGTTTCCCAGCCGGGTTGTCAGAGTGGAAACACCCAGAAAGCGCTGCAGACCGCTGCTGATTGCCGCCTTGATTGCTTTGGTGCTTTTGCTGGTGGGCTGCGGAGTGGTCTATGTTCTGAAAATGCAGGATTTGAAACTGGGTGAAGCCCAGGTTACGGAAGATCGCTGGGATAATGAGCAGCACACCCTGGTATCTCAGACGCTCTCCCAGCAGACCCTGACCCTCAGCGGTCTGAAAGGTACTCCCAGCTATCAGGCAGCTCAGAAGTGGTACGAGTTTGAACAGACCTATGACCCGGATCACCAGATTTATTTTGAAGCGAAGGATAATCCCATCGAGTTCCCGGAACAATACGCATTTTACAGCCCCTATTCCCAGGAAATGGTGGATAAGATTGAAGAAATCTGCAGTGAATATGATTTAAAGCTTATTGGCGCTCCAGTGAAGGCGCAAAGCGCCAAGGCTCTGCTGGATTATCTGGACATTAGCAGC
>CALXFW010000072.1 GCA_944387685.1 uncultured Oscillospiraceae bacterium
GGGCACCGACGTGGAGCCTGCCTACCGGATTTCCGGGGAGGAGGACATTGTCCTGCGCCTGCGCATCCGGGGCGAGGAAGCCTGCGGCCAGCCCGGGAAAGGAAGCGTTTTCCCAATCCGGCGTCCCCTTCCCGGCTATATAATTAAGAAGAACAGCGGCGGTTTTGAAGATGCAAAACCGCCGCTTCCCTGTGTGAAAAGGGATACAATAAATATTCGGACATCGCGGTGGCAGAAAGACCGCCGGGAAGCTGCGGAAAATGCAGATGCCATCGGCGGGCCCTCCATCACACCCCGCCGGCCCAGCTACGGGGGTATCCTGCCCCCGTAGCTGGGCCGGAGGCTAAGCCGGCGGGAATTTGGTGTAGGTCCTTCCCGCCCGAATGGAGGCGCCCCGGAGCCGGGCCAGTTCCCAAACCGTCACCGGCTCATACTCCTGCTCCAGCAGGGCGTCCACGATGTCCAGCGCCGCCTGAACGGAGCTGGTAGTCATGTCATGGAGCAGCACAATGTCCCCGTCGTGGATGTTGCGCAGCACCGCCCGCTCAATGGCGGCGGTGTCCTGGGTGGCCCAGTCCCGGGGGTCCACGGACCAATTGAGGATGGCCAGCCCCCGCACCTCTGCCACCTGCTGCACCGGGTCGGAACAGCACCCGCCGGGTGGTCGGAAGAACACCGGGTGACATCCCGCGGGCAGCAGGGCCTGGGTGTCGGAAAGCTCCTGGGCAATGTCCCGGCGGCTCATGCCCTGCATGGATTTGTGGGAATAGCCGTGGAACCCAATCTCATGGCCCTCCTCCACAATTCGCTGGGTGATGTCCGGGTATTGGGCAATCCGGTAGCCGCACAGCAGGAAGGTGGCCTTCACGCCCCGCTCCTGAAGTCCGTCCAGCAGCTGCCGGGTATACCGGCCCGAGGGGCCGTCGTCAAAGGTCAGCGCCACATATTTCTGCCCTCCCGCCGCCCGGGTGGGAATCAGCAGAAACGGCAGGCAGAGAATGGTTGCAAGAAACCTTCGCATGAAAATCCCTTCCTTTCTGTTTGGAGATCTGAAAAAGCTTTGACTCCCGGGGAAAAATGGGGTATAGTAGAGGATGGAGGGTTGCGGTATGCGTTTGCTTTGTCCCATCTGCGGGGCGCCCCTGTCCCGGGAGGACCGGCGCTGGGTCTGCCCCGCCGCCCACAGCTTTGATATCGCCCGGCAGGGTTATGTGAACCTGCTCCCGGTAACCCGGAAGCACTCCCTGCATCCCGGAGACACCCAGCTCCAGGTGGCCGCCCGGCGGGAATTTTTGGAGGGGGAATTTTATGCCCCCATTGCCGAAACCCTGATTGAGACCGCCCGGCAGCTTCCCATCCGGGGAGAAATCCTGGACGTGGGCTGCGGGGAGGGCTACTATTCCGCCCGGCTGGCCCAGGCTTTGAATCTGCCTCTCACCGGGCTGGACATCTCCAAGGAGGCGGTGCGCCGGGCCGCGGGGACCTACAAGCAGCACCAGTGGCTGTGCGCCACCGCCGCCCACATTCCGGTGCCCGATGGCAGCGCGGGATTGGTGATGAGTCTCTTCGCTCTGACGCTGCCGGAGGAATTCCACCGGGTGCTGATTCCCGGCGGGTATTTTTTCCGGGTGCTGGCGGAGCGGGACCACCTGCTGGGGCTGAAATCCATCATTTACGACACGGTTATGGAGAAGGAGAAGGCGCCGGATGACCGGCTGCCGGGCTTCACCCTGGAGCGAACCGTCCCCATCCGATTTGCCTTCACCGTGGAGGGAAAGCAGGTGGAAAATCTGCTGGAAATGACCCCCCATGTTTACCGCATCGGCAAAGAAGGCGCCCGGCGGCTGAAAGAAACCGCCCTGCTGACAGACCAGGCCAGCTGTGTGCTCCAGGTGTTCCGCCGGGATTAACTTGCCCGGAGGATTTGGGGAATATGTCTGGAAAAATGTCGAAAAACTGCAAATAAACCGCCGTTTTCCGGGGAATATCCCCAGCGGCGGCAATTTACGGAGACCAAATTATGCTGGAAAAACTGCAGGCCCTGTGGGGCCGCTATGAGGAGCTGTGCGCCAAGTCCGAACAGCCGGACTTCTACGCCGACCCCAAGAAGGCCGCCCGGCTCATCAAGGAAAAAAACGAGCTGGAGCCTATTGTCCAGGCCTACCAGGACTACCGCAAGGCCCAGCAGGACATGGAGGAGGCCCAGGAGCTGATGGCCGACCCGGAGATGAAGGAGCTGTGTCAGGAAACCTTCGCCCAGGCCAAGCAGCAGAAGGAGGAGCTGTATCAGAAATTGCAGATTCTCCTTTTGCCCAGGGACCCCAACGACGACAAGAACGTGATTGTGGAGATTCGCGGCGGCGTAGGCGGGGAGGAAAGCGCCCTGTTTGCCCACAGCCTGTTCCGGATGTACACCATGTACGCCGCCAAAATGGGCTGGAAGCTGGAGCTGATGAACTACAGCGAGACGGAACTGGGGGGCGTAAAAGAGGCGGACTTTGTCATTGAGGGCCAGGGGGCCTACTCCCGGCTCAAATATGAGTCCGGGGTCCACCGGGTCCAGCGGGTGCCGGAGACGGAATCCGGGGGCCGGGTCCACACCGCCACCGCCACCGTGGCGGTGCTGCCGGAGATGGAGGAAGTGGACGTGCAGATCAACCCGGCGGATATTGAGATGCAGGTCTACCGGGCCAGCGGCGCCGGGGGCCAGCACGTGAACAAGACCTCCTCCGCCGTCCGGCTGATTCACCGGCCCAGCGGCATTGTGGTGGCCTGCCAGGAGGAGCGCAGCCAGGTGCAGAACCGGGAGAAGTGTATGCGGATGCTGGCCAGCAAGCTCTACGAAATGGAGCAGAGCAAGCTGGATGAGGCCGTCACCGGCCTGCGCCGGAGCCAGGTGGGCACCGGCATGCGCAACGAGCGCATCCGCACCTACAATTTCCCCCAGGGCCGGGTCACCGACCACCGGGTAAACCTGACCCTGTACCGCATTGACGCGGTGATGGACGGAGATCTGGATGAGATCATCAATGCCCTGGCCACCGCCGATCAGGCGGAGAGACTGAAAAACGCGAAGTGAGAGTATGATAAAAGAATTTGACACCTGTTCCCCGGAGCAGACGGAGGCCCTGGGGGCCGCTCTGGGGGCTGTCATTCCCGCCGGAACGGTGCTGGCCTACCGGGGGGACCTGGGTGCGGGGAAAACCGCCTTCACCCGGGGGCTGGCCCGGGGGCTGGGGTACCGGGAACCGGTGACCAGCCCCACCTACACCATTGTCAACGAGTACATCGGGGGGCGGATTCCCCTGTTCCACTTTGATATGTACCGGCTGGGGTCCTCGGAGGATCTGTGGGATATCGGCTGGGAGGATTATCTGGACCGGGGGGGCGTGTGTGCTGTGGAGTGGAGCGAAAATGTGGCCGACGCTCTGGAGGGTGCCCTCACCGTAACCATCGAAAAGCTGGGGGACACCCGGCGGCGGATCACCCTGGAAGGAGGGGATTTCCTTGCTGATCTTGGCCTTTGAAACCAGCGCGAAAGCCGCCTCCGCGGCCCTGTGGGAGGACGGGAGGCTGCTGGGGGAGAGCTACCAGAATACGGGGCTGACCCACAGCCAGACCCTGATGGTCATGGCCCAGGACCTGCTGGCCCAGTGCGGCAAAGCCGTGTCCGATGTCACGGCGGCGGCGGTGGCGGCGGGGCCCGGCTCCTTCACCGGGGTGCGCATTGGGATGGCCGCCGCCAAGGGCTTTGCCTGGGGGGCGGATATTCCCTGCTGCGGGGTAAGCACCCTGGAGGCCATGGCGGAGCATCTGGGGGTGTATGAGGGCTATGTCTGCCCCTGCATGGACGCCCGGCGCAGCCAGGTATACAACGCCCTGTTCCGGGCGGAAAAGGGGACGCTGACCCGGATTGCCCCGGACCGGGCCATCGCCCTGGGGGAGCTGGAGGAGGAACTGAAAGCGCTGGATGGTCCCATCTTCCTGGTGGGAGACGGGAGCATCCTGTGCCGGAACACCCTGTCTCTTCCCAATCTGATTCTCCCCCCGGAGCACCGGATGCACCAGCGGGCAGACGGAGTGGCCATTCTGGCCGCCCGGCGCATTGCCGCCGGAGAGCCGGGGGACGCCGCCGCCCTGGTGCCCAACTATCTGCGCCTGAGTCAGGCGGAACGGGAGCGGCTGGAACGGCAGCAGCAATCCGCCCGGGTCTGACCCGGACGGTCCAATTATACGAAAAGGAGATAACGACAATGGTTCATATTCTGGAGCATCCCCTGATTCAGCACAAGCTGGCGATTCTGCGCAGTAAGGACACGCCGGTGAAGGAATTCCGGGAGCTGGTGGGAGAAATTGCGGGGCTGATGTGCTTTGAGGCCACCCGGAATCTGCCCACGGAGGAAGTCACCGTGGAGACTCCCATCACCACCGCCAAGTGCCGGATGCTCTCCGGCAAGAAGCTGGCCATCGTGCCGGTGCTCCGGGCGGGTCTGGGTATGGTGGACAGCATGGTTGCGCTGATTCCCTCGGCAAAAATCGGCCACATCGGTCTGTACCGGGACCCGGAGACCCACAAGCCGGTGGAATACTACTGCAAGCTCCCCGAGGACATTGAAAACCGGGTGGTGTTCGTGGTGGACCCCATGCTGGCCACCGGCGGCAGCGCCGTGGCGGCCATTGATTTCCTCAAGGACCACGGCTGCCGGAACATCATCATGATGAACATCATCGGCTGCCCGGAGGGCGTGGCGGCGGTGCAGAAGGCCCACCCGGATGTGGAGATCTACCTGGCGGCTCTGGACGAAAAGCTCAACGAGCACGCCTATATCGTCCCCGGACTGGGAGACGCCGGGGACCGGATCTTCGGCACCAGGTAAGGCTGCTGTCGATTTCCTTAAGATGCAGCGGAAAAAGCGAGGGAATTGTATAAGAAATGCTAAATATTCCTACAATTTGTTGCAAAGGCCACGGCGCTGTGCTACAATGGCGTGGAATCTGAACTTGGAGAGAACGCTATGCTGCTGCATTATATCCTGTGCTTTTTTGTATCCATGGTGCCCCTGATTGAGCTGCGGGGGGCCATTCCCTACGCCGTGGGCATGGGGCTGGACTATTTCACCGCGCTGGTGATCTGCGTGGTGGGCAATATGCTGCCGGTGCCCATCATCTACCTGTTCGCCCGGAAGGTGCTGATCTGGGGCATGGACAAACGGTATATCGGCAAATTCTTCACCTTTTGCGTGAACAAGGGGGAGCACGCCGGTCAGAAGCTGACCCAGAAGGCCGGGCGGGGCGGACTGTTTCTGGCCCTGCTGCTGTTTGTGGGCATTCCCCTGCCGGGCACCGGAGCCTGGACCGGCACCCTGGCCGCCTCGTTCCTGGACATGGGCTTCAAGTCCGCCACCCTGTCGGTGAGCCTGGGTGTGGTGCTGGCGGGCATCATCATGGGCGTGGTGAGCATGACCGGGGTACACGTTTTCGGGCTGTGATTTCTTTTGGGGAGAGGTGTGGACATGGCTGATTCTCCAAGGCTGGAGCGCTGCCATGGCGTGGATGTACTGAAAACCATATCCATGCTCATGGTGCTGATCCTCCACATTCTGGGATGGGGAGGTATCATGGCCGCCTTCCCGGACAACTGCAGCAGCGGCACATTCTGGACAGCCTGGATTCTGGAAATCGGTGCGTATTGCTGCGTAAATTGTTTTGCCATTGCAACAGGCTACCTGATGGTGGGGCGTAAAATCCGTTATCGGAAACTGATTCCGATGTGGCTGACGGTTGTCTTCTACTGTGGAATCGGGTTTCTTTGGAAGAAGTATGGTTTGCACGAACCCATTTACCTGATTACTCTGCTTGAAACTGTGTTTCCGGTGTCGGCTTCGGTGTATTGGTATTTTACGGCCTATGTGTGTCTGTATCTGTTTCTGCCGTTTTTGAATCTGCTGGTGGAGAATATGTCCAGGCGGCAGCACAGCCAGCTGCTGGTAATTGGATTTCTGCTGTCCTGTGTGCCGCAGGTCGCCAACATAACACGGCTGTGGTCCACAGACATTCTGGGGCTGAACGACGGGTACGGAGCGTTCTGGCTGATGTACTTGTATCTCCTGGGAGCAGGAATGAAAAAGTACGGTTTTTTCTGCAGAATGTCTTCCGGAAAGGCCATGCTGGGCTATGCTGCCATGGTGCTGCTGACCTGCCTGAGCAAATATGGATATGGCCTCCTGCCGGAGGAACTGCCCGGTATTGTCGTGTCTATTGTGCGGGAGTACGGCAGTGGACGCTTCATCAGCTACATATCCCCCACCATTGTGGCGGAGGCCGTCTTCCTGAGCGCAGCGTGTATCAACTGGAAGGTGCCCTTGTGGATGCAGCGGCCTTTGGCTTGGCTTTCCCCGCTTATCTTTCAGGTGTATATCATTCACATCAGCAAAATCCCCTACAGCTATCTGGAAAATCGCTTCGCCTTTTTGGCGGCACATTCTCCACAGGTTCTGGTCGTATGTGTGCTGGGAATTGCCGCAGGGATTTTCTCCGCCTGCATCGCCATAGACACGGTGCGGTTCAAACTTTTTCAGGTACTGAGGGTGGAGCAGCGGGCGAATTGCCTGGCAGATTGGATTGTGAAGAGAGCGAATGCCCTGCTGGGAAACGAGCAGGAGCAGGCTCTTTGAAAAAATACAGGAGGAATGGAATATGTCGGATTGTCTGTTCTGCAAAATCATCGGAGGAGAAATTCCCTCCACCAAGGTCTATGAGGATGAGCTGGTCTTTGCCTTCCGGGACATCGCTCCCATGGCCCCCACCCACATTTTGGTGGTGCCCAAGGCCCACTTGGACAGCGTGGACGCGGTGACGGCGGAAAACAGCAGCGTGGTCGCCCATATTTTTGAGGTGATTCCCCGGATTGCCAGGGAAGAAGGACTGGTAAACGGCTACCGGGTGGTGAGCAACTGCGGCGCCGACGCCGGCCAGACCGTGAAGCACCTGCATTTCCACATCCTGGGGGGAAAGCCCCTGGCCGTGGAGATGGCCTGAAACCCTGCCGTCTATCCCGTGGAGGGGGCGCAGCCGCCCTTTCCACGGGATTTTCTTGACATTTCCAGATTTTTCGCTATAATGGGCCATAGTTCGCACCGCAAATTGAGTCTTCGGGGGGCCGGACGCATCCGGCTGAGATTGGGCTTTGGGGCCCTGACCCGTGAACCTGATACGGCTAGTACCGTCGGAGGGAAAGATGCACATATGGGATACCACTGCGTGTCGCATTGCACCTGGACGGGTTTGCAATGCGGCATTTTTTTGCAGGAGGTAGAAACTCTATGAAAAACAAGACAAAACGGCTGACGGAAAGCGCCATGCTCATCGCTCTGGGCGTGGTGCTGGAGTTCGCAGGGCGGCTGGTGATTCCCCCCATGCCCTTCGGCGGCCAGCTGACCCTGGTGAGTATGCTGCCCATCGTGCTGATCTCCTACCGCCACGGAGTGAAGTGGGGCCTGACTGCGGGCTTTGCCTACTCCCTGGTCCAGATGGCCATGGGCGCGGACACCGTCACCGCCGCCTTCCAGCCCGGCTACTTCGGCGACGGAGTCATGCTCCTGAACGCGGTGGTCATGTGCCTGCTGGACTATGTGCTGGCTTACACCCTGCTGGGCCTGGGCGGCATCTTCCGGGATAAGATTGCCAATCACGGCACAGCCCTGATGGCAGGCTCCCTGGTGGCCCTGGGCGCCCGGTATCTGGCCCACATCCTGTCCGGCTACATCCTCTTCTCCAGCTACGCCGAGTGGTTCTTCACCCAGGAGGGCTTCCCCGCCTGGGGCGCCCAGCTGGTGCAGACCATGAGCCCCAGCGCCCTGGGTCTGCTGTACAGCGTGGTATACAACGGAATGTACATGGTGCCGGAGATGATTCTCACCGCCATTGTAGCCGTGCTCATCGCCAAGGTGCCCAGAATTGTGGTAAAGGTCAATTAAATGTTTCCGCCGCCCGGGTCTTTCCGGGCGGCGGAATTTGCTCCTTCCATTGACAGTGCGGCGGTTTTCCTGATATAATAAAGAAAAATGGAAAGAGGGGGAGCACTATGACAAGAGGCAGATGCCCCAGCTGCGGTCAGCCCTTCAACGGCAAACGCTGCCGCAACTGTATGTACGAGACCTTTACCGAGGAGATTACCCACGGCCTGCACACCCACGAGGGGGAGCCCCTGGTGATTGACGCTCCCCAGCGCCGCCCCATTCGGCGGAAAAACCCCTTCGTCTGGGACAAGCGGACCCGCACCGGGAAGAGCAAAGTATCCTGGGTCGGTGTGGCGCTGGTGCTGATCATCGCCCTGGCGGAGCCGGTGGTGGATCTCGTGGCGGACATCGTGAATTCCGCATCCCATTCCGTGGAGGTTGTCATGCGGGAGACCTCCCCCAAGCCGGACATTCCCTGGAGGACAGATTCCCAGGCGCAGCCGGAGCCCCAGACGGACATTTCGTTGCAGCCGGATATTCAGCCGGAACCCCAGCCGGAGGCGGCCCTGCCGGAGGACGGCATGGTGCTTCTGGACAGCGGAGATCTGCGGGTGGTGGCGGACTGGCGGGATGGGGACGCCTTCTCCGGTCAGATTGCTGTGGCTGTGGAGAACAACACCGGCAGAACTGTGTGGCTGGATCTGGAGGAGCTGGTGGTCAACGGATTTTCCATGCAGTACGGGGATGTTTATGCGGAGGCAGAAACCGGACAGGTGGGAGAGGGGTATTTCTACCTGAACGAGACCGAGGTCATGGACGCAGGCATTACCCAGTTCCAGGAGATTTCCTTCCAGCTGGACGTGATAGATGACGAAACCTATGAGATTCTGGATTCCCGGCCGGTGGTGCTCTACCCGGAGTGCGACCCGGATTATGTGCAGAAGGCAGCGGATGGGGGAACGGTGCTGCTGGACCTGGACGGGGTGCGGGTTTCTTATCAGGGGTGCATCCCGGATTACTCCACACCCGATGACCCCTGCTTCGCCAGCCTGCGGCTGTATCTGGAGAACAATACCAATTATCCCCTGGCCTTCTATGCCCCCGATGGCACCGTCAACGGCCAGGCGGCGGACCTGTTCTTCTGGGCGGAGCTGGAGCCCCACAGCCGGGCCGTCTGCCGGGTATCGCTGTATGACGTATATAACCTGGGCATTACCAGCTGGGCAGAGCTGGAACGGGCGACCCTGTCGTTGGAAGTGGCGGATGAGGAGGGGGAGTCCTACCTGACCGATCTGTCCCCCGTCTCCATGGACATTCGCCAGGGGTGAGCCATGGCCCGATTTGTTATCCGGTCTGTGGCCACCGGGGTAAAGTTTGACCTGAAGGCCCCCAACGGCCAGGGGATTCTCACCTCCGGGGTTTATGCCTGCTCCGCCGCCTGCCGCAAGGGCATCGCCAGCGTGGTGAGGAACGCCGCTGCCGCCGCCGTTGAGGACCGGACCGACGGGGAAACGCCCCGGCGGCCCAACCCCAAGTTCGAGCTGTACCGGGACCGGGCCGGGGAATACCGGTTCCGCCTCCGGGCCCGGAACGGAGAGATCGTGGGCGCCTCCGACGGCTACGCCGCCAAAGCCGGGTGCCTGGAGGGCATTGAAAACGTGAAAAAATATGCCCCCCGGGCGGAAATTGCAGAAGAATAAAATGAAACGCTCCCTGCGGTGCTGAACTGCGGGGAGCGTTTTTTCAGGTTTTCCGGATGAATTTCTCCTTGCACCGGGGGCAGGTAATGGCAATTTTGCCCTTGCCCCGGGGCACCCGCACCATCTGGCGGCACTTGGGGCAGTCAAAATACCGGTTGTCCCGATCCTTCAGCCGGAAGAAGAACTGGAGGAACTTCCGGTTCTCCTGGTAGCGGCGGTAGGTATTCCGGGACAGGCTGCGGAAAATGGCCCAGATCATCAGGCCGTAGCTCAGAACGAACAGCAGCAGATTCCACCCCGGGGCGGAAATCCACACCGAGAGCAGACTGGCCACCAGACCGGCGGACAGGATCACCATATTCAGTTTGTCCGTGCCGTAGCGTCCGGTCATGAAGCTGCGCAGACCGGCGGACAGCCGCATGGAGAATTGGCGGAGCCAACCGCTGATACCGTTCATAGAAAATCACCTTTGCCGAAAGAGGATTGCTTTCCCCTATTATATTGCAAAAAACGGGGAATGCAACCGAAACGGGGGAAAATTAACGGATTGTTTAAGATTTCTTTAAGTATAAAATTCCAGGACAATCCTCTTGGCGAAATCGGGAAATTATGGTATACTAACTCGAAAGTGCTGTTTCCCGCCGGGCCGCCCGGCAGAAGCGGAAGGAGGCGGAGCCATGGAAACCCTGGAGCTTCCCAAAGAGAAATCAGAAACCGAACAGAGGCCGGAGCAGACCACGGAGCAGATCCCGGAGGAAGCGGCCGCTTCCCCCCAGGCCGAAGCCCCGGAGGCGCCGGCGGAGCCAGCCCAGGAAAATCCGCCTGCGGCAGAACCCGCTCCGGCGCAGGCCCAGCCGGAGCCGGACGCTCCGGAAGCATCCGCTCCCGAGGCGGAGGCGCCCCGGGAGGAGCCCGCCCCGGTACAGGCCCAGCCGAAGAATCCGGAGGAGCCCTACCCCCAGGAGGAGGCGGTGATTGCCGCCCTGCGCCGCCGCACCGGCATCCGGGCGGAGTGGATTCTGGGAGCCGTTGCCCTGCTGGCGGCGGTGGTGCTGGCGGTGACCATTGTGGTGTGTCTGCCTTATTTCGGAGCAAAGGACGAGGACCCGGAGGATCTGCCGGACTACCACCAGCAGGCCCAGGAGGAGACAACGGAGCCCTTCCTGGAGCCCACGGAGTCGGAAACCGAGCCGGAGAACCCCACCATTCCCCCGGAGCGCAATCCCTATGACCGGTATGACTTCCAGTATAACCGGCAGAACTACCTGGTGCTGCAGAATCTGAAAAGCTCCCCGGGCATCGACGTGTCCGCCCACCAGGGCCAGATTGACTGGAACCGGGTGCGCTCCTCGGGCATTGAGTTCGCCATTATCCGCCTGGGCTACCGGGGCTACGGCTCCGGCAAGCTGGTGGAGGATGAATACGCCCAGGCCAATCTGGAGGGCGCCACCAAGGCGGGCCTGAAAATCGGCGCCTATTTCTTCTCCCAGGCCCTGAACATTCAGGAGGTGGACGAGGAGATGGACTTCATGCTCCGCATTCTGGGGGACTACAGCCTGGATATGCCCATCATCCTGGACTGGGAGATTCCCGCCTCCGACGCCCGGACCGCCAACGGCATGGACGCCCGGACCCTGACGGATTTGCAGCGGCATTTCTGCGGAAACATGGAGCGCAAGGGCTACCGGCCCATGGTGTATTTCAACTGGCACCAGTCCGAAACCCTGTACTACCTCAGCGAGCTGGAGGAGTATGAATTCTGGCTGGCCCTGTACCAGGACCGGATGACCTACCCCTGGCGGGTGGAGATGTGGCAGTATTCCGATCAGGGCAAGGTGCCCGGCATCAACGGCCCGGTGGACCTGAACGTGTACTTATCCTGACAAAGAAAACCGCGCCCCCGCCGGATGCGAACCGGCGGGGGCGCTTGGCGCATATCAGTAGTTTTCGGCGTGGATTTCAAAGTAGGCCTGGGGATGGTCGCAGGTGGGGCAGACCTCCGGGGCCTTGGTGCCCACTACGATGTGGCCGCAGTTGCGGCACTCCCATACCTTGACCTCGCTCTTCTGGAAGACCTGGGAAGTCTCCACATTGTGAAGCAGCGCGCGGTAGCGCTCCTCGTGGTGCTTTTCAATGGCGGCCACCAGCCGGAATTTCCGGGCCAGATCGTGGAAGCCCTCCTTGTCGGCGGTATCGGCGAAGCCGGCGTACATATCCGTCCATTCGTAGTTTTCGCCCTGGGCGGCAGCCAGCAGATTCTCGGCGGTGGAGCCGATGCCGCCGTTGAGCTCCTTGAACCACATCTTGGCGTGCTCTTTCTCGTTGTCGGCGGTCTTCAGGAACAGGGCCGCGATCTGCTCGAAGCCGTCCTTCTTGGCCTTGGAAGCGAAATAGGTGTACTTGTTGCGGGCCTCGGATTCTCCAGAGAAGGCAGCCATCAGGTTCTTTTCCGTCTGGGTGCCGGAGTAGGGATTTGCCATGGTAACATCCTCCTGTGTCCGTTTCCGGTAGATTTTTTGATGCTGTCATTCTACCAAATTTTCCGCCGGAAAGCAAGGGGAATCTGCCGCGGACGTTCCTGATTTCCCTGGGAATTGACAGGCAGGAAAAATCGGGATATACTGAACAGAAAACGCCGGGAATTCCCGGCGGAAACAGGAGGTTTGCTTATGAAGCGATGGGACCTTTCCTCCCTGCTGTACCGGATTGCCTGGCCGGCCGCTCTGATGGTTATGGGCCTGATTCTCATGCTGAATCCGGATTCCCTGTCCGCCCTGATTTCCACGGTGCTGGGCTGGGGCCTGGTGCTGGGCGGGGTGTGCTTTGTGGCGGCGGCGGTGCTCAACCGGTTCGGCACCCTGCGCTCCATTCTGGGGGCGCTGGTCTGCCTGACCCTGGGCAGCTGGCTGCTGCGCCATCCCCTGGTGCTGGCAGCGGGTATCGGACGGATTGCGGGCATCCTGCTGCTGATCCGGGGCGGTCAGGAGTGGTTTGACTCCCGGTATCCCCGAGGACGGCTGCTGGCAGCCGCCGCGGCGGTGCTGGGCGTGGTGCTGATTGTGATGCCTATGACCGCCTCCCGGGTGGTGTTCAGCCTGTGCGGTCTGTCGGTGCTGGCAGTGGGGGCGGTGATGCTGGTGGAGCGGCTCCGGGACCCCGGCGGCCCCAAGAATCCCCCGGACATCATCGACGCCCTGTGATCCGCTTCGGCTGGCGGCGGCTGGAGGGCCGGACCGGCCACGAAACCGCCTGGAAGTTACTGGAAGACCTGTACCGGGCGGAAACCGGGGAATCCCTGCCCCCGGTGGCCCGGACGGACCGGGGCAAGCCCTACTTCCCGGACAGCCCCTGGCACTTTTCCCTGTCCCACACCCCCCGCCACGCCTTCTGCGTCCTCTCGGACCGGAACGTGGCGGTGGACGGGGAGGAAATGGACCGGCAGGTTCGCCCGGGGCTGGAACAAAAAATCCTCTCCCCCGCTGAGGCAGAACGGCTGGCCCGGGAAGAGAATCCCCGGCTGGCCCTGCTGCGGCTGTGGGTGCTGAAGGAGGCCGCCGCCAAACTCTCCGGGGAAGGACTTCGGGGCTATCCCAATCACACGGATTTTTCCCCGGAGGACCCCCGGGTCCGGGAGGTGGATGGCTGTGTGGTGGCCATTATGCAGGAAGAGAAGGAGACTTTGCCATGACCTTGTTTGATACCCACGCCCACATGGACGACCGGGCCTTTGATGCCGACCGGGCCGAACTGCTGAACGCCCTGCCGGAGCAGGGCATCGGCCTGCTGATGAACCCGGGGTGCTCCCTGGCATCCTCCCGGGCGGCCTGCGCCCTGGCGGGGCAATATGACTATATCTATGCCGCCGTGGGCTCCCACCCCGACGCCGCCGATGAGGTGAAGGAAGAGACTCTGGAAGCCTACAGAATATTATGTAAACATAATCCCAAGGTGAAGGCCATTGGGGAAATCGGCCTGGACTACCACTATGAGGATATCCCCCGGGCAATTCAGCTTCGGGCCTTTCGGGACCAGATGGCCCTGGCCCGGGAGCTGGACCTTCCGGTGATCGTCCACGAGCGGGAGGCCCACGAGGACGGCATGGCGGTGGTCCGGGAATTTCCCACGGTCACCGGGGTGTTTCACTGCTACTCCGGCTCGGCGGAGATGGCCCGGCAGCTGGTGGAGCGGGGCTGGTACATCGGCTTCACCGGGGTGCTCACCTTCAAGAACGCCCGCCGGGCCCTGGAAGCTGCCCGGGCCGTAGACCGGAATCGGATTGTCCTGGAGACGGACTGCCCCTATATGGCTCCGGAGCCCTTCCGGGGCCGTCGGAACGACCCGGGAAAGCTCTACCGGATGGCGGAGGTTCTGGGGCAGCTGTGGGGCATCTCCCCAGAGGAGGCTGCCCGGATTACCCTGGAAAACGGGAAGCGGCTGTACCGGATTCCCTGAAAAACCGGTGAATAATTCTGGCAGCTCTGGCAAACAATACCACCGAACATCTTTATTTGGAGGTATTGTGTATGTTCCCAAAGCGAATTGTCAGCCTGCTTCTGGCGCTGTGCTGCGTCTGCGGCGTGATCGGCGGGGCAGCGGCGGCGGAGGTGGAAAGCGGCAGCGTCTACTGCTTCTCGGCGGAGGATTTCTCCCAGGATGCCCTCACCGGCATCTGCCTGACGGAGCTGCCGGACAACGGAGTGGTCTGCCTGGGCGCCCGGGTGCTCCGGGCCGGTGACATCCTCACCGCCGACCAGGTGGCCCAGATGACCTTCAGTCCCCTGCGAACGGAGACCGATGACGTGGCCCAGGTGAGCTATCTGCCCATCTATGAATCCGCCGTGGCGCCG
Organism: uncultured Oscillospiraceae bacterium; assembly: GCA_944387685.1. Lineage (GTDB taxonomy): Bacteria > Bacillota > Clostridia > Oscillospirales > Oscillospiraceae > Faecousia. The sequence goes on from CALXFW010000072.1 coordinate 14,506, forward strand.
GAGACCACCATGACCATCGGCATCCGGGGCAAGGCGGATCTGGCCCCTGCGGCAGAGGACTCTGCCCTGGAGACCTACAAGAATCTGGCCAACACCGGCCGGCTGAAGGCCAGCGACCCGGAGGGGGAGGCCCTGATCTATACCCTGGTCCGGCAGCCCAAGCGGGGCACGGTGACGCTGAACCAGGACGGCAGCTTCACCTACACCCCCAAGAAGAATAAGGTGGGGGTGGACTCCTTCACCTACACCGCCGCCGACCCGGCGGGGAATGTCTCCCGGGAGGCCACGGTTACCGTGACCATCCTCAAGCCCTCGGATTCCACCCAGTATACCGACACGGTGGGCCGGGAGTGCCGCTTCGCGGCGGAGTGGATGCGCCACACCGGCATTTTCTCCGGGGAGACCATCGCCCAGGAGACCTGCTTCTCTCCGGATAAGCCGGTGACCCGGGGAGAGTTCGTGACCATGCTGGTGAAGGCCCTGGACCTGCCCACCGATGAGGAGGTTACGGTCACCGGCTACACCGACCAGGTGCCCCAGTGGCTCCAGCCCTACCTGGCCGCCGCCGTTCGCGCGGGGCTGACGGTGGGCCTGCCCAACCAGGAGGTATTCGGAGCAGAGGAGGTCATCACCGGGGCGGAGGTTTCCGTGCTGCTGCAGAACGCCCTGGACCTGACCGGAAACCAGGCCGTGCAGACGGAGGAAGGCACCGTTCCCGCCTGGGCGGCGGAGGCCTGGTCTGCGGCGGTGAGCTGCGGCTTTGCCCTTGACGCCGAAACGGCTGTTACCCGGGAGGCGGCGGCCCTGGTGCTCTACCAGGCGGCATCCTACCCCCGGGTGGAGCTGGCGTAACCCAGACAATCAAATCCCGCCGTGGACAGCCCACGGCGGGATTTTTTTCCAAAAGGGCTTGATTCTTAAGGCATATTTCAGGTTTCTCTGCTACAATGCCTTCCATAGCACAGACATCCGGCGGAGATTTTCTGCCCCGCCGGATGGAAAGGAGCCTCTATGAGCAAGCAAACCCAAGACAATCCCAATGTGCCCCAGCCGGAGCAGGACGACGCCCTGTTCCAGGCTCTGAGCCAATCCAAAAAACAGCGCCGGCGCAAGCGGATTCGCACCGCTGCCATTGTGGCGGTGGTGCTGGTGGTGGCCCTGGTCCTGGGGGTCACCACCCTGCGCCGCCGGGTGCGGGAGCAGTTCGCCATGACCACCTCCGAAGTTCTCAGCGCCCAGGCCCAGCGGGGCACCATCAGCACGGTGGTCTCCGGGTCCGGTATGCTGGCCAATGTGGACACGGAAGTGGTGTCCGCCCCGGCAGGCGTGGAAATCACCAAGATTCTGGTGGCCTACGGGGACACGGTGACGGAAAATGAACTGCTGGCCACGGCGGACGCGGCCACGGTGCGCACCGCCATGTCCCAGCTCCAGGAGGAGCTGGACGACCTGGACGACCAGATCGCCGCCGCCAAGGGGGACACGGTGAGCAGCTACATCAGCGCCGGGGTAGCCGGGCGGGTGAAGCTGATCCACGCCCAGAGCGGGGATTCCGTGGCCGATGTGATGGTGGCCGACGGCGCCCTGGCAGTGCTGTCCCTGGACGGGTACCTGGCGGTGGATGTGGAAACCGACGCCCTGACCGAGGGAGACACCGTCACCGTGGAACTGGCTGACGGCACCCGGGAGGAAGGGACGGTGGAATCCGTCCTGGGCGGCACCGCCACGGTGCTGATTTCCGACAACGGCCCGGAGGTGGGCCAGACGGTTACCCTGCTTTCCCAGGATGACAGCGCCCTGGGGGAGGGGGAATTGTACATCCACAGCCCCTGGGGGTCACCGGCTACGCCGGAACCGTCAGCGGCGTGAATGTGAGCCTGAACCAGTCGGTCTATGCCTCCACCACCCTGTTCACCCTGACGGATACCAGCACCAGCGCCAGCTATGACGCCCTGCTCCAGAGCCGCAGCCAGCTGGAGGAGGACCTGCTGGAACTGCTGCGCATCCAGCAGTACGGCGGCCTGACCGCCCCCATCTCCGGCAGCGTCTACGCCGCCGCAGACCTGGACGAGACGGAAACCGGCGGGGAGGAGGCGGTGGCGCTGATTACCCTGGCCCCGGATGCCCAGATGTCCGTGACCATCAGCGTGGATGAAAGCGACATCCTCTCCCTGGCCCTGGAGCAGACCGCAGATGTTACCGTCAGCTCCATCTCCGACGATGTGCTCACCGGCACCGTGACGGAGATTGACAAAACCGCCTCCGACGGCACCTATACCGCCGTCATTACCCTGGACAAGCGCACCGGGATGCTGCCCGGCATGACCGCCAGCGTGGATGTGCGGATTGAGGGCGTGGATGACGCCATCCTCATCCCCGTGGAGGCGCTGCACCAGACCAGCACGGGATACTATGTCTACACCACCTACGACGAGGAAACCCAGGAGTACGGCGGACGGGTGGATGTGGTTCCCGGCCTGACCAACAGCTCCTATGCGGAAATCAAGTCCGGCCTGAGCGAGGGGGACACGGTCTACTACAGCGAGAGCACCAACCCCTTTGAGAACATGGGCGGACGGAACTTCCGGGAGATGAGCCAGAGCGGCGAGGGCATGGGCGGCGGCATGTCCTCCGATATGTCCGGCGGCCAGCGGCCTGATTTCAGCGGCGGAGATATGCCCGGGGGCCAGATGCCCGGCGGACGGGGCTGAGGAGGCGCGCCATGATTGATATTCACGACCTTTGCAAAGTGTATCTGGTGGGGGACGAACGGGTTCGGGCCCTGGACCACGCCACGCTGCACATCTATCCCAAGGAATTCGTCAGCATCATCGGCCCCTCCGGCAGCGGCAAGTCCACCCTGATGAACATCATCGGCTGCCTGGACGTGGCGGATGCCGGAACCTACCGGCTGGACAATCTGCCCATCGAGTCCTACACAGAGAACCAGCTGGCCCAGATCCGCAACCGGAAAATCGGCTTTGTGTTCCAGAGCTTCAACCTGATTCCCAAAATGACCGCGGAGGAAAACGTGGAGCTGCCGCTGATTTATCAGAAGGTGCCCCGGAGCGAGCGGGTTCAGCGGGTGAAGGAGGCCCTGGAGCGGGTGGGCCTGACCAAACGGGCCAGGCACCTGCCCACGGAGCTGTCCGGCGGACAGCAGCAGCGGGTGGCCATCGCCCGGGCCATTGTCACCCGGCCCAAGCTGATCCTGGCGGATGAGCCCACCGGGGCCCTGGACTCCAAAACCAGCCAGGAGATCATAGACATTTTCCACGAGCTTCACGCCCAGGGCAACACCATTGTGCTCATCACCCACGACCCCAACGTGGCCAAGCAGGCCTCCCGCTCCATCCACATTCTGGACGGAAGAATTACGGAGGTGAGCAGATAATGCTGTCTTTGAAAATGGCCCTGCGGTCCATCGGCGCCAACAAGATGCGGGCGGTGCTGACCATGCTGGGCATCATCATCGGCGTTATGGCTCTGGTGGTGCTGGTGAGTCTGGTCAGCGGCGCCACCCAGTCGGTGACGGATACCATCGCCAGCCTGGGCAGCAGCCTGCTCACCGTTACCATTGAGGATGACAAGGGGCTGCCGGTGGACATGGACACCCTCCAGCAGTGGGCGGACTCCGAGGCGGATCTGGGGCTGATCGCCCCCTGTGTCTCTGACTCCGCCTCCGGCGTCGGCAGTGAGGGCAGCGGTACGGTGACGGTCTACGGCACCACCGCCGACTACTATGACATCCAGGGCCTGCAGCTGTCCATGGGCCGGTGGCTGAAGACCTCCGACCTGGACAGCCACACCTATGTGTGCGTCCTCAACGAGGCTGCCGCCGAGGAGCTCATCGGCTACACCGACTGTGTGGGCCAGGCCGTCTCCCTGAACCAGGTGAAATACACCGTGGTTGGCGTTCTGGCAGAGGAGGAAAACAGCCTGACCAGCCTGTTCTCCTCCGGCACCATGGTGGCCTATCTGCCCTATACCTCCCTGGTGCGGCTGTCCACCACCGTTCCGGCGGAGATCTCCACCTTCTACGTCAGCGCCCCGGAGGGGGGCACGGTGGACCAGGCGGAGGAAGCCATGACCCGGCTGCTCATGGAGCGCTTTGACCAGGACGAGGACGCCTTTGAAGTCTCCTCCCAGGATGCGCTGGAGAACACCATGAGCTCCGTCACCTCCATGATGACGGTGATGCTGGGGGGCATTGCGGGCATCTCCCTGGTGGTGGGCGGCATCGGCATTATGAACATCATGCTGGTCACCGTCACCGAGCGGACCCGGGAAATCGGCATCCGCAAGGCCATCGGCGCCAGCCGGGGCACCATTCTGACCCAGTTCCTCATGGAGGCAGTGGTGCTGTGCATGATGGGCTGCTGCCTGGGCATCTTCCTGAGCTGGGCGATACTGCAGATTGTGAACACGGTGGTGGCGAGCCTGGATATGGTGTTCCACCTGAATCTGGGCGTGGTGCTGGTGGCAGTGGGCTTCTGCTTTGTCATCGGTCTGGTGTTCGGCCTTTACCCGGCCAACAAGGCCGCCAAGATGAAGCCCATCGACGCGCTGCACTATGGAGGATAACCCTATGGACAAACATCAGAAAAAACAGCTGCGGCGCTACATCGCCTGGGGCTGTGCCGGAGCGCTGGTGGTGCTGCTGGCGGTGATGCCCATGCTGGCAGCCGCCGGGGACGACGATACCCCCCAGGCCAGCATTCTCTCCGGCCAGGCGGCCCGGCAGACGCTGAACAGCCAGATCATCGGCGGCGGCCTGCTCGCCGGGGAGGCGGCGGTCAGCCTGGATATCCCGGAGAACGTAAAAATCACCGAGTATCTGGTGGGCAATGGAGACACAGTGGCGGAAGGGGACCCTGTTGCCCTGGTGGACCGGGTCAGCGTTATGACCGCCATTGCCCAGGTCCAGGAGACGCTGGACTATCTGTCCCAGCAGATCACCTCCGCCCGCTGGGATACCGCTCCGGAGACCGTCTCCGCGCTGGCGGCGGGCACGGTGAAGTGCCTGTACGCTCAGGAGGGGGATCTGGTGTCGGAGGTGATGCTGAAATACGGCGCTCTGGCCGTACTGTCTCTGGACGGGAAAATGGCCGTCCAGGTTTCGGCGGAGACCCAGCTCCGGGCCGGGGATGCGGTAACCGTCACCTTCTCTGACGGTACGCAGACCCCCTATGCCTATACCATCACCGACCTGCAGAATCTGCCCCGGATCAGCGTAAACAGCGCTGACCTGACGGTGGAGAAAACCTATTCCGCCGCAGAGGCGGACATCTCCGAACTGACCGCCGGGGAGACGGTGCTGCTGATTCTGGACCAGGACGGCAGCCTGGTGGCCGTGACGAAAGAGCCCCTGACCCAGGACGGGCAGCAGGCAGGCCCCGGCGGCATGGGCGGCATGGGCAGCGCCGGAATGTCCTCCGGAATGTCCGGAGGCAGCATGGGCGGCAGCATCAGCCAGAGCCCGGCCTTTGAGGTGTACAGCCCGGGCCATGTGAGTATCGGCTCCGTCACCTCTCAGGAGCATATGACCGTGGAGATCACCGTGGATGAGCAGGACATTTCCCGGCTTAGCCCGGGGCAGGAAGCGGTGATTACCGTGGACGCCCTGGGGGGCGAGTCCTTTGATGCCACCGTGACCCGGATTGCCAACAGCGGTGAAAATTCCGGCGGCAGCAGCAAATTCGCCGTGGAGCTGACTCTGGAAAAGAGCGGGGAGATGCTCCCCGGCATGACCGCCTCCGCCTTCCTCACCGTGGATACCCAGGCCGACGCCCTGTGCGTTCCTGCGGCGGCTCTGGAGCGGCTGGGCAGTCAGGATGTGGTTTACACCGGCTACGACGCCGACAGCCAGACGCTGCTCAACCCGGTGGCGGTGACCATCGGCGCCTCCGACGGGGATATGGTGCAGATTCTGGAGGGCCTGGAGGAAGGGTCCAAGTTCTACTACGCCTACTATGAGGTGTCCCAGACCGGCGGCAGCGCCCAGGTTCCGGAGCTTCCCGTTCAGCCCTGATACGAAAAACACGCCCATCCGCTTTTCGGCGGATGGGCGTTTCAGCCTGAGAAGTGTTTTCTGCCAGGTACAGGCCCCGGCAGAAAACGATTTGGACTTTCTTTGCCTGTGGGTCAGAAGGTGATGGTCTCCGGCTCCGAGGTGAAGGAGGAGAAGGTGGCGGTGGCGTTGCGGAAGTAAAGCACCTGGGTGTTGTCATCGTTTTCATCATACATATTGCGGAGGTTGGGATAGGCGTCCAGCATGGACTTTTTCGCCTCCAACCGGTCATCCTCCACCAGCTCTCCGGCGATGCGCACCCAGGCGCCCTGGTGGAAGGCGCAGATTTCCGCCTTGGGATTGGCGGCCAGCTGCCGGGAGACGGACTTGACCTTTCCGGTCTGAATGTACAGCTTTCCCTCAAAGATGTTGGCGGTGCCGAAGGGACGGACCCGGGGCTGATCCCCCTCCACGGTGGCCAGATAGTAGACCCCGGCGTTCTTCAGAAATTCACAGACACGTTCCATTGTGATCCCTCCATAATCCAAGATGATTCCGCTTTTATGATACCAAAACAGGAGAAATTTGTAAAGCCGGATTTCCCGGGAACGGGGTTGCATTTTTCCGGTTCGTCTGGTATCCTCGTCCTATACAAACCAAACCACGGGAGGAATGGCTATGTCTGGACTATTGGAAATATGCGTGGATTCCCTGGCCTCGGCCCGGGCAGCAATCGGCGCCGGGGCGGACCGGCTGGAGCTGTGCAGCGCCCTGGCGGTGGGCGGGCTGACTCCCTCCGCCGCCCTGCTGGCGCAGATCCGCCGGGAGAGTGCGATTCCCATCCGCTGCCTGATGCGCCCCCGGGCGGGGGACTTCCTGTACGCCCCGGAGGAAATTCAGCAGATGGCCATGGAGATGGCGCACCTGGGGGAGCTGGGAGCCGACGGCTTTGTAATCGGCTGCCTCACCCCCGGGGGCGAGCTGGACGGGGAGACCATGGCGCCGCTCCTGGAAGCGGCCCGGGGGAAAGGGCTGACCCTGCATCGGTGCATCGACGTATCCCGGGACCCGGTGAAAACCTATCTGGAGGCGGGGAATCTGGGGCTGGATACGGTACTCACCAGCGGCGCCGCTTCCAACTGTGCCGCCGGCATGGGAACCATCGCCGCCCTGCTGAACCTGCGGGAGCAGACCGGAGGGCCGGAGGTGCTCATCGGCGCGGGAGTCAACGCGAAGGTCATCACCGCCTTCCGCCGGGCGCTGCCCCAGGCCCGGGCCTTCCACATGAGTGGGAAAACCCAGCGGGAGAGCGGCATGGCCTTCCGGCGGGAAGGGGTGCCCATGGGCATCCCGGGGCTGGACGAGTGGCACATCGACCAGACCAGCCCGGAGGCTGTCCGGCTGGCCCGGCAGGCCCTGGACGCCTGAGCGCACCGTTGAACAGCGGGAGATCAGGTCTGCAGATGCACGGGAAACCGCCGCCGGATGGAGTCCGGCGGCGGTTTCCCAAAAGAGAATCCTGAGAAGATAGGAGGTATGGACTTATCCCAAAAGGGCCGCGCCCCGGAGTCGGAACAGTCTCATCGGGGACGGGTTTTGCCCAGACGGCGCAAGAGCCAAGTCTTAATCCGGCGGCAGAGGGTCCACACCAGACAGATTCCGGCCAGAGCGGCTGCGGTGCTGAGAATCGGCGGCATGGCAGTTCCTCCTTTGCTTTGAATTAGATTATGCTAACTGCCAGTGTTTCTATTGGTTAGCCGAAGCTAACCAATAACAGCATACCCCATTCTCCCGAAAATGTCAAGCAGAAAATTTGGAAAAAAATGCGGGGAAAAGGGATTGACAAACGGGCCAAAGGAGAGTATGATAAACAGGAAGTTAGCCGAGGCTAATTAAATTTTGAGCCAAGAGTTAGCGTGTGCTAATCCCTGGCTCACCAGGCAGGAGAACGCTATGAATTTGTTGCAGGCAGTGGAAGGAAGAGAATACCGGATTCAGGGCATCGAAACCCAGGACGAGGAGCTGGACGCCTTCCTGTTTTCCCTGGGGTGCTACAGCGGCGAGCCCATTACGGTGGTGTCCCGGCGCAGGGGCGGCTGTGTGGTGTCCGTAAAGGACGGGCGCTACAGCATTGACAATCAGCTGGCCCAGGCCATCCGAATCTAGGGAGAACGTCCCAGCCGAACGGGCTGGACTGTACAGAAGTTAGCGATAGCTAACCATAATCACAGCGCCTCAGCCGGGGCAATTTGACGGAACGAGGAGGAAAACAACATGAGAATCGCCTTTGCGGGCAATCCCAACAGCGGCAAGACCACCATGTACAACGCACTCACCGGACGCAATGAAAAGGTGGGCAACTGGGCCGGTGTAACCGTGGACAAAAAGGAGGCCCCCATCAAACGGGCCTACGCAGGGGACCGGCAGCTGACTGCCGTGGACCTGCCCGGCGCCTACTCCATGTCACCGTTTACGTCGGAGGAATCCATCACCAGCGCCTATGTGAAGAAGGAGCATCCCGACGCCATCATCAACATTGTGGACGCCACCAACCTGAGCCGCTCCCTGTTCTTCACCACCCAGCTGCTGGAGCTGGGAATCCCCCTGGTGGTGGCGCTGAACAAAGCGGACATCAACGAAAAGAAGCAGACGGTCATTGACACGGCCCTGTTGTCCCGGAAGCTGGGCTGCCCGGTGGTGGAGACCGTCTCCACCACCGGCGAAGGGCTGGTCCAGGCGGTGGAGGCGGCATCGGAGGCCATGGGCAAGGGACAGTCCGCCCCCTACCGTCAGGGTTCCGTGGACCTGACCAGCAAGGCGGCGGTGGAAGCGGCGGACCGGGAGCGGTTTGCCTTTGTCAACGCCGTTGTGGCCCAGGTGGAGCGCCGGACCGTCCAGACCCGGGACCGGAATTTCCAGGACAAAATCGACGACATCCTCACCAACAAATGGCTGGGACTGCCCATTTTTGCGGCGGTGATGTTCCTGGTGTTCCACATCTCCCAGGCGGAGGGCCCTCTGGGGCTGGGAAAATATCTGGAGGGCATCTTCACCGGATGGATTGACGCCTTCCAGGCCCTGGCAGGGGAACTGCTGGCAGGGGCCTCCCCCATTCTGCGGGCCCTGCTGGTGGACGGCATCATCGGCGGCGTGTCCTCGGTGGTGGGCTTCCTGCCCCTGGTGATGGTGATGTACTTCCTGATTGCCCTGCTGGAGGACTGCGGCTACATGGCCCGGGCGGCCATTGTGCTGGACCCCATTTTCAAGAAGGTCGGGCTGTCCGGCAAGTCTGTGATTCCCTTTGTCATCGGCACCGGCTGCGCCATTCCCGGAGTCATGGCCTGCCGGACCATCCGCAATGAGCGGGAGCGCCGGGCCACCGCCATGCTCACCCCATTCATGCCCTGCGGCGCCAAGCTGCCGGTGATTGCCCTGTTTGCCGGGGCCTTCTTCGCCGACGCCTCCTGGGTGGGTACGCTGATGTACTTCGTGGGCATCGGGCTGATTCTGCTGGGGGCGCTGCTGGTGAACCGGATTGCCGGACACAAGAGCCGGAAGTCCTTCTTCATCATGGAGCTGCCGGAATATAAGCTGCCCTCTTTGAAGCGGGCATTCCGCTCCATGTGCGCCCGGGGCTGGGCCTACATCGTCAAGGCCGGCACCATCATTCTGCTTTGCAACACCGCCGTGCAGATCATGCAGACCTTTACCTGGAGCTTCCAGGAGGCGGAGTCCGCCAGCCAGTCCATTCTGGCCTCCCTCGCCGGGCCCATTGCCTGGCTGCTGGTACCCATTGTGGGGGTGGCCTCCTGGCAGCTGGCTGCTGCGGCGGTTACCGGCTTCATCGCCAAGGAGAATGTGGTGGGCACCCTGGCGGTGTGCTATGTGGGCCTGGAAAACCTGATTGACACCGAGGAGCTGGCCCTGATGGAGGGCGCCGGTGCGGAGGTGGCGGGCGTATTCGCCATTACCAAGGCGGCGGCCCTGGCCTACCTGATGTTCAATCTTTACACGCCCCCCTGCTTTGCGGCTCTGGGGGCCATGAACTCGGAAATCAATGACCGGAAGTGGTTCTGGGGGGGCGTGGCCCTGCAGTTCGCCACCGGCTACACGGTTGCCTTCCTGGTGTTCCAGATCGGCACCCTGGTGACCACCGGCAGCTTCGGCCCGGGATTCCTGCCGGGACTGGCTGCGGTTGCCGCAATCGCTGCGGGGATTGGCTGGCTGTGCCGGAAATCCAGCCGGAGCCTGGCCACCCAGTACACCCTGAAAGCAGGCGGATAAGGAGGAATGGTATGGAAAACATTGTGATTGTGCTGATTGTGGCCGGGGTGGTCGGCCTGGCGGGCCGGTATCTCTGGAAAGCCAAAAAACGGGGGGTCAAATGCGTGGGCTGTCCGGATGGGCACAGCTGCGGGGGCTGCAGCTGCCAGTGCCACAACAGGTAAGCCCAGGGAATTCGGATTCTCCTTTTTCTGATTTTGCGGAAGGGGCCCGCCGGAAGGCGGGCCCTTTTCGTCTGCGCAAATGGACTTTTTCCCGAATTTCTGCTACAATGGGGATAAGAAACGGCGCGCGCTCCCGCCAAGGGGAAACTGACTATCGACGAAACCCGGGAAGTATGATACAATGGCGGGGCATTTTACCAAGGGAAAGGATATGGCGGACATGGCGGATACAACCGGGAACCGGAAACCTCTGAATGTGGGCCTGCTGGCCCATGTGGACGCGGGAAAGACCACCCTCAGCGAGGGGCTGCTCTATGTGGGCGGTGCCCGCCGGACCCTGGGCCGGGTAGACCATGGGGACGCCCTGCTGGACACCCACGCCCTGGAGCGGACCCGGGGCATCACCATTTTTTCCAAACAGGCCCGGCTGGAAACCGCCCGCCGGGCGATAACCCTGGTGGATACTCCGGGCCATGTGGATTTCTCTGCCGAGGCGGAGCGGACCATGCCCGTTCTGGACTGTGCTGTGCTGGTGATCAGCGGCACCGACGGCCTCCAGGCCCATACCATGACCCTGTGGCGGCTGCTGGAGCGGTATCAGGTGCCCACGTTCCTGTTTGTCAACAAAATGGACCTGCCGGGAAAATCCCGGGAGGAACTGCTGACGGAGCTTCGCCGCCGGTTCAGCTCCGGCTGCGTGGATTTTGGGGCGGATTTTGGGGAAATTGCGGAAAACGCCGCCCTGTGCGACGAGGCGCTGCTGGAAAATTATCTGGAAACCGGCACGGTGACGGAGGGAAATCTCCGGGGGCTGATTGCCCGGCGGAAGCTGTTCCCCTGCTGCTTCGGCTCCGCCCTGAAGCTGGAGGGGGTGGCCCGGCTGCTGGAATGCCTGGACATCTACGCCCCGGAGCCGGAATACCCAGGAGAATTCGCCGCCCGGGTGTACAAAATCTCCCGGGACCCCCAGGGGGCCCGGCTTACCTGGCTGAAAGTCACCGGGGGCAGCCTGAAGGTCCGCGCCCCGATTCGTTATGTAAACCAGAAAGGAGAGGCCCGGGAGGAGAAAATCCAGCAGCTGCGCTGCTATTCCGGAGAAAAATACACCGCTCCGGAGGAACTGCCCGCCGGGAATCTGGCGGCGGTGACGGGCCTCACGGAAACCTGGGCGGGCCAGCCCCTGGGGGCGGAGCCGGACTCCCTGGCCCCGGTGCTGGAGCCGGTGATGACCTACCGGGTGGCTCTGCCCAAGGGGGCGGACCCGGTGGCGGTGCTGCCCAAGCTGCGCCAGCTGGAAGAGGAGGACCCCCAGCTCCATCTGGTGATGGCCGGGGGCCAGATTCACGTCCAGCTCATGGGCCGGGTGCAGCTGGAGGTGTTCCGCAGTCTGGTGGCCCAGCGCTTCGGCCTGGACATCACCCTGGAGGACCGGCGGATTTTCTATAAGGAGACCATCGCCGACACCGTGGAGGGAGTGGGGCACTACGAGCCTCTGCGCCACTACGCCGAAACCCACCTGCTCCTGGAGCCTATGCCCCGGGGGTCCGGGCTGGTGTTCGACACCGCCTGCTCCACGGATGTGCTGGACATCAATTACCAGCGGCTGATTCTCACCCACCTGGAGGAGAAGCCCCATCTGGGGGTGCTCACCGGCTCCCCCATTACGGATATGAAAATCACCCTGCTGGTGGGCAAGGCCCACCTGAAGCACACCGAGGGCGGGGACTTCCGCCAGGCCACCTATCGGGCGGTGCGCCAGGGGCTGATGCAGGCCAAGTCCATTCTGCTGGAGCCCTGGTATGATTTTGAACTGACCCTTCCCGCGCCCCAGGTAGGCCGGGCCATTACGGACATCCGGGCCATGGGGGGAGAATTCGACGCCCCGGACACCCAGGGGGATCTGTCCACCCTCCGGGGCCTGGTGCCGGCGGGAGAGGTGAAGGACTATGCCGATACCCTGGCGGCCTACACCCAGGGCCGGGGGCAGCTTCAGGTGACCCTCCACGGCTATGCCCCCTGCCACAACACCGACCAGGTGGTGGCGGAGCTGGGCTACGACCCGGAGGCGGACCTGGACAACACCCCGGACTCGGTGTTCTGCGCCCACGGGGCGGGCTTCACCGTAAAATGGAATCAGGTTAAGGACTATATGCACCTGGAAAGCGGGCTGAAAACGGAAAAGGCCCCGGAGATTCTCACCCGGAACCTGGCGGTGGAGGATAAGGAGCTGGAAGCCATTCTCCGGCGGGAATTCGGAGACCAGACCACCCGGCTCTACCGCAGTCCGGCAAAGAACCGGCCCGCCACCGAGGAAATCCCCGTCAAGCCGCCCAAGCAGAAATACATTCTGGTGGACGGGTACAACATGATTTTCGCCTGGGAGGAGCTGAAGGCCCTGGCAAAGGACGACCTGGATGCCGCCCGGCGGCGGCTGTGCGACCTGCTCAGCAGCTACGCCGGCTTTACCAAGTGCCGGCTGGTGGTGGCCTTCGACGGCTACAAGCAGAAGGGAAATCCCGGGGAAAAGACCCAGTTTCACAACATCCAGGTGGTCTACACCGGGGAGGGAGAGACGGCGGACGCCTATCTGGAAGCCCTGGTCCGGGAGATCGGGGCCAGCTACGCCGTGCGGCTGGCCAGCTCCGACGCCCTGGTGCAGCTGTCGGGTCTGGGCGGCGGGGTGCTGCGGATGTCCGCCCGGGAGCTGGAGCAGGAGGTGAACCAGGCCCGGAAGGATATGAAGGCCCATTTCTCCAAAGGCCTGGCGGGGAAAAAGGAAAAATAATCCTTTTCATTTCCCCACGGGTGGTGTATAATGGTAGAAAATCTTCTCCGGGAGGTATCCCCCATGAGCCAGCTGCCCCATGTAGAGGACCCCAAGCTTCGGGAACGGGATGAGAAATTCTCCAAGCATGACCGCCGTGTGGAGTATTTTTTCCGCAGACTGCTGCGGATGATGGAGATGGCCATTGCCGCCATCACCGTTCTGGCCCTGCTCATCGCTCTGGGGGTGGAGCTGTACGCCATGTTCACCAGCGAGGGCTACTTCTCCGATGCCAGCTATATGCTCCACAATCTGCTGACCATTGTGGTGGGCCTGGAATTTGTCCGGATGCTCCTGGACACCACCCCCGCCAACATCCTGGAGGTGCTCACCGTGGCCATTACCCGCCATGTGATCCTCAGCCACGACGACCCCTGGAGTAACCTGGCCTGCATTGCCTGCATCGCGGGATTGTTCGCCATCCGCCGCTTCCTGATCCGCCGCAGCGAGCTGCAGGAGGAAATGGTGGACAACGACTGACCGCCGGACAGGCGCGCCCATCGGGAACACAGAAATATTGCCCCCTTGGTTCAGACACGCAGCGCGGATTTCCGCGCAGGCGTCCGGGCCAAGGGGGATTTTTATGCAGAACAGCCGGGAGTTTTCCTCGGGGGCTTCTGTGGAGACAAATTGTGCGCGCGACAGGCTCAGCGCCGCTGCCAATGGCAGCGGCGCTGGATAAAATTCGGTTCCGATGCGGAAGCGCTGCTCCCGCCGGGGAAAGGCTCAGATGACCTCGGAGACGAACACCTTCCGGTTCTCCCGCAGGGAGCGGGTGGCGGCGTCTGCGGTGGCAATGGCCGCCCGGGCAGCCTGGCCGGTCATCAGCGGCTTGAATTCCTCCGGAATGGGCTCCCCGTGGAGGATGCCGTTGAAATACTTCATCTCATTTTTCATGATGCTGTGCAGCCACAGAGGGGGCAGCTTTCCGGGACGGCCGTACATAATGGCTCCGTCCATCTCCGTGGAGTGGTAAATCCGGGTGCGGTCGTCGTCCTCCTCCTGGGTCTCGTGGACCAGATAGTGCTCCTCGCTTCCATCGGCCTTTTTCACGGCCATGCCGCAGTTGCACATATCAATCCGGATGGCGCCCTTGGTGCCCTGAATCAGCACATAGTGCTCCGGCCAGTGGAAGGCGGAGCCATACTCCACGATGGCGTAGGTATTGTTGCCGAATTCCAGGCTCAGGAACAGCATATCATCCTCGTCGCCGAACTGCGGACCGCTGTGAGCCACATTGCCGCCGGTCATGGTCACCGCAGTGGCCGGGCCCATGATGAACTGGATGCAGTCCAGCTCGTGGATGTGGTGGTACAGGTGGCCGCCGGACTTGGCCCGGATTTTCTTCCAGCTGATGCTGGGCTGAGGCTCTTCCCAGCCGTTCCGGGCGGAGTGGGTATAGAGAACCTTGCCGATTTTTCCCTCGTTGATCAGCCGCTTGGCGTGGCGGACGCCCCGGAAGAAATTCATTACATGGCCCGCCATGAAAATCACATGGTTCTCCTGCGCCGTCTTGACCATTTCGTCACAGTCGGCGTAGCTCAGGGCAATGGGCTTCTCGCAGAAGACGTGCTTGCCGTGCTTGGCTGCCGTGATTACCGGCTCCTTGTGCAGATAGTTGGGGGTGGCCACGATGACGGCGTCCACATCCTCCCGGGAGCACAGGGTTTCCAGATCGGTTTCCACGTCGCAGCCGTATTCCTTGGCGATGGTCTCCCCGTTCTCCGGGTCCAGCACCGCCACCACCCGGGCGCCTTCCTGCTCCTTCATGATCCGGCCAAGCTCCGCACCGAAATATCCCACACCCACGATGGCATAATTGATTGTTTTCATAGAAAAGTTCCTTTCTCCGATGACTTATTTAACTGCGCCGTCTGCCAGGCCGCCGGCCAGTTTGTTCTGAATCAGGCAGAAGAAGAATATGGAGGGCAGCACCACAATGGCAGACGCGGCCATCATGGAGCCCCAGTTCAGGATGTCGGCGCCCTCCAGAGTCTTGACGGCCACGGACAAGGTGGTCTTGTCCGAGCTGCTGACCAGCAGCAGGGCGTACAGGAATTCGTTCCAGGCGTTGATAAAGACGTAAATGGCAGTGGATACAATACCCGGCCGCACCAGGGGCAGCACAATCTTGGTAAAGACCATCAGCCGGTTTGCGCCGTCAATTCTGGCTGCCTCCTCAATGCCGATGGGGACGGTTTTGAAGAAGCCCACCAGCATCCAGACCGCGTAGGGCACGCTGAAGGACATATACACCAGAACCAGTCCCACCCGGGTGTTGGTCAGCCCCAGGGTCTTCATAACCACGGCGTAGGGAATGACCAGCATGATGGAGGGGAACATATAGGTGGTAATCAGAATCCGGGTCATGATGTTGCCCAGCTTGGGGAAGAAGCGGATAATGCCGTAGGCCGCCAGGCAGGACACGAAGGTGGCGATTACCGTGGTCCAGAGGGCCACAATCACGCTGTTTTTGATGTTCACCGTGAACTTCAGGGTAAACAGCACGGTTTTGAAGTTCTCCCAGGTCCAGTCCTTGGGCAGGAAGGCTGTGGGATTGGCCAGCATCTCATTGCTGGACTTGAAGGCTGATACCAGCAGCCACAGCAGGGGGAACACGCAGAACACAGCCAGAATCGTCAGGAACACATAGGAAAACACCGAGGACGGAGCAATTTTCTTCAGCTTGTTCATAATCAACGGTCCTCCTTTTCCCAACGATTGATGACCTTAAAGTACAGCACCGTAAGGATCACCAGGAAAATCAGCAGCAAGATGGAAGCGGCCGAGGCCTTGCCCACCAGACGCCCGGTCCAGCCGGTGTCGTAGATGAAGATGGGCATGGTGGTGCTGGCGCCTGCGGGGCCGCCGCCGGTAATCATGTAGATAATGTCGAAGTTGTTGAACACCCACACCGTCCGCAGCACAATCAGCAGGCCCACCACCGTACGGATGTGGGGGATGGTAATGTGGCGGAAGGACTGGAATTTGCTGGCGCCGTCAATCTGGGCCGCCTCGTACTGGTCCTGGGGAATGGTCTGCAGAGCCGCGTATACGTTGACCATAATCAGCGGTGCGCCGAACCAGATGTTGATGCCCATCAGCGTGGGCATGACCAGATTCTTGTCGCTGAAGAACTGGAGCATCTGCTCCGTAATTCCCAGGTCCACCAGCATGGTGGGCAAAAATCCGTAGATGCCGTTGAGAATCCACTTCCAGACCATGGCGGTGGCGATGGCCGGGAAGGCCCAGGGGATGATGCACAGAATCCGGAAGGTGGACCGGGCCATGCTGTTTTTCACCTGGTTCAGACAGATGGCTCCGGTGAAGCCGATGATCACCTGGCCCAGAACGCTGCCCACGGTCCACTTCAGCGTGTTCCAGAACGCCTTGTAGAAGGATTCATCGGCCAGAATATCCAGATAGTTTTTCAGACCCACAACCTTGAACGAGTCCTTGATCATGGTCTTGTTGGTGAAGCTGTACAGGACGGTGGAGCACAGGGGATAGATCAGCAGACAGACAACCACTGCCATAGCCGGAGCCACGAAGATCCACCGGGTGATGTCGATCCGTCGGGACCGAAGCCCCTGTCCGGATAACCGATCTTGTTTCATGGAAGCCTCCTTTTTGTAAAATCGGCCGCAGAAAGCGGGCGGAAAGGAATCTTCCCGCCCGCTGCCGGCATTAGCCAACCATGGTCTCAAAGATTTCGTTCAGCTGATCTTCTGCAGCTTGCGCCGCAGTGGGAATATCGGTGCCGTTGATCAGGATGTCCTGGAACATCTCCTCCACCACGCCCTGGCTGCTGAGCAGACCTGCCTGGACGCTGGGGCCGTGCTCGAAGCCAATGGCCCGGCCTTCCTCCACGGCTTGCTCAATGATGGCAGCCTCCTCGGAGAACTTCTGCACGGTTTCGTTGCTCAGGTAGGCCTCCTGGTCGGAGATGCCGGTGATGGAGGGCAGCATGCCTACAGGAACCGCGCTGAGGAAGTACAGGTAGTTGTCATCCTCGTACAGGTACTCAATGAAGGCCTGGCACAGCGCCTTGTTCTCGCTGTTCTCCCACATAACCAGCGGAATGTGGGTGGCCTCGGCGCTGTAGTACGGATCGCCTTCCTTGTACAGGGGCAGGGGCGCGCAGGAGATGTAGTCCACCAGATCCGCCCGGTTGGATTCCACGCCGGAGATCATGAAGCCGGAGTTGAAGTCAAAGGCCGTGGTGCCCTGGTAGAACAGGGTGGCGTGGTCGTTGACGGTGTAGTTGATGGTTTCCGCGGGGGAGCAGTTCTTGTAGACGTTGACCCAGAATTCGATGCCCTCCAGCGCGATGTCGCTGGTCAGGTTGGCGGTGAGGTCATCGTTGAGCAGGCTGCCGCCGGCGGACCGGACGTAGTAGTTCAGATAACGGGTGCACAGCAGGTCGTTGGGGCTGCAGGAGAATCCGGCGCCGTAGACACCGTCCTTGGTCAGGGCCACAGCCGCCTCATAGAACTCGTCCCAGGTGGTGGGGACGTCCAGGCCCGCCGCATCCAGCAGGTCTTCCCGGTACCACATAACCTGCGCGTGGGAGTAGTAGGGGATGCCGTAGGTCACGCCGTCGGTGGTCATGTCGCCCAGGGCGTTTTCGGAGAACCGGTCCCGGCCGATGGCGTCAATGACGCCGCTGATGTCCGCCAGCACACCGGCGTTGATCATCTCGGCAACCTCGCCGGTGTTCTGGGCCACGCTGATGTCCGGCAGGTCGCCGGTGGTCAGGCCCGCGTTCCACTTGGTGTTGAAATCACCCCAGGACATGGTCTCGATGTTGATGGTCACGCCGGGATGGGCTTCCATAAAGGACGCGGCGGCGTCTTCGATGGCCTCCATCCGGGCACCCTGGGTGAAGCAGTGCCAGAAGGTGATTTCTCCGCTGAGCTCCTGAGCGGTGTCTGCGGAGTCCCCGCTGCCGGCGGCAGCCTGGGTGTCAGCGGTGTCCTCCGTGCCGCCGCAGGCCGCCAGGGTCAGCAGCATTACCAGGGCCAGCAGGATTGCCAACAGTTTTTTCGCTTTCATTCGTTTTCCTCCTTGTGTGTTTTGTTTTTTGGAAACAGTCCACATCCTGTTTCTTGATCCTGGCACCATTATAGAGGAAAACCGGAGCGGCCTGCAACACAGTATCGTGCCAATACTATAACGCATCCGTCACGAAATAATCGATTACTTCTATTTTGCACAAAGAACGGCCACAGATATTGTGCATTATATCCAATTCTCTTACGATTCTCGGGAGCTTTTTCGGTATTCCTGAGGACTGACGCCGAAAATTTCCCGGAAGGTTTTTGTGAAGTAGCTGGGGGATTCGTATCCCACCCGGTATCCGATTTCCGAAATGGGCACATTGGTGGTCATCAGCAGGTGGGAGGCATAGAGAGTCTTGGTCTCCTTGATGAATTCGTAAATGCTCTTGCCCATGTAGGTTTTGAACAGGCGGCGCAGGGTGCTTTCGCTGACATCGCACATCTGGCACATCTCCACCCGGGTCAGATTGATCTCCGGGTGGAGGGTCAGGTAGTCCACCAGGGCCTGAATCCGGGGGTCGGTTTTGTTGTGGGAGGCCAGGGCCCGCTGGCGGATGTATTTCATGTCGTGCATGGATTCCATCATCTTCCGGTCGGCGTGTACGGTCTCCTCCTGCTCCTCGTCCTGGGCGGAGCGGCGGGCCAGGGCGGCGCAGATCAGATTCAGGTACCCGCGGGTTTCCAGCCGCTTGTACTTGGCCCGGGAAATGGCGCTGCGGTAGGTATTCTCAAACCACTGCTCGATTTCCGGCTGGTCCCGGACGTCATACTGCCGGCCGATGTTCCACAGACGCTTGAGCATATCGTCGTCCTGAAGCTGAATGGACCCGATGAACCGGATGCTGATGAACGCGATTTCCTCCCGGGCGGCGCAGTACAGCTGGGCGCCCTGGGGGATGTAGAACACCTCCCCCGGCTTCACCAGGTAGGGCTCTCCGTTGACCACAAACTGAGCCGAACCGGAGCAGATATAGCGCAGCATACTGTAGGGAATCTGGTTGGACTGACTTACCCATTCCTTGGGGAAGCGATATTTGTCCACATATAGAAACGTGGGAGAGTAGTTGCTGTAAATGGGTTCCATGGAAGCTCCTTTCCTGGGAATAGACACCAATTTTCAACAACATTCTAGCAAGATGTCTTAAAAATTCAATAGAAATATCTCTGTACAGCCTGATTATGAGCGTTTTGTTATAGTATTGACCGGTTTCTGCCGTATACACCCCATTTCTTTTTTGTTACACTAATCTTGGGCCGGGGCTCCCGGACCCAACGGCAACTGTAAGCAATGCGCCTTCTTCCGCATTGTTTTTCCTCTATTCTTCTCACAGGAAAGGCGGGCAGGGAATTCCCTGCCCGCCTTTCCTTCTGCGGGGACAAAAACCAGCGGCGGTTTTGCATCTTCAAAACCGCCGCTGTTCTTCTCAATTATATAGCCGGGAAGGGGACGCCGGATTGGGAAAACGCTTCCTTTCCCGGGCTGGCCGCAGGCTTACTCGCCCCGGATGCGCAGGCGCAGGACAATGTCCTCCTCCCCGGAAATCCGGTAGGCAGGCTCCACGTCGGTGCCCCAGGTGTCGATGCCGCCCACGCCCCGCATTCTGCCGCAGACGGTAACCACCGTCCGCACCGGCTCCGGCAGTTCCTCCCGGTGGAAGGCCTGCTCCAGCTGCGCGGGCGTATAGGGAATGGCGGAGAAGGCGAAGGGCTCCTCCCGCTTCTCCAGGTACAGCCGGGCATCGTTCAGGCACAGGCAGGCATAGTCCGTATCCTGATGGTTGCCGCACTCCTGGGGAACCAGATAGTTGGCAATGTGGGGCGTTTCGCTGTGCAGGCCGTACACGCCGCCCTTCTTCCGGTCGGGATAGGTCTCTCCGGACAGGCCCATCCACTCCGTCCGGGTCACCGGGACGGGGGTGGCGAAACGCAGGCCCATCAAAGGCAGCTCCGGACGGCCCGGGGCTCCGAAATAGTGAACCTCCACGTCCAGATTGCCGTCCTTGTCCACGGCATAGGTCACATGGGTCTGCAGACCCGGCAGCACCGGGGCGGTGAAGGCGTAGCGGATGGCAAAGCGGGCGGGAGACTGCTCCAGCACCTGAATATCCGCGCAGCTCTGGTACTGGTCCGCCGCCGACCAGACCCCGCTGCGCAGGGGGAAGCCGCAGCTGATGTCGTTCTCCGTGGGGGCGCGCCAGTAGGCCGGGCGAGGTCCCCGCCACATCCACTCCGTATTGCCCCAGCGCAGGGAGCAGGGGCCCGCCTGGCTGATGGAGAAGAGAATTTCGAAGTTCTCTCCCTTCACACCCCAGGCGCCGTCCCCCTGGGTGATCTGCAGGGGAGTCCGGGCGGCTCTGTGAACCGGCATCTCCATGGTCTGCCGGGCAGCCTGGTTGGCCCGGTCGTGCTCCGCCCGCTCCTGGGCAGAGGCGTACCAGTAGCGCACCTCCTGCATACAGGGCTTTTCCTGCCCGTCGGCAGTAACGATGCCGTTGGCGCTGAAGTTATAGTCTGTCTGCCGCTCTCCGAAATCGCCGCCGTAGCCCAGCACCTCCCGGCCGCAGGGGTCGGTGCGGAACAGGGCCTGGTCCATATAGTCCCAGATGAAGCCCCCGTGATACTGGGGGAATTCCTCTCCCAGGCGGACATAGCTCTCCATGCCTCCCAGGGAGTTGCCCATGTTGTGCATATATTCGCAGTTTAAGTAGGGTTTGCCCCCGTCGGTCTCCAGGTACTCCCGGATTTCCGCCGGCGTGGCATACATCCGGCTCTCCACATCGGAGATGGCATCAAATTCCCGGCAGTGGAATACGCCCTCGTAGTGCACCACCCGGCCGGGGTCCACCGCCCGGAAAAAGTCCGCCATGGCCAGGATGTCCTCCCCGGCATAGGATTCGTTGCCGCAGGACCAGAAGAGGATGGAAACGTGGTTCTTGTCCCGCTGGAACATGGAGTTGGCCCGGTCCAGGACGCAGTCCTTCCACTCCGGCAGACTTCCCGGCACGTTCCAGGTGGGGTCCACCGTCATATCCGTCTGCCAGGTGCCGTGGGTTTCCATGTTGGTCTCGTCCATAACGCAGATGCCCGCCCGGTCGCACAGGTCATACCACAGAGACTGGTTGGGGTAGTGGCTGGTGCGCACCGCGTTGATCCGGTTGCGCCGGAACGTCTCCAGGGCCGCCTCCATGTCCTCCCGGGTGATGGCCCGGCCGGTGCGGGGATTCCACTCGTGGCGGTTCACGCCGTTGAGAACCAGCCGCCGACCGTTCAGGGTCAGCACCTTGTCCCGGATTTCCATCCGGCGGAAGCCGGTGTCGTAGGGGATGAACTCCGTCACATTTCCCTGGTCGTCGGACACCGTCAGCTCCACCCGGTACAGCTCCGGGGCGCCGCAGTCCCACCGGCGGACCTTGTCCAGGGAAATCCGCTGGGACCAGACATGGTCCCCCCGGCGCTGGAGCTGCAGACCGTCGTCAAAGAGCACGCCGTCCACGGGATGGGTGATTCTGGCCCGGACCGAGGCCATGCCCTCGGTGACCAGCCGGAATTCCACGGCGCCCGTCCGGTTGTCCGGGGACAGCTCCGTGCGGATCCACAGGTCCTGAATATGGGAATGGGGCTTGGCATAGAGGAACACCGAGCGGAAAATGCCGGAGAAGCGGAAGAAGTCCTGATCCTCCAGCCAGGCGGCGGTGCTGTGCTTGTGAACCTGAACGCACAGCCGGTTGCCGGTGGGGCGGATGTAGGGGGTCAGGTCAAAGTCCGAGGGGGTGAAGGTATCCTCGCAGTAGCCCACAAAATGGCCGTTGAGCCAGACAAAGGCCGCCTGCTCGATGCCCTGGAAGGAAACGCACACCTGCTTGTCCACCAGCCCCGCCTCCAGGTCAAAGCGGCAGACGTAGCAGCCCACGGGGCTGTCCTGCCAGTCCACCTCCGGGGGGCGCAGCTGGGTATGGCCGTCCCAGGGGTAGAGCTTGTTGGTGTACTGAATCTGCCCGAAGCCCTGGGTCTCCATGTGACCCGGGACGGTGATGGTGCCGAACTGCCCCAGGTCAAAGTCCTCCTGCCAGAAGTCCGCCGGGCGGGCGTCGGGGTTGGGACTCCAGCGGAACAGCCACTGGCCGTCCAGACTCTGCCGGAGGGAGGTCTCTCCCCCGGCGGCCTCCTGGGCCGAGGCATAGCAGATGTGGTCCGAGTGGGCGTCCAGACGGTTCACCTGAAAAACGGTGGGGTCCGCCAGCCAGTTAAGCATTGCCTGCATGGTGCATTCTCCTTTATTCAGTATTCCGGTTCGGGGCTTTGGTTTCAGTATAACAAAGGAATCTGCCCGCGTCAATGCGGAGTATCCGCCCGGTTTCGCCGGGGATTTTCCTGCTCCGGCCAATGGAGGGATTTTCCGGGAAAAGCACACTGTTTCTGAAAATTTCTTTCAAATATAATTAAAAAAGAGCCCGTTTTCAAATTTGGGGCCAACGCATCCAGGGAAATATCCTTCGTTAACATTACTAAATTGCGGATTATAATTTTGTGTAATTACACAATTTTCACAAAAACCCTTTACATTATACGGTAAAATTGATATAGTATTCATGATTTTGGGGGCGTGAGCCCCCGAAAAATACAAGGAGGAAAATTTCAATGAAAAAGATTCTCGCACTGGTCCTCGCACTGGTCATGGTTCTGAGCCTGGCCGCCTGCGGCGGTACCACCACCACGGAAACCACTGCCGCTCCC
>CALXFW010000073.1 GCA_944387685.1 uncultured Oscillospiraceae bacterium
ATGTTGGTCTGCAGGAAGATGCCCGGGTCCTCAATGGAGCGGTCCACATGGCTCTCGGCGGCGAAGTTCACCACCATGTCCGGATGCTCTTCCTCGAACAGCTTGTAAACCCCTTCCCGGTCACAGATATCCAGCTTCACAAAGCGGAAGTTGGGATTGTCCATCACGGGTGCCAGCGTGGACAAATTCCCCGCATAAGTCAGTTTGTCCAGACACACAATCCGGTACTCCGGATATTTGCCAAGCATGTGAAAAATAAAATTGCTTCCAATAAATCCGGCGCCGCCGGTTACGATGATGGTCATTGCATACCCCTCATTCCCGTGTTTTCTTTTTGAAACTGACAAATCTGTCCTCTGCCACCTGGCGCAAATGACGGCCATAGGGTGATTTCCCGTACAGTTCCGCAGACTCCAGCAGCTCCTCCGTAGAAATCCATCCAAACCGGAAGGCAATTTCCTCCGGTGCGGAAATTTTAACCCCCTGCCGCTTTTGGACAATATGGACAAATTCCGCCGCCTCCAGCAGGCTCTCCATGGTCCCGGTATCCAGCCAAGCAAAGCCACGGCCAAAAACCTTCACATTCAGCCTGCCTTCCGCCAGGTACATCTGATTCAGCGTAGTAATCTCCAGTTCTCCCCGGGGAGATTTTTCCACCCGCCCGGCCATTCGGGAAACACCCTTCGGGTAGAAATACAGCCCGGTTACGGCATAATTGCTTCTGGGCTGGGCGGGCTTCTCCTCAATGGAAATCACCTGCTCCCGCTCATCGAATTCCACAACGCCAAACCGCTCCGGGTCCGGAACATAGTAGCCGAATACCGTGGCGCTCCCCTGCTCCGCATTGGCCCTTGCCTGAGCCAGAATCCCGGTAAATTCGTTGCCGTAGAAGATGTTATCCCCCAGGATCATGGCGCAGGCATCTTCGCCGATGAAGGACTCCCCGATCAGAAAAGCCTGTGCCAGGCCATCCGGAGATTCCTGAACCGCATAGGACAGGTGGATGCCAAAGTGACTGCCGTCTCCCAGCAAATCCTGAAACCGGGGGGTGTCCGTGGGTGTGGAAATAATCAGAATTTCCCGAATGCCCGCCAGCATCAATGTGGACAGGGGATAATAAATCATCGGCTTATCATAAACCGGAAGCAGCTGCTTGGAGGTAACCCTGGTCAGGGGGTACAGCCTGGTTCCGGAACCGCCGGCAAGAATGATTCCTTTCATTGTGTCATCCTCCTCTATGCTCCTATTGATACGCGGCACCCGAACCCCAGGGATGTTGGTCCTTCAGGCTTCGCAAAGTCCGAATTTTGTCCGAAAGTGGAGCACTGTTGGGTACATTTTATATAAAATGCAGAGTCCTGTCAAGATACTTCGCCATGGTCCGCTTCCCTTGGGGCAGAGCCATGACGCTAATAAAACGTAAAAAACCGTGACGCACGATCACGTCACGGTTTTTGGTGGGCGAGGCGGGACTTGAACCCGCACGTCCGCAGTGAACACTAGAACCTGAATCTAGCGAGTCTACCAATTCCACCACTCGCCCATATAGGGTGCCGTCTCTCAACGACTTGTTTATTCTAACACGGTGCAGCACATTTGTCAACTGTTTTCTTTTTCTTTTCGCAAAATATCCGTTTTGAGGCAGAGGGGCAGCTAAAAAGCTGCCCCTCTGCTGCCATTACTGTGCCAATTGGATGTAGCTGCTGACACAGTAAAGCGTCTGCCCGTTGTACTCCACCCGGGACCAGCCCACATCCTCGTTGATTCCCGTCCGGGTAACGATGTCCCCGTTGTAGATGGTGACCACCACTTCGGAATCCTCGTGTTCCACACTGGGCAAGGTCCGCAGATTGACCTCCTCCTTGGCGGTGACCAGCTCGTTGACTTCCACAAACTGGGTCTGCACCACATATTCATCGCCGGTGGCCTCGGTCTGCTCCGCCGCATCTGTGGGTTCCAGGTAGCTGGATACCGCGTAGCAGGTAATTCCATTGTACTCCAGCTTGGACCAGCCGTTGTCGCTGATTCCCACCCGGGTGGCCACATCTCCGTTGTTCAGCTGGCCCACAATCTCCGCATCCTCACGCTCCACGCTGGGCAGCGCCCGCAGATTCACCACATCCTTGGCGGTGACCTCTTCATTGACCGGGGTGAACTCCGTCTGGATGCCGTCCCCGTCCGGGTCAGAGAACGACTCGTCATCGTTTTCCCCGGTTCCGTCCAGATCGGTGGTCAGGTAGCTGGACACGGCATAATACGTCTCCCCGTTGAACACCAGCTTGGACCAGCCGCTGGAGCTCACCGCAATACGCTGGGCAATTTCCCCATTTTGCAGGGTGTAGAGCACCTGGCTGTCCTCCCCCTGGCTGGGGGCGCTGCGCAGGTTGGTGGATTCCTTGGCGGTAACCTGCTCATCCACCTGGGTAAAGTTCATCAGGATTTCCACATCCGGCTCCACTTCCTCCGGCGGAACATCGCTCTTCGCCGGCTCTATGCCATCGTAGCCAAAATAGGCAATGTTCAAATCCACCGGCTGGGAGATTCCCGGGACAACCCCCTCCTCAGTATACTGCCAGATGTGATGAACGCCCTCATAGCTGGACTGGAACCCGTCTGGGTCAAAATCCGTTCCGGGGTACTGGGCCACCCAGATTTTGTAATCCTTGGCAATCCGGGTGGTGTCCCAATAGGCGTCAAATTCCATATGGTTTTTGGAGCCGTAGAACATCCCCTCATAGCCCAGCTTCTCAATGGTTTTCAAAAACGCCAGGGCAATATCCGTCCGCTCCTCCTTGGTCAGGGAATACTGGCGGCTGTCCGGGTCTTCAAACCCCTCGCAGTCGTAGGCCACCGGATAGGTGATGGGGTACCCCGCCAGCAGCTCCGCCACCCAGCGGGCCTCCTCCTCCGCCTCTTCCTCGGTAACCGCCGCAGAGAAGAAATACGCCCCCAGCTTCAGCCCGGCCCTGCTGGCCTCCTGGAGGTTGTAGCGGCCATTGCGCTCCTCCTGAATGGTTCCCTGGCTCATATCCCGATAGCCCACGCGGACAATGGCAAAATCAATTCCGGAGGCTGCCGCCTCCTGCCAGTCGATGGTCCCCTGATACCGGGATACGTCCACGCCATAGGTCACCTCGTCCGTCTCCGCAGTCACCCGCTTGGGGGCGCAGCCCGCAAGGCCAAGGGCCATGACAAAGGCCATCGCTCCAGCCAAAATTCGTCGGAAAAATTTGGTATATTTCATGGTTTCCCACCTTTTCTCTCTAAAATGGTCATGGGTTTCCCTGATCTACAGAGTAACACAGATTTCCCGATCTGTCCACAAAAGAATTTCTTAACATAGATTTTGCGAAAGTGGGTATTTTCTTTTTCTGCAAAATGGTGTACACTATCGGTGGACTCTGAACCCATAAAGGAGGAGAAATTATGATTCGAAAATCCCTTGCGCTGCTGCTGGCGGTCATGCTGGTTCTGACCCTGACCATTCCCGTGACCGCAGCGGAGACTTCCCCGTCGGATGATATCGTCATCCTTTACACCAACGACGTGCACACCTACATCGACGGTCCCCTGAGCTACGATGTGATTGCCGCCGTAAAGGCAGAACTGGAAACCCAGTATTCCCACGTCCTTCTGGTGGATGCCGGTGACCACGTCCAGGGAACTGCTTATGGCTCCATGGACAAGGGGCAGACCATCATCAAGCTGATGAACGCTGCCGGATATGACCTGGCCACTCTGGGCAACCATGAGTTTGACTACGGCATGGAGGGCTGTCAGCAGATTGTGGCGTGGGCGGAATACCCCTACGTTTCCTGCAACTTCTACGAGGAAGCCGACGGCGTCCGGGGCGAAAACGTGCTGCCCGCTTACCAGATGTTTGATTTCGGAACCGAAAAGCTGGCGATTATCGGCGTGACCACTCCGGAATCCTTCACCAAATCCACCCCTGCCTACTTCCAGGATGAAAACGGCAATTACATCTATGGCATCTCCGGCGGTGAGGACGGCTCCGCCCTGTACGCCGATGTGCAGGCCGCCATTGACAGCGCGGCAGACGAGGGTGCAACCAAGGTGATTGCCCTGGGCCACCTGGGCGACGACCTGTCCTCCCAGCCCTGGACCAGCGCAGAGGTCATTGCCAACGTGTCCGGTCTCAGCGCCTTCATTGACGGCCACTCTCACAGCACCGTAGCGGGGGAAACCGTCACGGATAAGGACGGCAATTCCGTGGTTCTGACCCAAACCGGCCAGTACTTCGGCCGCATCGGCATGATGGTGATTTCTGCCGCCGGCGACATTTCCACCGGTTTCATCGAATGTGAGGAAATCCTGGAGCCGGTGCTGGACGAAGCCGGCAACCCCGTGAAAGATGAGGACGGCAACGACACCACCGAAGTAGTGGGCTATAAGCTGGTCTCCGACCTGTACACCGGCGCCGAATGGTGCTCCGATGAAACCGTAGCCGCCATCAAGGACGGCTGGATGGCGGAAATCGACCAGGAGCTGGGCACCGTCATCGGCTCCACCCCCCTGACCCTGGATAACTATGCCGACGGCACCCGGCTGGTCCGCAGCCAGGAAACCAACACCGGCGACTTTGCCGCCGACGCCCTGTACTTCCTCTTCGACGACATGGACATGGATGTGGATGTGGCCGTGATGAACGGCGGCGGCATCCGCAACGAGGCCATCACCGGTGAAATTTCCTACCAGACCTGCAAGACCATCCACACCTTCGGCAACGTGGCCTGCCTGCAGACCGTCACCGGTCAGCAGCTGCTGGACGCCCTGGAGTGGGGCGCCAGAACCGCCGGCACCGGTGAAGAGTGCGGCGGCTTCCTCCAGGTCTCCGGTATTACTTACAAAATCGATACCGAATGGCCAGATTCCACCCAGAAGGATGACAAGGGTGTCTGGATCGGCGGTCCCACCGGCGGCTACCGGGTTCACGATGTGAAGGTATACAACAAAGAAACCGGCGCATGGGATGACCTGGACCTCACCGCCAGCTACAATCTGGCCGGCTATAACTACACCCTGCGGGACCTGGGCGACGGATTCAATATGTTTGACGGTGCAGTGAATGTGCTGGACTATGTGATGGAGGATTACATGGTTCTGGCCAACTACGTCCAGGCCTTTGACGGCGGCGTGGTTGACGCCGCAAACTCTCCCCTGGCCGCCAAGTACCCCGGTCTGCTGCTGGACTACAGCACGGTAGAGGGTTCCGGACGAATTGTCATGGAAGCCGCCGTCCGGGAAACCACTGAGGAAACCGTCCCCGCCACCCAGGAAGCTTCCACGGAAGCCCCTGCGGAAACGACAGCGGAAATGGATGTGGAAGCGGAGCCCGCCTCCCATACGCCTGTTGTCATCCTCGCAGTGGTCAGCTGTGCGGCTCTGGCCGCCCTGGCCTTTGTGTTCCAGAAGAAGGAGCATTGATTCTTTCCCACCATAAGCATCCGCCCCGGCTCAAGATGAGCCGGGGCGGAACTGATTTCCGTTCATTGAATTTCCTGTTCGATATTTCGGAACAGGTCGGAATCAAAAAACTCAGGAAGATTCATGTCCAGTCCGTCGCAGATCTTCTGCACCGTGGACACCGTGAGGGAGTTATTCCTTCCCCGGATCAGGTTGTTCAGAGTAGACTGGGTAATTCCGCAGATGGCGCACAGGCCATTCAGCGTCAAATTATGGGTATCGCAAAGCTCCAGAATCCGCAGACGCAAAGCTTCCTTGGACCGCATAATTTTCACCTCCCTTCACGAACCGAATCTATCCCACGCCAAACTCCGGCATAGGAACGCCCTCTGTGGAGAAACTACCCCCAGAGGTGATGCTTATGAACAAACGGGATATGCTGAAAACCGCTCTGGCAGGCGTTGGTGCAGGCGCGGTAACCGGCCTGTTCGGCGCCGGCGGCGGTATGGTGCTGGTCCCCCTGCTGACCATGCTCACCACCCTGGACGACCGGGAGGTGTTTCCTTCCTCCATCGCCATCATTCTGCCCATCTGCGTAGTGTCCATCGTGGTCACCTCGGCGATGCGGACGGTAGATTGGCCGCAGGCAGCCCCCTATCTGCTGGGCAGCCTTCTGGGGGGCCTGGCCGCCGGAAAATGGGGACGGGCCATTCCCACAGCCTGGCTTCACCGGGGGCTGGGCATCCTGATTCTATGGGGAGGGTTCCGTTACCTATGCTAGAGAGTTTTCCCGTGGCCCTGACGGTAGGCGCCGTCCTGGGTTTTTTGTCCGGCCTGGGCATCGGCGGCGGCAGCCTGCTGATTTTGTGGCTGACCATGGTGCTGGGTATGGAGCACAGCGCCGCCCGGTGCATCAACCTGTTGTTTTTTCTGCCCACCGCGACCATTGCCTGCTTTCTGCAATGGCGGGCAAAAGCCATTCCGTTCCGCAGAATTCTCCCCGCCGCTCTGGGAGGCTGCCTGGCGGCAGCCGTGCTGTCCCGGGTGGGAATGGGATTGAACCTGGAGGTGGTGAAAAAGCTGTTCGGCGCCCTGCTGATTCTCACCGGCCTGCGGGAGCTGTTTTACCGCCCCCGGAAGCCCTCTTAGCCGTTCAGCGGCGGCGGTAGGCCAGGTATCCCTCCAGAATCAGGGATGCCGCCACAGCGTCCACCGTGTCCTTGCGCTTTTTTCCGTGATAATTGTGCTGGGACAGGATGTTGTGGGCCTCCACCGTAGTCCGGCGCTCATCCCACATGGTCACCGGCACTCCGGCAGCCTTTTGCAGCTCTTCTGCAAACTCCCGGCACAGCTGGGCCCGGCTGCCTTCGGTGCCGTCCATGTTCCGGGGCAGACCAACCACAATTTCCCCGATCTCCATCTCCCGGACCATCCGGACAATGTCCCCGATGGCCTTCTCCCGGTTCCGGCTGGGAATCACCGTGGCCGAGCCAACCAGCGTACACAGCAGATCCGAAACCGCAACCCCGGTTCGGGCATCGCCGTAATCCACTCCCATAATGCGCATGACGTTCCTCCCGTTTTTCTATGATTATAGCGCAGAATTTTTCATCTGTCATCGGTATTTTTCATATTTTTATGAAAAATCAGTTTATTCATCACATTTTCCCAAAGAAAGCGCCTCCCTTTCCCATCGGGAAGGGAGGCGTTCCGACTATAGCTTCTCCATCCAGCTCCGCAGCCGGTCCATCCAGCTCCATGGCTGCAAATCTCCTGCATACACATAACCGGTTTTCCCATCCAATTCCACCTGATACCACTCATTTCCCAGGGTATTTGTGATGGTTCCCGCTGCCGTAAGCTCCCGTCCCGGCTCCAGAACGGCCAGTTCCCGGGATCGGGCATCAGTGGCGTTGCTGCAGGGCAGGCTCATCCAGTCAGTTTGGCGGAGAACTCCCATGGATTTTCCCCAGAGGAAATCCTCCCCCTGCACGCACTGACGCAGATAGGTTTCCGGCTGGATCTGCCGGGATTCCTTCACAATCCAGTCCACCGCGTCCGGATTTTCGTAGAGCGTATACATCCACTGCCGCAGTCCCTGCCGGTCAATGGTCAGAGAGCCCACAAAATTCTCCACCTCAAAGATGTCGAACGCGGCATCGTACACCGTGTATATCAGCCGCCGGTATTCCCATTCCGCTCCGCCTCCCACCAGGAGGCACCCTGCCGACCACACGCCCCGTCCGGCGATGTGGTTGCTGGTGCGGGTGTGGACGTTGATTTCCGTGGCCCGGGAAGGCACAAACCCGTCGGGTATCATATAAACCGCGTCTACCTTGGGGTCCGTATATTCCGTCCGGACGTGCAGGGCTTCATACTGCCCCCGGTGGTAAACGGAGTAAAGCTGATAGGTTCCATCGCATACGGTAGCCGGCCCCACCTCCCCCGCTTCCGGCAGCGACCAGGAGCCATAGGCCAGAGGCTTGTCGGGCAGAGTGGAGCAGTTGTCATTGAAATATACCAGCTGCAGCTCCCCGTCTGTATTCTGGCGGATAACCAGGCACACAGCGCTGACCCGATAATAGGTCAGGTCCGCCAGAATGGGGTCGTTCATATTGTCGGAGCAGCCGTCAAACAGGAATACGGCGGCGAATCCGCCCTCCAAAGCACTGCGTACCATGGGATTGGTACGGATATGGTAGTCCAGCATCATCTCCACATAGCTCCGGCTCTGGGGGTCTTGAATCCAGGCACTCAGGTCCAGATCAAACCCGTCGCCCGCCTCATAGGCACGGGCCTGGGGAGCGGCACAAAGCAGCACACCCAGCAGAAGGAGGCAGGCAATCCGCCGAAACAATACACCCATAGCATAACCTCGCTTTTTCTCCGGCGGCAGTCCAGCGTCTTCCCGCTGAACCGTCAGCCTTTCCGATTTTCTCCCAGGATTGACATTCCTCACCCTTTCCGCTAAAATAGACGTAACACAATTACCCAGCAGGAGGGATTATTATGGCAAACACATTGGTTGTTTTCTACTCCCACAAGGGGGAGAACTATATGCCCGGCGGCGTACAGGTTCTGGAAAAGGGCAACACTGCCTACGCGGCGGAATACATCCGGGACGCGGTGGGCGCCGACCTGTTCGAGATTGAAACCGTCAAACCCTATCCGGAAAGCTATCAGGCCTGCTGCAAGGAAGCGGCAGCCGAGGCCCGGACCCACGCCCGCCCGGAACTGAAAGCCTACCTTCCGGATATAGCATCCTATGATACCTTATTCGTATGCTATCCCAACTGGTGCGGAACCGCTCCCATGAGCGTCTTCACCTTCCTGGAGCATTATAACCTGACGGACAAGCGGATCATTCCCCTGTGCACCAACGAAGGCAGCGGTCTTGCCAACTCCGAGGCGGATATCGCCGCCAGCTGCCCCGGCGCCCAGGTCTTGCCCGGTCTGTCCGTCCGCGGCCACCAGGTGAAGGACAGCGTCCAGACCATTTCCGACTGGGCCAAGTCCCACTTCTAACTGCACAGCCCCCGGACCTGTTTCCGGGGGCGCTTTTTTATACTTCATCAGGGCAGATTCCCCTTGACAGCTGAGAAAAATCCTCCAGCTCCCCGCAGGCAATCTGGTAGGCACCCATCTGCTCCAGTTCCCGGGCGGCGTCACTGCCATCCCGAAAGCAGAGCACCGGGCTCCATCCAAAGCGGAGATTCCTCGCCGTACCGTCCCAGGTGCCCCCTTTTCCCAGCGTGGCCTGGGCCACAAAAACCATCTGACCCAAGGTGTGTATGCACCGGTTCCGGCTGAGTGCCCGGGTCTTGCTGAAGGGCTCGTCAAAGCCGTCTTCACTGAGCCAGAGCAAATTCCGCCGCAGGGGATGCCTGGTCAATTCATCCGCCACCACGCTGACCACCCGGCCCCCGGCGGCAAGACAGGCTTCCTGAGCCGTTTTGTCTGCACCCCGGGCATTGCCGGAAACCAGGGTCAGCCCCCGCTCCCCTGCGAAGCGGCCAACCAGAGCGGCAAACTCCCCGTTTTCCTCCCTCAGCTCCCGGCTGCCCACCAGGGAAATGGCGGGATAATCCAGAATGTCAGGGTCCCCCTTCATCCAAAGGCAGCCCGGACTGTCCAGCCCCAGCCGTCGCCGCAGAACCGGCGGGTAGCAGGGGCTCACCCGGGTTACAGGCACACATCCCGCCCGCTTCCCGGTTTCCAGATACTCCTGAAGCAGGTCATTCTCCTCCAGAAGGGACACCACCCGCTGGGAAAATTCCCGGCCATAGCCAAGAGCCGCCACATCCTGCCAGGTCAGCTCCCGATCTGCGGGAACCGTTTCCTGCTCCCCCATCCGCCGGGCCAGTTCCCGAAGCTGGGCTGTGGTCAGCACCCGGCGTTCCGGGTTTCCCAGGCGGCTGGTCAGCAGCAGAAAGCCCGCCTCCCGGGGGGTCAACGGAACCGCCTCTTGGGAGGCGCCGGGGCTTTTACGACCTCCGGTGTCAGCGTTCCGTCCTCTGACAGGCACATCGGCGCAACCGTAAAACCGCAGAATTTGCAGATTTCATCCAGCTTGGCCTTCTCCGGGAAGTTGCTCACCAGACTCCAGGCCACGCCCTTGCGCCGGGCCCGGCCGGTCCGGCCAATGCGGTGGACGTAATACTCGTTTTCCTCGGGGATGTCATAATTGATGACGCAGTCCACATCGTCCACGTCGATGCCCCGGGAGGCAATGTCCGTGGCCACCAGAATGGAGACCTTCCCCTCCCGGTAGCGCTGCATGGTCTTCTCCCGCTGGCTCTGGCGGATGTCTCCATGGAGGCTGTCGCAGTTCAGGCCCGCCCGCTGAAGCTCCTCCGCCAGCCGCTGGCACATATGCTTGGTGTTGCAGAAAATCATGGCCCGGTCATAGCCCTGGGTGCGGATCAGCCGCAGGGTGGTCTCCGCCTTTTCCAGGGGGGTGCAGGTCAGGCTGTACTGGTCGATATCCGGGCGGTCCTCCTGCTTGGGCTCCACAGTAATCTCCACCTCGTCCCGCTGGTACATCCAGGAGACGGTCATCACCTCCTGGGAAATGGTGGCGGAGAACAATCCCAGATTTCTCCGGTTCTTCACCTTCTCAATGATCCGGGTCACGTCCTTGAAAAAGCCCATATCCAGCATCCGGTCCGCTTCATCCAGCACCACCGTCTGAACGCCGTCCAGCCGGATGGTCTTCCGGTTATAGTGGTCCATCAGCCGCCCGGGGGTGGCCACCACAATCTGGGGTTTGCGCTCGAGCTGCTTGATCTGACCGCCGATGCCCGCGCCGCCGTAGAGCACCGCCACCCGGATGCCCTGGAAATAGGTCAGCAATCCCCGCAGCTCATCGCCGATCTGCAGGGCCAGCTCCCGGGTGGGGGCCAGAATCAGCCCCTGCACCGCCTCCTGGCTGGGGTCAATGTGCTCAATCATAGGGATGCCGAAGGCGAAGGTCTTGCCGGTGCCGGTGGGGGCCTTGGCAATCACATCCCGCCACTGGAGGAAATAGGGAATGGCCTCCGCCTGAATGGTGGTGGGATAGCCGTAGCCCTTCTGCTCCAGGGCCTTCAGCATAGCCGGGGACAGTCCCAGGCTCTCAAATGTAACTTCCATATTGCTTTCTTTCCTTTGTTCAAAGTCATTTGGAGCCATTGTAGCATCTTTCCGCCTGTTTTGCAACCGTTTCCGCCTGTTCCGGTTCCCACAACCCTGGAGGTTTGCAGAAAATTAAAAAATGGCCCCTGCCGCAACGGTGGACAAATTGGCGAAACTATGGTATATTGAAGGCCACAGACTGTCAAAAGTTCAATGAAGGAGAACACAATGGGTAAACTAATTGTACTTGAAGGGACCGACGGTTCCGGAAAGTCCACCCAGTTCCGGCGACTCACCGCCCGGCTGGAGCGGGAAAACCGGAGGTTTGAAAAGCTGGTCTTCCCCCAGTATTCCGAGCCCAGCTCTGCCCTGATCCGGATGTACCTGGGCGGAGAATTCGGTACGCATCCCTCCGATGTCAACGCCTACGCTGCCTCCGTGTTTTTTTCGGTCGACCGGTATGCCTCGTTCCAGAAAGTTTGGGGAGACTACTACCGGCAGGGCGGACTGGTGATTTCCGACCGGTATACCACTTCCAACGCCGTCCACCAGGCCTCCAAGGAGCCGGAGAAAACCCGGCAGGATTTTCTTGCCTGGCTGTACGACTTCGAATATGACAAGCTGGGCCTGCCCCGGCCGGACCTGGTGCTCTATCTGGATGTTCCCACAGGCTTTACCCAAGAGCTGATGCGCCG
>CALXFW010000074.1 GCA_944387685.1 uncultured Oscillospiraceae bacterium
CGACCACGACACCGGCCTGAACACCGGCGGTATGGGCACCGTGGCCCCCAACCCGTACTACACCCCGGAAATCGCAGACCGGTGTATGCAGGAAATCTTCCTGCCCACCATCGCCGCCATGAACGCCAAGGGCCGCACCTTCCGGGGCTGCCTGTACTTCGGCCTGATGCTCACCCCCAAGGGGCCCAAGGTGATTGAATACAACTGCCGCTTCGGCGACCCGGAGACTCAGGTGGTGCTGCCCCTGCTGGAAAGTGACCTTTTGACCATTATGCAGTCCTGCACCAACGGCACCCTGGCCCAAACCGAAGTGAAGTTTGCCCGCAAGCACGCCTGCTGCGTGATTCTGGCCTCCAGGGGCTACCCGGAGCACTACCAGAAGGGCTTCCCCCTGACCATGACGGAAGAAGCCGCCGCCCACACCTATGTGGCCGGGGCCAAACTGGAGAGTGACACCCTGGTTACCTCCGGCGGCCGGGTCACCGGCACCACCGCCGTAGCGGACACTCTGGCAGATGCCATCCGGGAGGCCTATCGGATCAGCGACGGGGTGCGCTTTGAAAACGCCTACCGCAGAAGCGATATCGGCCAGCGCGCTCTGCATGCCCTGAAGTGAGAAAAAAGAGAAACTAGGAGGAAATTACCCGATGGTTTATCGTGTATTTGTAGAAAAAAAGGCCGGTCTGGACAACGAGGCCCAGGGCCTGCTCAGCGAGGCCCGGAACCTGCTGGGCATTGCCAGCCTGGAAAATCTGCGGCTGTTCAACCGCTATGACGCTGAGAACATCTCCAAGGAGCTGTTTGACTATGCCGTCAAAACCGTGTTCTCTGAGCCCCAGCTGGACACCGCCTCCGCTTCCGTGGACCTGCCCGGCGCCACGGTGTTTGCCGTGGAGTCCCTGCCCGGTCAGTTCGACCAGCGGGCCGACTCCGCCGCCCAGTGCATCCAGATCATCTCCCAGGGAGAGCGTCCCCTGGTCCGCACCGCCAAGGTCTACGCCCTGTATGGCAATCTGACCCAGGAAGAGCTGGCGGAGTTCAAGAAGTATGTCATCAACCCGGTGGAATGCCGGGAGGCTGCGCTGGACATTCCCGAAACCCTGGCCATTCCCTATGAGATTCCCACCCAGGTTGCCACCCTGGAGGGCTTCACCCAGCTGGACCGGGAGGGGCTGGACACCTTCATCCGCCAGTACGGTCTGGCTATGGACCTGGACGACATTGCTTTCTGCCAGTCCTACTTCCTCAGCGAGCACCGGGACCCCACCATTACGGAAATCCGGATGATCGACACCTACTGGTCCGACCACTGCCGCCACACCACCTTCGGCACCATCCTGGACAGCGTGACCTTTGCGGACCCTCTGCTGCAAAAGACCTATGAGACCTACCTTGCCACCCGGAATGCTCTGGGCCGCCAGGCCAAGCCCATCTGCCTGATGGACCTGGCCACCATCGCCGTCAAGCATCTGCGTTCCGTAGGGAAACTGAACAAGCTGGATGAGAGCGAGGAGATCAACGCCTGCACCGTGAAGATGACCGTCACGGTGGACGGGGTGGAGGAGCCCTGGCTGCTTCTCTTCAAGAACGAGACCCATAACCATCCCACGGAAATTGAGCCCTTCGGCGGCGCGGCCACCTGCATCGGCGGCGCCATCCGGGACCCCCTGTCCGGCCGGAGCTATGTCTACGGCGCCATGCGGGTTACCGGCGCTGCCGACCCTCTGAAGC
This sequence comes from uncultured Oscillospiraceae bacterium, assembly GCA_944387685.1. GTDB lineage: Bacteria > Bacillota > Clostridia > Oscillospirales > Oscillospiraceae > Faecousia. Next base: position 1,732 of record CALXFW010000074.1, read on the forward strand.
CTGTGTCCGAGACCATCCCCGGCAAGCTGCCCCAGCGGAAAATCGTCACCACCGCCGCTGCTGGCTACTCCTCCTACGGCAACCAGATTGGCCTGGCCACCGGCATTGTGGATGAAATCTACCATCCCGGCTACGCCGCCAAGCGGATGGAAATCGGCGCGGTGATTGCCGCCGCGCCGGCGGAGAATGTCCGCCGGGAGCGGCCCGTCCCCGGAGATGTGGTGATTCTGCTGGGCGGCAACACCGGCCGGGACGGCATCGGCGGCGCCACCGGCTCCTCCAAGGCCCACAACGCCCACTCCGTGGAAACCTGCGGCTCCGAGGTGCAGAAGGGCAACGCCCCCGAGGAGCGGAAGCTCCAGCGTCTGTTCCGGAATCCGGAGGCCTCCCGGCTCATCAAGCGGTGCAACGACTTCGGCGCCGGCGGCGTGTCCGTGGCCATTGGCGAGCTGGCCGACGGTCTGGTCATCGACCTGAACGCCGTGCCCAAGAAATATGAGGGTCTGGACGGCACCGAGCTGGCCATTTCCGAATCCCAGGAGCGGATGGCCGTGGTGGTGGAGCCCCAGGACGCCTCCCGGTTCCTGGAGCTGGCGGCCCTGGAGAACCTGAACGCCGTGCCCGTGGCCGTTGTCACGGAGGAAGCCCGTCTGGTGATGAACTGGAACGGGGCCAAAATCTGCGACATCAGCCGGGAGTTCCTGAACTCCAACGGTGCGGACAAGCACATCACCGCCGCTCCCGCCGCTCCCCATGCCTACGGCAAAACCGTCACCGGAGATTTCACCGCCAACTTCATGGAAGTTGCCTCCGACCTGAACACCTGCTCCAAGCGGGGCCTGTCCGAGCGGTTCGACTCCACCATCGGCGCCGGTACCGTGCTCATGCCCTTCGGCGGCAAGCATCAGCTGACCCCCATCCAGGCCATGGTGCAGAAAATCAGCGTGGAGAAGAAGCATACCGACGACTGCTCCTTCATGGCCTTCGGCTACAACCCCTTCATCACCTCCGCCTCCCCTTACCATGGCGCTTACCTGGCGGTGGTGGAGTCCGTGTGCAAGCTGATTGCCACCGGTGCCTCCTTCGAGGACACCTATCTGACCTTCCAGGAATATTTCGAGCGCCTGGGCAAGGACCCCAGCCGCTGGGGCAAGCCTCTGGCCGCTCTGCTGGGCGCTTTCCAGGCCCAGATGGACCTGGGCATCGGGGCCATCGGCGGCAAGGACTCCATGTCCGGCTCCTTTGAGGACCTGGACGTACCTCCCACCCTGGTCTCCTTCGCCGTCACCACCGGCAAAAACCAGGACGTGGTCTCCCCCGAGTTCAAAACTGCCGGCCACACCGTGTGTCTGCTGGACACTGAAATGGATGAGAACGGCCTGCCAGTCACCGAATCCCTGCTGAAAAACTTCACCCTGGTCACCGAGCTGCTCCGCTCCGGAAAGGCTGTGGCCTGCTACACCCCCGGCATGGGCGGCGTGGCTGAGGCCGTGATGAAGATGGGCTTCGGCAACGGTCTGGGCCTGGCCTTTGCCGACAATGTGACGTTGGATACTCTGTTCAGCTACCGCTATGCCGGCTTTGTGCTGGAAATGGCCGAGGGCACGGTGGGTGCCGTTCTGGGCACCGTCACCGCCGACGGCAGCTTCTCCTATCAGGGTGCCGTTCTGTCCCAGGAGCAGGTGCTGAAGGCCTATGAGGACAAGCTGGAGCCTGTCTTTGCCTGCAACATTCCCACCCGGCCGCAGAACATGGAAACCTTCTCCCACCCGGCTGCCCAGTGGAAAGCCCCGACGGTAAAGGTTGCCAAGCCCAAGGTTCTGATTCCCGCCTTCCCCGGCACCAACTGCGAATACGACTCCGCCAAGGCCGTCCGGGATGCCGGTGCCGAGCCGGAGATCATCGTGATTCAGAACCGGAACGCCGACGCCATCTCCCGGAGCGTGGAGCGCTTTGCCCGGGAGCTGAAGGAAGCCCAGATGGTATTCATCCCCGGCGGCTTCTCCGGCGGTGACGAGCCCGACGGCTCCGGCAAGTTCATCACCGCCTTCTTCCGCAACGCCGCCATCAAGGAGGGGGTCACCGAACTGCTGGATAACCGGGACGGCCTGATGTGCGGTATCTGCAACGGCTTCCAGGCGCTGATCAAGCTGGGTCTGGTGCCCTACGGCAAGATCATCGACACCGACGAGACCTGCCCCACCCTGACCTTCAACAACATCAGCCGCCACCAGAGCCGGATTGTCCGCACCCGGGTAGCCTCCAACAAGTCCCCCTGGCTGGCCCTGACCAATGTGGGCGATGTGTACTGCGTGCCCATCTCCCACGGCGAAGGCAAGTTCCTGGCTTCCGAGGAGTTGATCCAGCAGCTGGCTGCCAACGGTCAGATTGCCACCCAGTATGTGGACCTGGAGGGAAGCGCCACCGCCGACGTTCACTTCAACCCCAACGGCTCCCTGTACGCCATCGAGGGCATCACCTCCCCCGACGGCCGGGTCTTCGGCAAGATGGGTCACAGCGAACGTGTGGATAAGGGGCTGTACAAGAATGTTCCCGGAAACTACGATATCCGGATGTTCGAGGCTGCGGTAAACTATTTCAAGTAACCGGCAAATTGCCGACACACAAAGAGGACCACCCCTGACCGCATGGCCCGGGGTGGTCCTCTTGACTGTTTTCATACCATCCGTTTTCTACAGGGTGATTTCCTGGGGGAAGGCTTCCTGCCGCAGAATGCCCCACATTTTGTCAATGTAGGCCAGGGCATAGAAATTCTCATAATAGTGATAATAGAAGGCGCCTTTCGGGGTCATCCGGTATTCCCCGTTCTCCCGGGTGAGGAGCCCCAGAAGTGCACCCAACTCCAGCTCCCTGCCATACATCCGCTCCAGGGGCACCCCAAAAAATGCCTCGAAATCTCCGGCATTCACCCGGGTGCTGTAGGCCGTCCAGAACAGGTAGTATACCATCCGCTGCCGCGGCGTGAAGCGCAGCGTCAAAGCAGTGGGGAGCGTGCCCTCCGTCACCCGCTTGATGTACGCATCCACAGAGAAGGTGTTGATTTTAAACTGATCCTTCAGCAGGGTGGTTGCCGAGCACCCGAATCCCAGGAAATTCTCCCGGGTCATGGAGGAATAGCTGGCATCCGGCTCCTTGGCAAAGGTCCAGATGGAGCTGCGGACATATCCCCGCGCCCGGCAGTAATCCGTAATTGCGTCCAAAAGGGCCCGCTTTTCCCGCTTGGGCATAGGCTTTACCTGGCTGGAAGTGAAGGTGAAGTCGATAAAGGGATAGATCGCCACATGGTTCGCCCCGCTCTGAAAGGCCGTCTCCATGTCGGCTTTCAGGTCCTCCGCTGTCTGCTCCGGAAGGGCAAAAATGAAATCCATGGACACCGTCTCAAACGGCACCTCAGCCAGCGCCCGGCGCATGGCCTCCAGCGGAACTTCCCGCCGTCCCAGAATGCGCTGGTATTTTCTCTGGAAGGACTGGATGCCGATGCTGATTTTGGTTACCCCCGCCGCCTGGAGGGTGCGAAGCACCGGGGGCGTCACATCCTCCGGGTGGAGCTCCACCCCGATGCCCTGGGTAATGCGGAAGTGCGTCTCCAGGGCCCCGATAATCTCCCCCAGGCGGCCTGCCGCCAGAGCGGGCGTTCCGCCGCCAAAATACAGACTGGTAACGGTTTTCCTGCCCGGCTGCTGCCCGGCTGCAAGATGGATTTCCCGCAGCAGGGCGTCCACATACCGGTCGCACATCTCCCGGGAGTAGACCACCTTGCAGTAGGGGCAGAAATTGCAGATGCTCCGGCAGAAGGGAATGTGTACATACAGCCCCAATTGGTCGCAGGCTTCGTAAGGCAGCCGCCCGTCGTATTCGTTCCGGAAGCGGAAGGGTTCCACGGAGCGGGTCAGCCACATTCGGGTCAGACTGGTCAGAATTCCCACGGTTGTCCCTCCTAGATGTATTTGAGGTAGGTGGTGAGCATCTCCAGCAGAATCCGCAGGTTACCCCGGAACAGCAGGGTGTACTCCGCCACAAAGAAATAGCCGCATTCCTGGCACAGTCCCGGCACCGCAATGCAGCGGCCGCAGGTAGAAAGTTTTCCGTTCTCCATGACCACGCACTGATAGCAGGGTGTTGGGAACCGGTTCTCCACAAGATAGGGGAACGCGCCGGGCAGATTGAATACCGGCGCGCCGGCCTTGCGCATCCGGGCAATCGTCTCGCAGCAGGCGGCCTTTTCCTCCCGGGACAGGGCCAGCTCCCGGGTATCCGGATAGGGCGTATGAAAATTGAAGGACACTGCCCGGACGTGCTCTGTCTCTTTCGCCAGGAGGCACACATCCCGGACCGCATCCTTGTTAATCTGATTGATGGCCATGTAGAAGCAGATATTGTCTGCGGTGGCGTTGCGCACGTTTTCCAGGATGGTATCAAAGGTATCCCCTCGGATGGCATTGTGCCTGGCCCTGTCTCCGTCCAGGCTCAGCAGAATCAGGTCCGCCTCCGGCAGGTCGATGGGAAAGGTGCCGTTGGTCACCACATTCACAATCCGGAAGCCCATATCCCTGGCTTCCGTCACCAAATTCCGCAGGGTGTGCTCTCCGTCCCGCCACAGGAAGGTCTCCCCGCCGCAGAAAAACAGAATCCGTACCCCCATATCGTACAGCTGCTCCATCTCCCGGCGAATCTGACTGTAGGAATACATCACAGCGGTAATGTTGTTCACGGAGCAGTGCCTGCATTTCAGGTTGCACCGGTCCGTCACAATCACCGTACCCAGAATCGGGTCCTTTTTCCGGAAGAGGATGGTTTGGATGCCGAATTTTGCAAAGTAGAAGAAGGTAGATGCCCGCATGGTTTCTCCCCCGCTTTTCCTCCCGCATGACGGGATTTTCGACCATCATATCATAGGATACCCGTTCTGTCCACCTTTACAGAAAAACGCCCCAGGCCGGCGGCCTGGGGCGTTGTAGTTTTACCGCACGTATTCGATGACCACCCGGCGGTTGGGCTCCACACCGGTGGAGTGGGTGGTGATGTTCTCCATGTCCTGGAGCGCCGCGTGAATCACATGACGCTCGTAAGCGTTCATAGGCTCCAGGGTGGTACGGCGGCGAGCCTTCAGCACCTGTTGGGCCTTCTTCCGGGCATAGCGGCGCAGGCTGTCCTCCCGCTTCTCCCGGTAGCATTCCGCGTCCACATTGATCCGGATGTGGCCCTCCACATCCCGGTTGATGGTGTAGTTGGCCAGATGCTGGATGGCATCCAGGGTGTCACCCCGGCGGCCGATCAGATAGCCCAGATCGTCCCCAACCAGGTCCACCTTGTATGTATTGCCCTCCACATTCCAGCAGTGGGGCACCGCCTGGGAGTCCATATGCTCCAGCAGGCCCTTCAGGAACACCTCAATCTTCTCCTCGGTGGAGCCGGGAGCAGCGGGGGCGTAGACCTTGGGCTCTGCCTTCCCCTTAGGCGCCTTGGGCTCCTTGGGGGCTTTCGGCTCCTTGGGAGCCTCGGGCTTCTTCTCCTGCTTGGGCGGACGGGGCTGCTTGTCCTGCCGGGGCTTTTCTGCCTTGGGGGCCTCCGGAGCCTTGGCGGGCTCTTCCTTTACCGGCTCGGCCTTGGGCGCCTCCGGGGCCTTGGGAGCCTCGGGCTTCTTCACCGGGGCGGCGGGCTTGGGCTTGGAGCGGGAGGCGGAGCTCAGGGCCACCTTGGGGGCCTCGGGCACCGGGTCCGGAGCCTCATAGGTCACCTGAACCTTGGCAGGCTGGGCGCCAAAGCCCAGGAAGCCCGCTTTTTCCTTCTGCAGCACGGTGACGGATACGCTGTCCCGGTCCAGCCCCAGCTGTGCCAGGGCGGATTCAATGGCAAGGTCAATGGTCTTGCCGGTGGTCACAATGGTCTTTTCCATGGTTTATTCCTCCGTAGGCTGGGACGCGTAGCGGTTGGGATCGTAGTTGCGGCCCTTGCAGTAGGGGCGGCTGGGGATGCCGGACATACAGGAGGATTCTTCCTCGTCCTCCTCCAGAATACCCTTCCGGGCGGCGTACTCCTTGGCGGCGGCAGCCTTGGCGGCCTGCTCCTGATCCCGCTGCTGCTTCTGCAGCTTCTTCTTGCTGGTGTTGGTGGTGATGCCGTCGGGGTTGGCAGCCCGGCGCTCGGCCCGGATGCGCTCCTTCTCCGCCTCCAGCCGGTCCTCCTCCAGCGCTTTCTGGAGCCGGACGGCGTCCTCGGCGTCATAAATCTTCCGGTAGTGGTTGGTCATGATGGGGTCGGTGATCATCCGGACCACGCCGCCCATGAACCAGTACAGGGACAGGCCGGCGGACACGCTGAAGCCGATCCACAGGCTCATCAGGGGCATCATCCACATCATGGTCTGCATGGACTGGTTCTGCTGGGATTTCTTGGCAGTCTCCTCGTCCTGGATGCCCTTCTCGTTGGTGACCACAGAGTTATTGGTTTTCTGCGAAATCCACATCTGCAGCACTTGGGAGGCAGCGGAAATCACGGGAATCAGGAACGCGCCGATGTGGGCCCAGTTCCAGACCCAGGTCTCCGAGAAGATGTTGAACTGGGGAATGGTGCCCAGGTTGATGCCCAGGAAATTGAAGTTGATACCGGCCAGGGTGGTCTCGCTGATGCCGGGGATAGCGGCTTTCAGCTCCTCCACAAACTGGGGAATGGCCTGAGCGGCGATAACCTGGTCATAGTAGCTGTTGCTGGAGAACATGGTGGGAGCCGCTTCCTTGATGACGGACACAATCTGCTGGGCCACGTCGGCGGACTCCATCAGGATATAGGTGATGGGCTGGCGCACCACGGCCAGCAGGGGCCACAGAATCAGCAGGGGGATAAAGCTCCACAGACATCCGCCGCCCATGGAGGCGCCCTCGTCCCGGTACAGCTTCTGAATCAGCTCATTCTGCTTCTGGGGGTCGCTGGCATAACGGGCCTGAATCTCCTGAACCCGGGGGGTCAGGCGGGACATCTTCATCATGCTCTTCTTGCTCTTGGCGTTGATGGGCATGAGCACCACCTGAACCAGAATGGCAAACAGAATCATGGCAACGCCGTAGTTGCCGGTGAACTGGTACAGGAAGCTCAGCAGGTAGCCGAAGGGCACGGTAACGATGTCGGATAACTGGAATTCAAGAAACATTGACTTTCCTCCTCAAATTTTTGGAAGTCAGGGTACGGGGTCGTAAAAATCGCCCTTATAAAAGGGATGGCACCGCAGCAGCCGGCGAATCGCCAGCCACCCGCCTTTGAGCGCCCCGTATTTGCTGATGGCCTGAAAGGCATACACGCTGCAGGTGGGCCGAAACCGGCACTGGGAAGGGAAGGCCGGGGAAATATGGCGCTGGTAAAAACGGATCAGAGACAGCAGCAGGGTTTTCATTGGGGGCTCTCCTCCGGCAGTTCCTGGAGGATTCCCGCCTTCCGGGCCAGGGACAGGTAGCTCTTGGTGAGGCGGGAAAACTCCGCGTCCACCGCCCGGGTGCGGGCCACCACCACAATGTCCCAGCCGGGCCGGAACTTGTCCTCATTGAGCCGATAGATTTCCCGCAGGCGCCGGCGAATCCGGTTGCGGACATTGGCCTTGCCCAGCTTCTTGCTCACGGTAATCCCCACCCGATTGGCGGAGGTCCGGTTCTTCCGGGCGTAGAGCACCAGATAGCCGTCGGCAAAGCCGGAGGTATGATACAACCGGCGGAAAATGTGATTCAGCTTCAGAGCGCTGGAAAATTTCATGGTTTTGCCCCTGCCTCCTAAAAAGGGAGCGGGGCGAATGCGTCATTCACCCCGCTGTAGCTCCCGTTTCGCTTTTCGCGCTTATTCTCCTTGTGTGACCCACTTACAAGCGCATCAGGCGGACAGAACCTTGCGGCCCTTGGCACGGCGGCGGGCCAAAACCTTGCGGCCGTTGGAAGTAGCCATTCTCTGGCGGAAACCGTGAACCTTGGAACGGTGACGGCGGCTGGGCTGGTAGGTACGCTTCATTTTCGGATACACCTCCTGTCAAATGGCAATATGCTCGACAGCCGGAATCGGCCGCAGCAACACAATTTCACTGACCATAACGGTCATGCTGAATCATTATAACCGAAAAAGGCAGTCAGGTCAACATTTTTTTCCGATTTTTCCGGATTTGCCGGAATTTGTCCCCTCAGCCCCCGGAAAGCGCCAGATTCGGGCCGGAAAAGCTCCCGTCCAGCTTGGCCAGCACCCGCTGATAGTCCTCGGAATCCGCCGGATAGGGCGTGGGCTGAAAATTGTTATGTCCCTCCGCAGAGCTGACGCTGGCCGGCACCAGTGTCCGGTCCCCCAGCGTCACATTCCCCGCCTCATCCAGGAGCACCTCCTGCTGAATCAGGGCCGTGTCCATATCCTCCGGGGCGGGATTGCCGCCGAAGCTGAAATTCCCCAGGGAGTAGAAAATCACCCCGCCGTTGTACGCCTCCACCGGCTGCAATACATGGGGATGGGTACCGAACACGATGTCCGCACCGGCATCAATGGCGGCATGGGCCAGCTCGGTCTGGGCCGGGGTGGGATGATAGCTCCCCTCCACCCCCCAGTGGGGTGCGAAAATCACAATGTCCGCCTGCTCTGCCAGCTGGGCTATATCCCGGGCAATTTGCTGGGTATCCAGCAGATAGTACACCGCGCCGTAAACGCCAACGGTGGTGCCGTCCTCCAGGGGAATCACCACAGAGCTGTCCCGCTCCACATAGGGAATTCCGGCGGTGTCCAGCGCCTCCCGGGTGGCGTCATAGCCCGCCTGGCCATAGTCCAGGGAATGGTTGTTGGCCAGAGACACCGCCTCCACCCCTCCATGGGTCAGAATGGCGGTATAGGCTGTGGGGCCCCGAAACACAAACGTCTTTGCTGCCGGGTTGCCCACCTCACACAGGGGACCTTCCAGGTTCACCAGGGTGAAATCATCCTGGGCGAAGTAATCCTGCACGTTCCGGAAGGGGTAGTCATAATCCTCCCCCACCGTCTTGAGGAAGCCCAGCTGGGCATAGGCGGTGACCTCATTGCTGCCCAGGGTGCAGTCTCCGGCAAAGGTGAGCAGGTACCGCCGCTGACCTTGGGTCGGCTCCGTTTCCTCCGGCTGGGTCTCCGGGGCAAATGCCGGAACGGTCTCCGGTTGAGTGGTTTCCACCGGGGCGGCAGTGGTCACCGGCATCTCGGTTGCCCCGCTCCCTTCCCCGCAGCCGCTGAGCAGCAGCACACACAGGGCCAGCGCGGCCCCAATCCGGCTCTTACCCATTTTCCTGGGCGCGGCGCTTCATCAGGTTCCGCATCCGCAGGCCGTGGTCCAGCTCCCGCTTGCGAATCCGCAGACTCTTGGGCGTGCACTCCAGCAGTTCGTCGTCTGCCAGGAACTCCAGACACTGCTCCAGAGAGAACACCTTGGGGGGCGTCAGCCGCAGGGCCTCGTCGGAACCGGCAGCCCGCATATTGGTCAGCTGCTTGCGCTTGCAGACGTTCACGGTCATATCCTCATTCCGGCTGCAGATGCCCACCACCATGCCGGCGTACACCGGGGTGCCCGGGCCGATGAACAGGGTTCCCCGCTCCTGGGCGGCTGCCAGGCCGTAGGTCACGGCTTCGCCGGTTTCAAAGGCAATCAGCGAACCGGTGAGGCGGCGCTCAATGTCGCCCTTCATGGGGGCGTAGGTCTCCAGGACGGAGGACATGATGCCCTCGCCCCGGGTATCGGTCAGAAATTCGTTCCGGTAGCCGAACAGGCCCCGGGAAGGCACCAGGAACTCCAGGCGGTAGCGGCTGCCCATGGGGGTCATGCCCAGCAAATCGCCCTTCCGGCGGCCCATCTTCTCAATCACCGCGCCCATGCAGGCTTCCGGCACATCTGCCACCATCCGCTCGATGGGCTCGCAGACCTTGCCGTCGATGACCTTGGTCAGCACCCGGGGGGTGGAGACGGAGAACTCATAGCCTTCCCGGCGCATGGTCTCCATCAGGATGGACAGGTGCATTTCGCCCCGGCCCGCCACATTGAAGGCGTCGGTGCCCTGCTCGGTGACATGGAGGGACACATCCTTCAGGAGTTCTTTCTCCAGCCGGTCCCGCAGGTTCCGGGAGGTGACAAACTTGCCCTCCTTACCGGCAAAGGGAGAATCGTTCACGGCAAAGGTCATCTCAATGGTGGGGTCGGAAATCTTCACAAAGGGCAGGGGCTCGGCGCAGTCCGGGGCGCACAGGGTCCGGCCGATGGTGATGTCCGCCATGCCGCTGAGGGCCACGATTTCGCCGGCGCTGGCCTCCTGTACCGGGGTTTTGCCCAGGCCGTCGAACTCGTACAGGGCCACAACCTTGCCCTTCTGCTTGATTTCGGGGTCGTGGTAGTCGCAGATGGTGACCTCCTGGTTGACCTTGATAGTGCCCCGCTCCACACGGCCCACGGCAATCCGGCCCACATATTCATTGTAATCAATGGAGGAAACCAGCAGCTGCAGGGGTGCGGCGGCGTCGCCCTCGGGGGCTGGGATATAGTTGACAATGGTCTCGAACAGGGGCGTCAGATCGGTGCCCGCCTCGTCCGGGCCGTAGGAAGCGGTGCCCTGGCGGCCGGAGCAGAAAATGGTGGGGGAATTGAACTGCTCGTCGGTGGCGTCCAGCTCCAGCAGCAGCTCCAGCACCTCGTCCATGACCTCGTGGATTCGGGCGTCGGGCTTGTCCACCTTGTTCACCGCCACAATGACCTTATGGCCCAGCTCAAGGGCCTTCTGAAGCACAAAGCGGGTCTGGGGCATGGGACCCTCGGCGGCGTCCACCAGCAGGATGACGCCGTTGACCATTTTCAGAATCCGTTCCACCTCGCCGCCGAAGTCGGCGTGGCCCGGGGTGTCCACGATGTTGATCTTATAATCCTTGTAGTGCACGGCGGTGTTCTTGGCCAGAATGGTGATGCCCCGCTCCCGTTCCAGGTCGCCGGAGTCCATGACCCGCTCCACCGTGGCCTGGTTTTCCCGGTAGATGCCGCCCTGCTTCAGCATTTCGTCCACCAGGGTGGTTTTGCCGTGGTCGACGTGGGCAATGATGGCAATGTTGCGAATTTTATCCTGAGATACCATACTCTATATTCTCCTTCAGGTGGTTTGTCTCTATACACTCTCAACCGAAAATTATAGCACCTCACCAAAAAGAATGCAAGATATTTGGTGAAAATTACTCCAAAAAATTCCCATTTTCCAAAAAAAGAAGCGTGCCGGGAGATTCCTGGGAATCTCCCGGCACGCCGGAAAACCAGTGTCACGCCGGCTTCTGCCCGCCCGACTTCATCAGCCTCCGGAAATAGGCAAAGAAGGTGCAGGTGGTCACCGCCGCTGCGATGATGTCGCTCACCGGCTCCGCGAGGAACACCGCCGTGGCCTTGTCCTGGAAGAACAGGGGCAGAATAAAAATCAGGGGAATCAGCAGAATCAGCTTGCGCAGGCAGGCCATGAACAGGCTGATCTTCGCCTGCCCCAGGGCCATGAACGCCTGCTGGCAGCTGACCTGGAAGCCCACAGAAAAGCCGCACACCAGGAAAATCCGCAGGGCCCAGGCGGTATAGTCCACCAAAGCCTGGTCGCTGGTGAAAATTCCGGCGAACCAGTCGGGAACCGCCATAAGCAGCAGCCAGAAGGCCGTGGTGTAGGCCACGCACACCCCGAACTGGCAGTAGAAGGCCTCCTTCACCCGGTCCAGCTTCCCGGCGCCGTAGTTGTAGCTGATCAGCGGCTGACCGCCCTGACAGATGCCCGTGAGGGGCATGGTCACCAGCTGGTTGATGGAGGTCAGCACCGTCATGGCGCCCACCGCCACATCCCCGCCGTACCGGGCCAGGGAAGAGGTAAAGCTGACAGACAGGATGCTCTCCGTGCCCACCATCACGAAGCTGGACACCCCCAGGGCCAGGCAGGGCATAATCACCTTGGGCGCCAGCTTCAGGTTTTTCGCCTTCAGCTGAAGAATGGTCTGCCTGCCCGTGAGGAACCGGAGAATCCACACCGCACTCACCGCCTGGCTGAGCACCGTGGCCCAGGCGGCGCCGGCCACCCCCATGTCAAAGACAAAAATGAAAATGGGGTCCAGTACGATGTTGATCACCGCACCGATCACCGTGGTAAGCATACTGATTTTGGCAAAGCCCTGGGTGGAGATGAAAAGATTCATACCCATGACAATCAGCACAAACACCGTACCCAGGGTGTAAATCCTGCCGTACTCCAGGGCATAGGGCAGCGTATTGTCGCTGGCGCCGAACAGCCGCAGCAGCCAGGGCGCCCCCGCGTAAAATCCGGCGGTGAGGACCACCGTCAGCATCAGCTGCACGGCGAAGCAGTTGCCTACAATGACCTCTGCCTCCTCCTTCTGGCCACGGCCCATGGCGATGGCCGCCCGGGGCGCACCGCCGGAGCCCGCCAGCATGGCAAAGGCGGTGATGAGCATCAGGATGGGGGTGAACAGGCCCACACCCGTCAGGGCAACGCCGCCGATTTCCGGAATGTGGCCGATGTAAATCCGGTCCACCACATTGTAGAGCAGGTTGATGACCTGCCCGATGACTGCGGGAATCGCCATCTGCGCCATCAGCTTCTTAACGCTTCCGGTTCCCATATCCCGCTTGGCATTTTGCTGCATAACTGAAACTCCTTTTTTCGTATTTTGGGGTATCCTCCGCCGGACGCCTACCGCGTATCCATGGCATCCATATTCTCCAGAATTCTTCGGGTAATTCCCTGCCAGACAGCGAATTCCTCCTGAGAAATTCCCTGATGCAGCACGGAGAAGAACCGCTCCTGGGCCTCCCTGCCCGCCTGGGCCGGCTCCGTCCCGGCAGGCGTCAGCGCCAGATGGGCGTTGCGCCGGTCCCCTTGGTCATACCGCCGGCAGAGAAACCCCCGCCGCTCCAGATTGGCCACGGACAAGGACACGTGGGACTTGGCAATGCCTCTGCGCAGGGCGATGTCCGTCGCCCGGTCACAATAGGGATTGTTGTACAGGAACAGCAGCACATCCAGCTCGCACCGGTGCAGCTTCCATGTCTGGCACACCGGCTCCAGATAACGGCTGTAAAGCTTTTGGGCCTGGCCCATAATTTCAAAATAGTTAATTCGGTCTTCCCAGACCACGTCCCCCGCCTCCAATGGTTCGATTTTGAACATTTCAACTGTACCACCTTTTTTCCGACCTGTCAAGAAGGAATTGTTCGTTATCGAACTTTCCAGGCAGGCAGCGCCGCCCTCCCCCGGCTCAGGGAAGGGCGGCGTGGTCCGCTTGCATCCGGCTTTTGACAGTGGAAATCAGGATGTCCCCTGCCACCACCCGGTCCTCCGGAGCAAAGCCGTCGGCAAAATTGTCGGAATAGAGCACCTGAGCGTTGGGCGGGAATTCCTCATCCCCCTCCCACACCAGCAGCTGCATCTCATAGCCGGGCACCAGGGCAAACCGGTATCCCGCGTCTCCGTGGGGGACCTTCTCCGCCCCCATCTTTTCGGCGGCGGCCCGATAGGCTGCCGTCCGGGTGCCGAAGGTAAAGGCCGCCCGGGTCAGCACCCGCCCGGTGTAGGGCTGAATGTACATCTCCCCCCAGGGCATCTCCCGGAAGGTCTTCCACTGTCCCCTCCAGGGCAGGTCCCGGCACTCCAGCAGGTAGCGCAGCAGGAAGGTCTGGGTGGCCAGAGGGGGCACAGCCCCGCCGTCCAGAGCCCGGATGGCGTACTCCGGGTGGGCAATGGCAAACTGCCGGCCCAGCAGGGTCACGGTAAACTCCGTTCCGTCCCAGGACACCCCCGCCAGACGCTCCAGAACCGCCTGGGGAGACAGTTCCCGGAATTTCTCCTGGTAAAAGCTGAAGGGCACTTCTTCCTTGTGATTTTCCAGTTGCATAACGACTCCTCTTTATCGATAAATTTTTCCCTATTGTACCATACCCCGTGGGGGATTGCAACGGTGGGGCGGTTAAAAATCGGGGATGAATCCCGTTTCCGCCGCCTCCGCCTCCTGGGTAAAGCCCTCCAGCCGGTTCAGATACATCCAGCTGAGCACCGCCTCGTATTCCGCCTGGGTCACGGTGCGGTCAAAGGGCGGCTCCATCCCCGGCATGGGGGTATATTGGCGCATCAGGCTTACCAGCACCTGACCGGGGGCAAAGGTCTCCCCGATCTCGTCCAGCACCTTCAGGGAGTTCTCCACCTGTCCCGGCAGCACCAAGTGGCGGATGACCACCCCTCGGGTGATCTTCTCCCCCTCCCAGCGCACCGGTCCGGTTTGCCGGACCATTTCCCGGATGGCGGTCCGGGCAATTTCCGGGTAATCTTCCGCCCCGGACAGCGCCCGGGCCAGCCCCTTGTCCCCGTATTTCCAGTCCGGCAGGTAGATGTCCACCAGCCCTTCCAGCTCCGCCAGGGTTTCCACCCGTTCGTATCCGCCGCAGTTGTACACCACCGGCACCGGCAGCCGGGGCTTCAGTGCCGGAACAATGGTGGGCAGAAAGTGGGTGGGGGTCACCAGGTCGATGTTCTCCGCCCCCTGGGCAATCAGCTCCTCCATCGCCCGGCGCAGCGCCTCACTGTCCATGGGCGTCCCCACCGGGCCGCCGCTGATGGCCCGGTTCTGGCAGTACCGGCATCCCAGGGTGCAGCCCCCGAAGAAAATGGCGCCGCTTCCCCCCGCTCCGGCCAGGACCGGCTCCTCCCAGCGGTGAATCATGGTCTTGGCTGCCAGCGCCTGGTCCGGGCAGCCGCAGAACCCCCGCTCTCCCGCCCGGCGGTTGACGCCGCACCGGCGCGGGCACAGGGTGCAGTTTTCGTATGTCATGGGATCCCTCCACCTTCCATTTGCCTAAACTATAGCAGAAACCGGCCTTCCCCGCAACCACCCGGCGGGGAAAATCCCCCCTTGTTTGTATAGAATACGGAATTGCCAGGAATAAATCCGGTTTCATTCATTCAATTTGGCTAAATATACAAATCCAACGCATATATATCCATCAGTGTATTGACAGACGGAGCCGGGGGGAGTATAATCACCCCAAACCATACTGTATTTTAGTTACAAGGGAGGGAGCCGCTTCCTGTCAGGAAGCAGGCGCGCGTATGATTCCAGTATTCATTGACGGCAGCGCCGGAACCACCGGTCTGCGGATTTATGAGCGTCTCAGCAGTCGCCCGGATATTTCCCTGATTCGTCTGGACGAGGCCCATCGAAAGGACCTGCAAGCCCGGCAGGAGGCGCTGAACGCGGCCCAGGTCGCCTTCCTGTGCCTGCCTGACGACGCCGCCCGGGAGGCGGTTTCTCTGGTTCAGGGGGACACGGTGATCATCGACACCTCCACCGCCCACCGCACCGCACCGGGCTGGGTCTACGGCTTCCCGGAACTGTCCGGCCAGCGGGAGCGGATTGCCGGGGCCAGACGGATTGCCAACCCCGGCTGCCACGCCAGCGGATTCATCGCCCTGGTGGCCCCCCTGGTTCAGGCGGGGCTTCTCAAGGCCGATGCCGCCCTGACCTGCTTCTCCCTGACGGGCTACTCCGGCGGAGGGAAGAAGATGATTGCCGAGTATGAGCATCCCGACCGGGCTGCTGCCTACCAGTCCCCCCGGCAGTACGGGCTGAACCAGCAGCACAAGCACCTGAAAGAGATGGTCCACGTCTGCGGACTGGACACCGCCCCGGTGTTCTGCCCCATTGTGGCGGACTTCTACAGCGGCATGGAGGTGACGGTGCCGGTATTCCGGAAGGACCTGCTGGGCTCCCCGGAAGAGGTCCGGCAGCTCTACCAGGAAGTCTACCACTCCCCGGTGGTGCATTATGAGCCGCTTCCTGCCGAGCTTGCCATGCTCCCGGCCAATCAGATGGCCGGACGGGACGACATGGTGATCCGGGTGGCGGGAAACGACGAGCGGATTCTGCTCACCGCCTGCTTCGACAACCTGGGCAAGGGTGCATCCGGCGCCGCCATTCAGAACATGAACCTTGTGCTGGGTCTGGAGGAGACCCAGGGACTGATTGTATAACCGAAATTGGGAGGAAAAAGAGATATGAAAACCATTTCCGGCGGCGTCTGCGCCGCGAAAGGCTTCACCGCTGCAGGCGTTCACTGCGGCATCCGGAAAAGCCGCACCAAAAAAGATCTGGCCCTGATTTACAGCCAGGTGCCCGCCAACGCCGCCGCCGTTTATACCACCAATCTGGTGAAGGGCGCGCCCCTCACCGTGACCAAGGAAAATCTGGCCGACGGCAAGGCCCAGGCGGTGATCTGCAACAGCGGCAACGCCAACACCTGCAACGCCGACGGCCTGGAAATCGCCCGGGGCATGTGCGATCTGGCAGGCAAGGCCCTGGGAATCTCTCCCAAGGACGTGGTGGCGGCCTCCACCGGTGTCATCGGCCCGCCTCTGAGCCTGGACCCGGTGGCCGCCCACATCGATGCCCTGGCCGCCCAGCTGTCGCAGACCGGCAGCGCCGACGCCTGCGAGGCCATTATGACCACCGACACCCAGCCCAAGGAAATCGCCCTGGAATTTGAGCTGGGAGGCAAAACCTGCCGCATGGGCGGCATTGCCAAGGGCAGCGGCATGATTCACCCCAACATGGCCACCATGCTGGTTTTTATCACCACCGACGCCGCCATTTCCACCCCCATGCTGCAGAAGGCCCTGAGCGGCGACATTCAGAACACTTTCAACATGGTCAGCGTGGACGGGGACACCTCCACCAACGATATGGTCACCATCCTGGCCAACGGCCTGGCGGGAAATCCGGAAATCACGGAAGAAAACGAGGATTTCGCCGCATTTATGCAGGCCCTGAACACGGTGAACGTCTACCTCTGCCGCCGTCTGGCGGGAGACGGGGAAGGGGCCACCAAGCTGCTGGAGTGCAAGGTCACCGGCGCCGCCGACGAGGCCGCTGCCAAGACCATCGCCAAGAGCGTCATCTGCTCCAGCCTGACCAAGGCCGCCATGTTCGGCGCCGACGCCAACTGGGGCCGGGTGCTGTGCGCCATCGGCTACAGCGGCGCCCCGGTGGATGTGAACAAAGTGGCCGTGGCCTTCCGCTCCCCGGCGGGCACCATTGCGGTGTGCGAAAACGGCGCAGGCATCCCCTTCTCCGAGGAGCTGGCCAAGCAGATTCTGCTGGAGAAGGAAATCGAAATTCTGGTGGATCTGGGCGACGGCAGCGCCGACGCCACCGCCTGGGGCTGCGATCTGACGTATGACTATGTAAAGATTAACGGAGATTATCGGACATGATGAACGAATGCAGTTTTTCCAACGCCCAGCGGGCCCAGGTGCTGACCCAGGCCCTGCCCTACATCCGGCAGTACAACGGCAAAGTGGTTGTCATCAAATACGGCGGCAACGCCATGATTAACGAGGAACGCAAGCAGCAGGTCATGGAGGACATCGTCCTGCTGTGGCTGGTGGGCGTGAAGGTGGTGCTGGTCCACGGCGGCGGCCCGGAAATCAGCGACCTGATGACCCGGCTGGGCAAACAGCCGGAATTTGTGGACGGCCTGCGGGTCACCGACCAGGAGACCGTGGACATCGCCCAGATGGTGCTGGCGGGCAAGGTGAACAAGACCCTGGTGGGGATGCTGGAACGCCGGGGCGGCAACGCCATGGGCATCTCCGGTCTGGACGGCGCCCTGATCCGGGCGGAGCAGAAGGACCCCCGGCTGGGCTATGTGGGGAAAATCACCTCCGTGAACATCCAGCCCGTGGTGGACCTGCTGGAGAAGGGGTACATCCCCGTGATTTCCACCCTGGGCTGCGATGAGGAGGGAAACGTGTATAACATCAACGGCGACACCGCCGCGGCCTTCATCGCCGGAGCTCTGCACGCGGAACGTCTGATTATGATGACGGACATCGCCGGGGTTCTTCGGGACAAGGACGACCCCAGCACCTTGATCCGCAAGCTCTCCATGTCCCAGGCCCGGGAACTGTTCGGCCAGAAGGTGATCTCCGGCGGCATGATTCCCAAGGTGGACTGCTGCATCGAGGCCATCAACCGGGGCGTGGGCAGCGTGATTATACTGGACGGCCGGGTGCCCCACTCCATTCTCATGGAGATTCTCACCGATGAAGGCGCCGGCACCATGGTAGTAGGAGGATGATGGATATGTCTGACCTGAAAGAATTGGACAAGACCTATGTGGCGGGCACCTATGCCCGGTTCCCCGTTGCCCTGGTCCGGGGGGAAGGCTCCCTGGCCTACGACGAGGACGGCAAGCGCTATATCGACATGGGCAGCGGCATCGGCGTCACCGCCTTCGGCTTTGCCGACAAGCTCTGGCAGCAGGCGGTAACGGAGCAGCTGAGTGTGCTGCAGCACACCTCCAATCTGTACTATACCCAGCCCTGCGTCCTGCTGGCCCGGCAGCTGTGCCAGAAAACCGGGATGAAGAAGGTTTTCTTCTCCAATTCCGGCGCCGAGGCCAATGAGTGCGCCATCAAAACCGCCCGGAAGTACGCTGCGGAAAAGAAGGGTGCGGACTATTACACCATCGTCACCCTGAAAAACAGCTTCCACGGCCGGACCATTACCACCCTGGCCGCCACCGGTCAGGACCATTATCACGAACTGTTCCAGCCCCTGACTCCGGGCTTCGTCCATACCCCCGCCAACGACATCGCCGCTCTGGAGAAAACCCTGTCTCAGCACAAGGCTGCCGGACTGCTTCTGGAGTGCATTCAGGGCGAGGGGGGCGTGGTGCCCCTGAATCTGGAATTCGTCCAGGCAGCTGCGGCGCTGTGCAGGGAGCAGGATGTGCTGCTGATGATTGACGAGGTGCAGACCGGCAACGGCCGCACCGGCAAGCTCTATGCCTACATGAACTACGGCGTTCAGCCGGACATCGTCTCCACCGCCAAGGGCCTGGGCGGCGGTCTCCCCCTGGGCGCCACCCTGCTGGGAGAGAAGGTGGAATTCACCCTGGGCCACGGGGACCACGGCTCCACCTTCGGCGGCAATCCGGTGTGCTGCGCCGGAGTCCTGAGCATTCTGAGCCGTCTCACCGAGGATTTCCTGGCCCAGGTGAAGGAAAAGGAACAGTTGATTTTCTCCACCCTCACCGGCGCCCCGGGAATCCTGGGCGTCACCGGCATGGGCCTGATGGTGGGCATTCAGACGGAAAAGCCGGTGGCCCAGGTGCTGGCCGCCTGCCGGGAGAATGGGGTCCTCTGCCTCACCGCCAAGGACAAGCTCCGGCTGCTGCCCCCTCTGAACATCCCCATGGACCTGCTGCAGGAGGCCTTGGACGTCATCAAGGCCGCTTGCGCCCAATAACGAGGCAGCGCCTATGGATGGACAAGCCTATCTGGTACTGTCCAACGGCATGGTGTTCCCCGGACGGGCCATCGGGGCCCCGGGGGAGAGCACCGGAGAGCTGGTGTTCACCACCGGCATGGTGGGCTACCTGGAAACCCTCACCGACCCCAGCTACGCCGGACAGATCATTCTGCAAACCTTTCCCCTGATTGGAAACTACGGGGTTATCGAGGAGGATTTTGAGGGAACCTGCCTGGCCAAGGGCTATGTGGTCCGGGAACTCTGCGACAGCCCTTCCAATTTCCGCAGCCAGTACGCCCTGGACGCCTTCCTGAAACGCCAGGGCATCTGCGGCATTGCCGGGGTAGACACCCGCTGCATCACCCGCATCATCCGGGAGCAGGGCGTGATGAACGCCCGAATCTGTTCCCAGCCCCCCGCCGATCTGACCCCCATCCAGAATTACCGGGTGCAGGGTGTGGTGGCCCAGGCCAGCTGCCGGGAGCCGGTGGAATATCCGGCCCAGGGGCCGGAGCGGTTCTCCGTGGTGCTGCTGGACTACGGCGCCAAGGCCAACATCATCCGCTCTCTCTGCGGCCGGGGCTGCCGGGTCACCGTCATGCCCCAGGATACCCCCGCCGGGGAAATTCTGGCCCGGAAACCGGACGGGCTGATGCTGTCCAACGGCCCCGGAGACCCGGAGGAAAACACCTTCTGCATTGCCCAGTTGCAACAGTTGGTGGGAAAACTGCCCATTTTCGGCATCTGCCTGGGCCATCAGCTCCTGGCCCTGGCCATGGGCGGAAAAACCTACAAGCTGAAATACGGCCACCGAGGCGGCAACCAGCCGGTAAAGGACTGCGCCACCGGCCGCTGCTATATCACCAGCCAGAACCACGGCTACGCCGTGGACAGCGGCTCCATGGCGGGAATTGCCCGTCTGTCCTACGTCAACGCCAACGACGGCAGCTGCGAGGGGCTGGACTACCCGGAGCAGAAATGCTTCACCGTCCAGTTCCACCCGGAGGCCTGCTCCGGCCCCCGGGACACCGGCTTCCTTTTCGACCGATTCCTGCAGATGATGGGAGGTGCCCGCCATGCCCAAGGATAAAAGCATTCACAAGGTGCTGCTCATCGGCTCCGGCCCCATTGTCATCGGCCAGGCGGC
>CALXFW010000075.1 GCA_944387685.1 uncultured Oscillospiraceae bacterium
TTGTCCGGGAAGGACTTGAAGCCCTGCAATTCCAAAGATTTCAGATACACAGCATAACCTCTTGTGAAATCAGAATAATTCAGTTTATTATATTCCAATTTCTCCGCAATTGCAAGGACTTCTTTCCCCATCTGCGTCCTTTTTCCAAGAAAGAAGACGCCTCCCGGCAAATCGGGAGACGTCTTGTCAGGCAGGGCAGGCAGCGTTTCCTGCTTCCCTTCCGGTTTTTCAATCCGACGGGATGGAAGATTCCGATTCGCTGGTTTCCCCAAATTTGATTACCACATACTCCCCAACCACACGGATGGAGCCCTGATTCGGCCAGAGCGGCATACTGCTGACCACATCCGATTTTTCCAACTCCGCCACCGTCCGGTCATCCGCCAAAGGAACCTGATACCCCAGATAATTCTCAATCCACCGCATCCGGCTCATGGTTTCCAGGAACCCTGAAGTGGAACTGGTCGCACCATAGGTGTTTGCCTCAGACCACCGGTCATTCAACAGTGGATCGGACAGATCCCCGATCATGGCCCAGGTTTTCTCTGCGTCAAATCCTTCGGTCATCCGCACCTGGGTAACAATGCCATTGACGTAGTTTTCCACCTGTCGGTTGGTGTAGTAAAGAGAAGTATCGTGGACGTTGGCATAGTATCCATTGCAGAACAGAATTGCGGCGGCAAGGAACAGGCTTCCCCGGTGCAACCACACCTTACACCTGCTCTTTTCCGGCAGGTAGGGCAAAAACACCAGCGGAATCGCCGGCAGCAGAGCAAAACTGTAGATCATCACGCTGTAGATGTAGGCATCAGGGCACATCACCTCAATGAAGCCCACCGCAACTGGAATCAGCCCACACCCACATAAAAAAAACATCATCGCAGGAACAGGGGCCTTGATTCGGATAAATCCCGCCCACAGTAAAACTGCTCCGGAAAGAACGTACAGCAATCCATAAAGGATTTTCAGTAACGGCGTACTGGCAATGCCGCAGTAGTCGTTTATCGGCAGCGAAATACAGGCCTGGAAGGCGTGCCAAACACTCTTTGCCAATCCCAACAGTGTGTAGCTTCCCATTTGGTCAATGCCCTGATAATCACTCAGCTGGGTGTGGAAAACAGCCAGAAAAACTTTCAGGAGCAGAGCATATACAGCCAATCCCAGAACCAGCGCTGCTGCGCATTTCAGGCAGGCTTTCAACACCTTGCCCCAGGCCATCTTTTCATCCAAAGCAACTCGGAGCAGACACAGCACCATCAGTGTTACTGTCAGGGGCAAATACGCCTGGTAAATGCCTAGCGCGCAGGCAGAAAACAATGCCGACCAAAGAACGCCCCATTTATATTTGTTCAGAACAAATACAGCCATCACCGAGAAGATAATGGCAATTCCATAGTAAATGGTCGTAAATCTGTAAAATAGGGTGGTCGTTACCGTAGGGAAGCTGATCAGCAGCGCTCCAACCAGAAAGGCTTGTAGGCCATTGCGGATGTTAAATATCGCCACAATCACAGTTGCCGCCACAGCAATACACAGCAGGAAAACAACACCGTTTACAACCGGGAGATTGTAGTCAAATCCCAGAGCGGTGGCGACTTTCCCCATGCAATCCAGCATCCACCTTCCAGAGGATGTGCCAGCTCCGTATCCCCTGGGCTGTACCCCGATATTATCGTGGTTTTGCAGAATATTGACCAATCCGAATAAATGTACCAAAACACCAAATCCCAACGCAGACCACAACGCCATCGGAACCGGGTAACGGTAAAACTTTTTCCACTCTTTCACCAGCTTCTTATCTTCCTTTCCCCCTACGGATTCTTCATCCTCCCACATTCTGGAACTTGATGACCACAGTGTCCCCAATTACCTGAATGGAACCCTGGTCCGGCCAGCAGGGCATCTGTTTCACCGCTTCTGTTCCGGCGAGCTCCTGCGCCTCCTGGTCGCTTACCAGCGGTATTTCATAGCCAATGTAATTTTCAAACCAGGACATTCTGGAGTACTGGTTCAGAAGGTCATTTGTAAAGCAGTGGCCCCCATAGTACATGGCGTCCCTCCAATCGCTTTGCAGAAGCGGGTCGGAAATCCGGCCAATCATGGCCCACTGTTTGTCCGTGTCAAATCCCGGGGTCATGCGAACCTGGGTCACCAGGGCAGCACAGTAATTCTCAGCCTGCCGGTTGGCGTAGTACATGGCAACGTAATGCGCATTGGCGCCGTAGGCGTAGCAGACGATCATGGCGCCTGCCAGAACCAGGGCAGCCTTTCTGCAGAGCGTTCCGATGCCCCGCCACCGGGCGGCCGCATCCAGAAATTCCTCCAGAAAAATCAGCGGAATGGACGGGAGAAACACCAGCGCGTACACCATCAGGGTATGGATCTCCGAGCCGGAGCACATAACCATAACAAAGTTCAGCGCCAGAGGAACTGCCAGAAGCAATCCGGCAATTACCAGCAGGCGAAGCCTGTCCTTCCTCCGGGCCGCCAAAACAGCCAGCATTCCCAACGAGAGCAGCTCCAGCAATCCATAAAGCAGGCGCAGCAGCGGTGTGCCGGCAATTCTTCCATAATCTTCCAAAGGCAGCAGGAAAACCGCCCGATAGGTCTGCACCAGCAGTGCAGGCAGCTCTCCCAGAGAAATCTGGCCCATCTGGTCAACGCCCTGATAGGTGCTCAGCTGCGCGTGGTACAGAATCAGCGCCGCTTTCAGTCCAGCGAAGTACAGCACCACGCCCAGAATCAGAGCCGCACACGCCCGCAGGCCCTGGCGGATTTCTCCGGAGACAGGCTCCTCCCGGGTCAGGGTATCCTTCAGCAGCCGCAGTACCACCAGCGAGATGGTCAGGGGGGCATACGCCTGATAAATTCCCATAGAGCAGGCAACGCACAGCGCCGACAGAAGAATACGCCACCGGTTTCCGGTGAAGAGGAGCCAGGCTGCCAGAACTGCCAAAAATACGGCAATCCCATAATAGAACGTTGTAAACTTATAAAACAGCACCGCCGTTACCGAAGGGAACACCACGAACAGAATTCCGATCATGGCGGCGGAGGCCTTTCCCCGAACCCGGAGGAAGGAGACTGCCAGCCCGGCTGCGCATGCCAGCATGGCCAGATACAGCAGCCCATTTACCTGGGGCAGATTATACCCGAACCCCAGCTTCTCCATGGCGTCCCCCATCAGTGAGAGCATCCATCGTCCCAGCTCCACACCGGCTCCATAGCCGGAGGTCTGCTGCCAAATATTGTCATGGTTGTGCAGTACATTGACCAAACCGAACAGATGAATCAAGGCGCCAGCCCCCAGCGCCCAGGCCGCCCCATAAAATGCAGGGGTCTTTTTTATTCGCTGAATCAAGTTCTTTCCTCCTCCCCTCACGCAAACAGGTCTTCCCCTGCTTCCTGCGGCGCTTTCCTGCTGCAGGCCCGGGCCATTTTGCGGGCATTGCCAAAATACAGCCTCCACAGCATGGGCCACAGATATCTCGGGGGAATGGAATTTCCCGGCGTACGCAGGTAGGTCCTCAGGCAGCTTTTCAGCCGCAGAATGGTCTCTTCCGTACAGCCGTAGTTTCCGGACAAGTACCATAGGGCATCCAGATAATTTTCGTCAAACGTCCGCCGCAGCTCCGGGTAAACCGCCAGTACCTTCTCCCGCCGGGCCGCCACCGCATCCAGGCTGTCCCGGATTCTCTGGTCCGCCGCATCCGGACGGCTCATCACGCTGGATGCCCGCTTGCGGTAGTTGTAGACGATTCTGTCGTCCAGCACCACGCGGCAGGGCTTCAGCAAGGCCTGGTAGGTGAAAAATTCATCGTCGATCTTCCGCCCCTCCGGGAAGAAGACACCGTCAAACAGCTTCCGCCGGTAAAGCTTGTTCCAGAGCAGGGCGCAGGACCAGTCCTTGGGGAAGCGGGCAAGATAGTCCTTTCCCTCCACCACCTGCCGTCCGGGAGGCAGCAGCTGGTCCTCCGTCCGGTTCCGGTATACATCCCGGAACGAGAACTGCGCCATATCCGCCCCTTCGGAGCACATGGTTTCCAGCATATAGCGGTATGCCTGGGGTTCCAGAAAGTCATCGCTGTCCACAAACGCAAGGTATGTCCCCGAAGCGGCCCGGAGCCCGGCATTCTTTGCCGCCCCGGCCCCCTGGTTCGTCTGATGAATCACCCGAATCCGAGGGTCCCGGCAGGCATATTCGTCGCAGATTCTGCCGGATAAATCCGTAGAGCCATCGTCTACCACCAAAATTTCCAGGTCTGGGTAATCCTGCCGGATCACGCTGTCCAGGCATTGGGGCAGAAAGGGCTCCACATTGTAAACCGGAATAATCACGGAAATGGTTTTGTCCATAGCTTCCTCACACGTTTCCATTCAATCGACCCACCAGCCACCACAGGAGCTTGACGGGATACGCCTGCTCGTAAGCCCACAGATACTCCCGCTTCCAAGGGAAGCGCCCGGTCTCCCTTCCCAGCCGCAGGGCAAAGCGGAGCTTCCGGCGCAGCTCCTTGCGGTAGATAACCTCAGACTTGACAAGCTGATCGTATACCCCGTAGAGATACTGTTCCGACGCCTTATACAGCAGCCGTTCGTTCCCACTCTCCCGGGCAAAGGCAATCTGCTCCTCAAAAGCCTCCAGCACATCCATCCGCCGGGGGCTCCAGTCTGAGCGCATGATTCCCTTTGGATTCTGGTAATAGGCATATCGTCGGGCAGAAACCACACCGATATACCCTGCCTGATAAATCGCCCGGTATGTGGTAAACTCGTCTTCATGGAGCTTTCCAATCGGATAACGCAGGGTCTTAAACAGAGACTTGTGGTAAAGCTTATTCCATGCCACCGCCGTCAGGCCCTCGTGGGTCTGCCCGCAGTAGTAATCATCCGCCGACATACGGACAGGGGTCTCCTCCGGGTCCGGGGGAAGCGGCTCCCCTCCAGTCCGAAACAGGCCGCAGGCACTGATGCGGCACATGGTCTGCTCCGCCGCGTCATAAAGGGTCTGCAAAAATTCCGGATGCACCCAGTCGTCGCTGTCCACAAAGGCCAGCCATCGGCTGTCACTGTTTGCAAACGCCCAATCAATGCCGCTGTTTCTGGCGGCGGACAATCCTCCATTCTTCTGGTGGATCACATGAATCCGCCCATCCTTCCCGGCATACTCGTCGCAGATCTGACCGCAGGTGTCGGGACTGCCGTCATCCACCAGGATCAAATCGAAATCCCGGCAGGTCTGATTCAGAATGCTGTCCACACATCTGTGGATATAGGGCTCCACCTTATATACCGGAACAATCACGCTGATATTCGGCATTCCCTCACCTCCCCTCTTTATTTCCTTCTGAACAAAGATTTCAGTTTTTCATATCCGGATGGGCCGAACAGCCTGCTCCCCACGGCGCAGCGAATGGCGCTCATCCGTTCCCGGTGACGCTGCTGCTTTTCCTGCGCAATAATCTGAAGTTCTTCCTCTGTCTGCCAGCTGCCGGAAAACCAGTGAATGGTAACGGTTTTTTTTGTTTTTTTCAGTTTCCTGGTATCAAAGTCCACCGGGCAGAACACCTCCCGGGGATAAACCGCAAGCCCGTCCACCACCTGAAAGGCATCGTTGAAAACCAATCCCCTGCTCCGGCACAGCTGCGTCAGGACCTCCACGTTGGTGGTGGTATCCAGCGTTCCGTCCGGCCTGCGGAATTGGGCTGTGTCATAATAAGCCAGGAATTCCTGAAACAGGGGAAATCCCTTCCGGCAGGCAAGCACACCGGTCTGAACCCTCTGAATATGCTCAAAGCCCGCAAACGCCTCATGGTGCAAAAACCCATCCAGTGGGCGCACAACTTCCACATCCGTATCCAGATAAATCCCGCCCACCTCTGTCAGCGCCCGCAGCCGGACATAGTCGGTAACAAAGGCCCAGCGTCCGGTCTCATAGGCCTGCCGGACATAGGGAGGTACCTGGGTCAGGTCGAAATTGGTCTCGTTCCATTCCCGGATTTCATAATCCGGGCAATATTTTTTCCAGCTGCGCAGACAGGCTTGGGCCATAGGCGGCTTGGGCTTGCCTCCGAACCAGCAATAGTGAATGATTTTGGGAATGCTCATGGGCGTTCTCCTCTCAGCTGTTCCCGGATTTTGCCCAGCAGGGCACGGACCCCTTTCTCCCGGAACGTGCGCAGGCACCCTTCCAAGGGCCAATACCAGCAAATCAGCCGGGGATGGGCCGTATCCAAAAGCAGCTCAAACTGCGGTTTTGTCAGAGAGATTCCTTCCCTCTTCAGAAAGCGTCTGGCAGACCGCTCCACCTTCCGGGCAATGTCCGGG
The DNA here is from genome assembly GCA_944387685.1 of uncultured Oscillospiraceae bacterium. Lineage (GTDB taxonomy): Bacteria > Bacillota > Clostridia > Oscillospirales > Oscillospiraceae > Faecousia. Next base: position 6,328 of record CALXFW010000075.1, read on the forward strand.
CGGTTCAGAATCTGACGGGTACCCCGAATGGCGCCGGAAACCGCCTGCACATACCGCTCCGCAAACCGTTCCCTCATGGAAGCGTATCCCACCTGGCCCCAAAAGGAGAGAATGCTCTCCAGCGCCCACAGATAGTCCAGCTGCTTCAGAGAATACGCCGCCTTGGTGGTGCTCTCCGGATTGGTGCGGTAAAAATACAGCCGGTCAGGAAGCCGGGCCAGCCGCCCTGCCTGGTACAGCCAGCGGCAAACCGCCTCGTTATCCTCATAAACCCGCCCCTCCCGAAAGGGATAGGAAAGAATCAGCTCCCGCCGGATCAGCTTGGCACAGGCCACCCATCCGGGGTATTCGTCCCGGTCATACAAAGCGGCCAGGGTTTTCTCATCCATGGTCAGAGTTTCCCAGGACGGCTCGTCCACCGAAAAAAAGGATTCCGGCAGCTGGGCCGCCTCCAGCATCCGGCACATACTCACCGGCGCACCGGACTCGGAAACGGCTTGATACAGCCGCTGAAGCATCTGCGGGTGAATCAGATCGTCGCTGTCCACGAAGCTGACCCAATCCCCCCGGGCTATGGAAAGGCCCTGGTTCCGGGCGGCTGCCTGTCCCTGATTGGACTGGTGCAGCGCCCGAATCCGGGAATCCCTCTGAGCATACGCGTCACAGAGGGCGCCGCAGCAGTCCGGGCTGCCGTCATCCACCAGAATCAGTTCCCAATCCGGGAAGGTCTGATTCAGGACACTCTGAATGCAGCTTTCCAGGTACGCTTCTGCCTTGTATACCGGCACAATTACGCTGATGGCTGGCATTCGTCCGACCCACCTCGTTTCGCTTTCCATTCCAGGTACAGCCGATACAGCCGGGTCCCCAGAGAGCTGGCCTGGTAGAGAATGTCATAGTCGCTCCAGAAGGAAATATATCCCAATTTCCACATAGTCCGGATCAGGCGGCGAAGTTTTTTGACAATCTGTCTGTCATACTTTGCCAGCTCCCTCCGGTTGTCCGCCTGACGCACAGCCTTCAGGTATTCCGCAGTACCCTCCAGGTAACCCCTGTAGCGGAAATGCACCAGCTCCATATCTCCCATTTCCTGGAAGAAGGCAATCTGCTGATCGTACGCTTCCCAGGCATCCAGACGTTTCGGCACCCAGGTCTTTTTGCTGATGCCTGCCGGATTCACGAAATAGGCATACAACGGCGCCGGGATAACCGCCAGTACAGGTCCAGAGAACAGCAGCCGATAGGTCAAGAACTCGTCCTCGATGTATTTCCCGGGGGGATATCGTCTGCCGTCAAAGCACGCCCTGCGGTAAAGCTTCCCCCAGCAGACCGTAGCATTGACAAAATTGTGCATATAGAAATCCTTCGGCGTCCGGGAAACCGGCACAAGCTGCTCCGGCTGAATCACCGGGTCATCACCGGTGGTTTCCTGATAGCCGCAGACGGCAATGTGCGCATTCTTTTCCAGCGCCGCTTCCCGCAGACGCTCCAGGGTCTGGGGATGAATCCAGTCATCATTGTCGTGAAAGAAAATCCACCGGCTGCTGCTGTTGGCAAACACCCAGTCCAGCCCCGCGTTCCGGGCAGCGCAGATTCCGGCATTTTTTTGGTGGATCACGTGAACCCGGCTATCCTTCCGGGCATATTCGTCGCAGATTTCTCCGCAGTTATCCGGGCTGCCGTCATCCACCAAAATCAATTCCAGGTCCCGGAAGGTCTGTCCCAGAATACCCTCAATGCACCGGGGCAAAAACTGGGGCATTTTGTAGACTCCTACAATCACACTGATCTGCGCCATGTCTTTTCCTCCCCTTACGGCTGATCCGCAAGTGACTGAAGCATCTGCTCAATTTCCCGAACCATTCTGTGTCCATCAAAAAACGCACTGCGTCTCTGGGCCGCTGCCTTTGCCTGAGCATAGACCCCTTCATCCGTCAGCATGGTCCGGATACCCGCCTCCAGGCTGGCGTTATCGTTGGCGGTGATCAGGCCGCAGGGTTCTTCACCAAAGGCCTCCGCCACGGAAGGCACCGGCGCCACAATGGGCACCCCCAGGTTCATGGCCTCCATGGCAATCACCGGCAGGCCCTCCGTAAAGGAAGCGTTCACCAGGAAGCGGCTGTGCTGCATATAAGGGTATGGGTTTTCCTGATATCCTGCCAGAATCACCGTATCCTGCGTCTCGGTGGCGTTCACCAGACGGCGGAGGAAATCCCGGTCCGGCCCATCCCCCACAATCACCAGCCTGTGGAAAATCCCCTGCTCCAGCAGGCGTTTATGAATCACAATCAGCCGCTCAAAGCCCTTCTCCGCAGAGAGCCGGCCAACGGCGCAGACCAGAGGGGCATCTTCCGGCAGGTCCACCGGCTCCTTGGACAGGCGCAGAACCGCCTGGCTGTCCATGGGGTTGTAGTGAAGCTCCACCGTATCCCTCAGGCCGCTCAATTCCTGAAAGGCATCCATAGCCGGCTGAGAGACGCACACGATCCGGTCAAACCGGGACAGCAGTTCCCGGTGCTCCACCGCTTCCTGGCGATAGTCCGGGTTGGTTCCGGGGTCGCCATGGATGTATTTCACAGTCTTTGCGCCCCGGACGAATACCATCCGTTCATGGATCCACACATTATAGGACACCACCACATCCGGCTGAAACGGCAGGCAAACCTCCAGCAGTCCTTCCCCATCCGCCTGGTACGCCCGGGCAATCCGCCGCTTCTTAACCAGATTCCCCAGTTTCTGAACCGGGTTCCAGGTTGCTTTGCGGCAGGTATAGTCATACACCACCGGGATTCCGGCATCCCAGAATTTTTTATCCCATTCATGGCCCGGCTCCTGGACAAAAAGGCACACCTCAAACCGTTCCTTGTCCAGCAGGCGGATCAGATCAAACAGCGCCTTCTCCGCTCCGCCGCATACCAGACTGTGATTCACAAACGCCACACGGATTTTTTTCATGAGCATCCTTTCTCCGCATTCCAGGGCTTTACTGCCGCCTGGGGGAAGCGGATGTGCCCCCAGTTGGCCTGATTCCACACAATCTCCTCCCGCTCCTGCACCTCAAAATAGAAAGCGGGCAGCAGCAGCTCCTGGTCGAAGCTGTTGCCAAAGTCGTCGGTTTCAAACAGCACCATATCCACCCGGAATCTTCCGTTGGTCAATCCCTGGGGCAGGAAACTGACCTCCAGCTCCCGGGACTCCCCTGCCGAAAACCGTCCCAGGGAGACGCAGGGCATGGTCCCCACCGGGGAATCATCGCTGTAGCGGACCTCAATGCGGAGCTTCAGGTCCTTGTACACCCGCTTGGTCTCCACCCGCAGACCCAAACGCAGAGCATCTCCCGCTGGGAACAGGGCGCTGTCCTTGCCCAGAAGCTTCAGGTAGGTAATCCGGGCGTTTCCGTCGGTATAGGGAGAGCGGCAATCCGACTCCCGCAGATCAAACTCCGTCTGATTTTCCGACCAGGCGCTGTGGGAACTGTTCATATAGATTTCAATGGCGTCGTCCACATCTCCCTGGAAAATAATCTTTCCCTTGTCCATGACGATGCACCGGTCACAGAGCCGGCGGATGGTGTTCATGTTGTGGCTGACGTAGAGAACTGTCCGGCCATCCTTCTTGGCAGCGTCCCGCATTTTGTCCAGACATTTTTTCTGGAAAGCCATGTCGCCCACAGCCAGCACCTCGTCCATAATCATGATCTCGCTGTCCAGGTGGGCCGCCACGGAGAAGGCAAGTTTCACAAACATACCGCTGGAATACCGCTTCACCGGGGTGTCGATAAAATCACGGACTTCGGAGAACTCAATGATGTCCTCCATCTTGGCGTCGATCTCCGCCTTGGTCATGCCCAGAATGGTGCCGTTCATATAGATATTTTCCCGGCCGGTCATCTCTCCGTTGAATCCGGTGCCTACCTCCAGCATGGAGGCAATCCGGCCGTAAATATCGATTTCTCCCTCAGTGGGAGCCGTCACCCGGCACAGCAGCTTCAGCATGGTGCTTTTGCCGGCGCCGTTTCCCCCGATGATGCCCAGAGCCTCTCCCTTGTACACCGTCAGGTCAATGCCGTTCAGGGCCATGAAGGTCTGGCCAATCAGCCGCTGATCCACGCCGATGGCCACGTTGGGGTCTTCCTTTCCCCGCACCCGGGCCCACCAGCTCTGCAGGTCCGCCGTCAAAGTCCCGCCGCCGATCTGACCCAGCTTATATTTCTTCTTGATTCCGGAAAGCCGAATGGCAACTTCCCGATTCTGTTCCTTGCACATATTCCGCTCTCCTTACACCGTATCCATGAAGGTCCGCTCAACCTTGTTGAAAATCATAATGCCCAGGATGGCCACTGCAAGGGTAAGCATCCACGACAAACCGTAGTAGCCCCACAGGAAAGTCCCCTTACCCAACACGGCATAGCGGATGATTTCCACTGGTACAGTCACAGGATTGATCAGAAGCAGGGTCTTCATCCACCCTTCCGCCGCAATGGACAGAGGGTATACAATGGGTGTCAGATACATCCACAAAGAGACACCGAATCCCACCAGGACACCCAGGTCCCGATACTTGGTGGTCATGCTGGATACGATAATGCCGCAGCCCATGCCCAGGATTCCCAAATGCACCAATTCCAGCGGAATCAGCAGCCAGGCAGCCCAGTGAGGGAACACCTCGCCACGGATCAGGAAATAAATCATAAACAGCAGCACCAGAATCATCTGAATGCCAAAGCGAATGGCGCAGGACAGTATATTGGAGATAGGCGTGGTCAGCCGGGGAAAGTAGACCTTTCCAAACACATAGGCATTCTCCGTAAAGGTGCCGGCATTGTTTGTCAGGCAGGTAGAGAAGAATGTCCAGACTGCATTGCTGCACAGGTAAAACAGCAGCATGGGAACACCGTCCGTTTCAATTCCCGCAATTCCGCCAAAGACAAAGGCCTGCACAATGCTGCTGAACAGTGGGGTCAGGAAAATCCAGGCGGGGCCCAGAATGGTCTGCTTATAGGACACCACGAAATTCCGCTTGGTAAACAGATAAATCAGGTCCCGGTACTGCCAGACCTCCTTCAGGTTCAGCTGAAGCCAGCGGTGTTTCGATGAGATATGAATGTGATAAGAAGATTGGGTCATTTCAGACATATAAGCTACCTCTTTTTCCG